>NZ_VATP01000024.1:0-41463 GCF_005781125.1 Escherichia sp. E2748
GGCTGTCTATGCCAACAGCAAGAGTCACACGCATTCCAGCCTGACCGGGTACAGCTCACGTGGGCAAATCCACGGCTACAGCGTGGGCGTGTATGGCACCTGGTACGCTAACGAAGCAGACAAAACAGGGACTTATGTTGACAGCTGGTTGCTCTATAACTGGTTTGATAACAGCGTCTCCGGCGAGTACCTGCCGAGTGAGAAATATCACTCTGACGGCATCACTGCTGCCGTTGAAGCGGGTTACACCTTCCGTCTCGGTGAAAGCGCTGATGCCCGCACCAGCTACTGGTTGCAGCCCAAAATGCAACTGACGTGGATGGATGTGAAGGCAGACAATCATACGGAAGACAATGGCACGCTGGTTGAGGACAGCACCGAAGGCAACCTGCAAACGCGTCTGGGGGTTAAAGCGTATCTGCAGGGTCATCATGCTATTGATGATCATAAAGAGCGTTCTTTCCAGCCTTTCGTGGAAGCCAACTGGATTTATAACTCACGCAATTACAGCGTGAAAATGGATGGCATCAGCGATGCAATTACTGGCACGCGTAATATTGGCGAGTTAAAAATGGGGGTAGAAGGTCAGCTTACCCCGCGTCTGCAACTGTGGGGCAACGTCGCCCAGCAGTTGGGTGACAATGGTTACAGCGATACCCAGGGAATGCTGGGCGTGAAATATCTCTTCTGATACCCCTTTGCCACCTGTCACAGTACGGGTGGCACTCTCTTAGATCGACAACCTTTGTGATCGCGCTCGCATTCAGTCATTTTTACTATAAATATGATGAAGTTAATTCAGCTTATTTATGGGTGAAATCACTATGGACCCCTTGCACGCCGTTTACCTGACCGTCGGACTGTTCGTCATCACCTTTTTTAATCCGGGGGCAAATCTCTTTGTCGTGGTACAAACCAGCCTGGCCTCAGGCCGTCGTGCAGGTGTACTCACCGGGCTTGGCGTGGCGCTTGGCGATGCCATCTATTCCGGGTTGGGATTGTTTGGGATGGCGACGCTCATTACCCAGTGTGAAGAGATTTTCTCACTCATTAAAATCGTCGGCGGCGCTTATCTTTTATGGTTTGCCTGGAACAGTATGCGCCGACAATCAACACCACAGATGAGCGCATTACAGCAGCCGCTTAATGCTCCCTGGTATGTATTTTTCCGCCGTGGACTCATTACCGATCTCTCTAATCCACAAACAGTTTTATTTTTTATCAGTATCTTCTCAGTGACGTTAAGCGCAGAAACGCCGACCTGGGCGCGGTTTATGGCCTGGGCGGGGATTGTGCTCGCATCTATTATCTGGCGTGTATTTCTTAGTCAGGCGTTTTCTTTACCCGCCGTGCGTCGTGCATACGGGCGTATGCAGCGCGTTGCCAGTCGGGTTATTGGTGCGATTATTGGTGTCTTTGCGCTACGGCTGATTTATGAAGGAGTGACACATCGGTGAGCTGATAATTGTAACCAACCCAATTGAGAAATTGGACCGCCATCGAGGCCTCGAACCCCGTACCATACAACAATCCTGGTTGTCGTCTGCTCTTCCTGATGAGCTAATGGCGGTTTTTTGATACGAACCTTACAGCATATTTCCTGTCAGGCCCTGGTGCGATGCATAAGATACAGAAACTGCCCTACGCGAACATGACGGAATTATGATTTTTTTCATATGAATGTCAACTCGTACATTCACAAAATATATTTATTGATCGTTTAATAAGCAGCACTGGGTCATGTCGACTGATCGCTTTACACAGGCAGCGAGCTCTTGCCCCTGCCCTGAATGTTGTCGCTCTCTTAGTGCCGGAGAGCGACGTTATATGTAGCACTACACGCTATATTTAATTTTTCAGTCCGTTAGCGTGCCATTATCAATCACAAAGCGATATTTCACATCGCCGCGCAACATTCGCTCATAGGCTTCGTTAATTTGATCGGCCCGAATCATCTCTATATCAGCTACGATGCCATGTTCGGCGCAGAAGTCGAGCATCTCCTGGGTTTCTGGAATGCCGCCAATCATCGAGCCGGCAATTGAGCGACGTTTCATGATCAGGTTGAAAACCTCCGGCGACTTATGCGGCGTTGCGGGAGCGCCAACCAGCGTCATGGTGCCATCGCGTTTCAGCAAAATCGTAAAATCATCGAGATTATGCGGCGCAGCAACTGTATTTAAAATGAAATCGAAACTCTTCACGTGGGCCGCCATTTCATCGGCATTACGCGAGTTAACGACTTCATCAGCCCCCAGGGCTTTTGCCGCTTCGCGTTTTGATTCAGAAGTGGTAAACGCCACCACATGCGCCCCCATAGCGTGGGCCAGCTTGATTCCCATATGCCCCAGACCGCCAATGCCGACCACGCCCACTTTTTTACCTGGCCCGGCCTGCCAGTGGCGCAGCGGTGAATAGGTCGTAATGCCTGCACACAGCAACGGCGCAACGGCGGCAAGCTGCTCTTGCGGGTGGCGAATACGTAAAACGTAACGCTCATGAACAACAATTTGCTGCGAATAACCGCCCAGAGTATGGCCCGGCTCGTCTGGCGTCGGCGCGTTATAGGTCCCTATCATGTGATCACAATAGTTTTCCAGCCCGTCTTCACACTCTTCGCAGTGTTTACAACTGTCGACAATACAGCCGACGCCCACCAGATCGCCCGGCGCATGTTTTTCCACCTGATCACCAACGGCCACCACGCGACCCACAATTTCATGGCCTGGCACGCAGGGATAAACCGTCCCCGCCCACTCCGAACGGACCTGGTGGATATCGGAATGGCAGACGCCACAATAAGCGATTTCGATTTTGACATCATGCGGTCCCGGTTCACGGCGGGTGATGTCCATCGGTTCCAGCGGTTGTTTAGCGGAATATGCACCAATAGCTTTGATCTTCATTGCGTTTACTCCTGATTAGCTATGTGTATTTGGCGATGCCTGATATGTCATCGCGGCAAAACGCGTCCATTGAATATAGCCAATATTTAAGCCGCCCGATCCAGCCCCAACATACCGCGTACCTGAATCAAACAGAGCAGCAACGTTCCCCACAGGGCCAATACGTGTAATTTTTGCCATACGTAAAAGAGTAAAACTGACTATATTTATTTTTTGGGCGCAGATAAATTAATTATCTACACAACGGCAATAAGGGCATACTCTTCGAAGATAACGTCCATTTCTGGCGAATAACTTCCTTCCGCCTCGAAAAAACGACGGTGTTCATTACGCCAATATTTAAGACTGAGATCACCTTCGCCTTCCTTACGGGCAAACTCTTCAGTGACATCTGAAAAGCGCAGTAAATGCAGGCCAATAATTCTGATAACACAAACAGGCTCGCCAGCGCTATTTTGCACAATCTTATACTCACCAATCATCGGAAACGCATTGTCCTCAATACATCCCGCCAGCGAACCACAGGAAGCAGTTTTAACACCAGTCGCAATCAACGTTGCGAGGTGATCGGCCAACGCTGCTGAATCGCCAAAAGTACAACAGGAAGCATGGGGATATTTTTGTGAGATATTTTCTTCTATGGACATGGGAATATTTACGTAATCATGGAAAAATAAATCACATCATAATTACTCTTGATAATAATCAGCAAGAGTATCATTGGTTTTTCTACGCTTAATCTTTTTTATCCGAAGCAGGTCACATTTATGGCTTGATAAATATCTTTGTTAAAACTCTTTTTTTGTGTATTTCTCTCAAATAACCCCCTAAAAATTATGCCTGGAGATTATAAAGTTCAGGATGATTCATTAGCAAACCACTGCCGACACACTCATATTCAGATAGCCCCACTCTCTGGGGCTTAAATCTCTTACTATTCACCGTTGCAGACATATCAAATGCGTATCAACCTGCCACACTCCCCCACACCAGTTGCCCTTTATGGAACGTCGCCGTTCTCGGCGAGATACGCGCCACCGCCTCGGCAGAACAGGAGGCGTCCACCAGCACAAAGCTGGCGTCATCCTGCGCTTTTGGCCACACACGCTCGCCTTTTTCGTTGAGCGGCAATACATCGCCAGTGGCTAAAAACAGCGAACGGGAGAGGTTCTGTTCGTTAGGGCGAATATAGAGCTGCGCGTACAGATTGGCTTTTTCCAGCATGTCGCCCAGGCCGTAAGGCGACCAGTGGTCGATAACGCTGTCGGTGCCGGTCATCACTTTTACACCTTTGTCGTGTAGCTGTTTGAGCGGCATATGCAACGTGCCAATCGGCACCGTCGAGGCGATAGAAATTTGCTGCGCCGCCATTCGGTTTGCCAGCGCATCGACCTGTTGTTCGTTGAGCGTAGCCAGCGCGAAGGCGTGGCTGATGGTCAGCTTGCCTTTCAGCTGTGGCGTTTTCTCCACTGTTTCAACCATATAATTGATGGCTGCCACGCCCGCCGGCGTGGTTTCGTGCAGGTGAATATCGACGCCTTTGTCGTAGTCCAGCGCAATCTGGAACATGGTGTCGAGGGATTTTTCCATCGCGCCATCGACACTGGTTGGGTCCAGCCCGCCGACGTAATGCGCCCCTGCCTGCATCGCTTCACGCATTAAGGGTTCCGATTTCGACAGCAGCAAACCGTGCTGCGGGAAGGCGACAATTTCACACTCGAAACCCGCCTGACGTCGCGCCAGCACCGCCTGCAAATTTTGCAGATTTTTCAGGCCGGAAACCGGTTCGATATTGCAGTGGCTGCGGGCAATGGTGGTACCTTTCGACTGCAATAAATCGATCAGTTTTTCCGCCCGTTCCTGGGTGTACGGTTGCAACTCCGGCAGCATTTTCTGCTCGAGTTTGATCATGTCCTGGATGGTGGTGCCTGCCGGACGATTGAGCGAGCGCCACGGCCCGCCGTAAAAGGTTTTGTCGAGATGAATATGCATGTCGCGGGTGGTGGGCAGCATCAGCTTACCGCCAGCGTCATAGTGCGGCAGCATGGCGTCCGGATGCTGCTTATTCTCGCGCAGGGCGACAATTTTACCGTCCTGAATCTCCACGGTCTGACGCGTCGTGCGGGTCTGCACCGCCACAGCGTTTTCGTAGTCAAAACCGGTTTCCAGCAGCACGTTGTCGAGATAGTAATGCGGGTCAGTGATTTTCATGGTGTTGTTCGCTTCGCAGTTTATAGTGCCAGAAACCGCCGCATGGGCGAGCGGCACAGAGGTACCAAACAGCGCAGCGGCGGTAACCATCTTACCGCTCTGGCTCAGAAACTCACGGCGGCTATTGCTTTCTTTCATCTTACGTCCTTACGTTTTAATAATATGGGTGCCCGTTTCGCCACGCAGCGCCGCAGGCAGGCATTCCGGCGTGGTGATAATCACTTCTTTGCCGCCCTGTTCCAGGAACGTCAGGCTGGCGATGATTTTTGGCAACATGCTGCCGGGCGGGAAATGCCCTTCCTGCATATAGCGGGTCATGGTGGCAATATCTACGCGATCCAGCGCCTGCTGCTGCGGCTTGCCAAAGTGAATACACACTTTTTCCACGCCGGTGGTGATCACCAGAATGTCGGCGTGAATTTCGCGAGCCAGTAGCGCGGTGGAGAGATCTTTGTCGATAACCGCGTCCACGCTTTGGTAATCCCCTGCTTCGCTGCGCACCACAGGAATTCCACCGCCGCCCGCGCCAATTACCACAAAGCCTTGTTGGATCAGCGCCTTAATGGCAGGTGCTTCGACAATACGTTTCGGTTCCGGCGAGGCGACAACGCGGCGATAGCCGCGTCCGGCATCTTCAACAAAACGCCAGTCAGGGTTAGCCTTTTGTAATTCGTCACGCTGGCTTTCACTGAAGAATGCACCGATGGGCTTGGTGGGATGAGCAAAACCCGGATCGTTTTTATCCACTTCCACCTGAGTCACCACGGTGACGGCTTTTTTCTCGCCGTGGCGCGCCAGTCGGTTGTTCAGCGCCTGTTGGATCAGATAGCCAATGCCGCCTTGCGTATCTGCCACACAGTTCGCCAGCGGCGTTAAGGGCAGCCCTTCGCGCTCGTGGGCAATCTCCGCACGGCGTAAATCCAGCCCGACCTGCGGCCCGTTGCCGTGGGTCAGCACAATGTCGTAATCGGAAGCCAGCATTTCCAGCACCGTATCGGCGACGGCTTTCACCGCCTCCGCCTGATGCTCAATCGACTGGCTGGCGTTATCTTTGATAATGCTGTTGCCACCAATGGCAACGACCACAAGTTCTTTCATGTTGTTATGTCCGCTACAGAGGGTGATGGGGTTATGACCAACGCCAGACTGCCTGATGCGCTACGCTTATCAGGCCTACAAATTCTCGTGCCATCCGTAGGCCGGATAAGGCGTTCACGCCGCATCCGGCATAAACATGTAAGTCAGACGCCGTAACGTTCGCACCAGCCAAGAATGGCTTTCTCGAAGCAGGCGAATGGTGGATGCACAATGCCCGCGCCAATCATGCCGACGCCCGCATCTTTATGGGCGATGGCGGTGTTGATCACCGGCAGAATGCCGCTGCTGCCCACGCGGGTGATGTCGATTGCCGACGGCACGCCCATAAAACCGAGCAGCGGAATGGTGACGTTGGGGTTTTCGCCAAGGGTGATTTCGCGCATCTGACGGGAGAAATCGATAGCCTCTTCCACCGTACCGCCCACCAGCGCGACGATTGCGGGCGCGGTCGCCATAGCAAATCCGCCAATGCCGTAGGTTTCAGTGATGGCGCTGTCGCCGATATCCAGCCCCGAATCTTCCGGCTTATAACCGGCAAACATCGGGCCGATCACCTGCTGCGCTGGGCCGGTAAACCATTGCCCCGGTAATCCGCTGACCCGCAGGCCAAACTCGACGCCGTTACGCGCCATGGTGGTCACCACGGTGCTGTATTCGATGCCGTGCGCCGCATCCATCGCCGCTTTACACATCGCCATCCACGTCGGGCCGGAGAAGTAGTCGCTGCTGGCAACAAACTCAAACACTTCGCGCTGTTGCTCCACGGAATAACCTGCCTGAATAATCCCCGGCGTCAGCGCCTGAATCAGTAGCGTCGTCCCGGCGTTATTGCGGTTATGGCACTCATCGCCCATATGCAGCGCTTGCGCCAACATTAAGCGCAGATCGATCTCGCCGATAATTTTCATCGCGTCGCGCAGCATTGGCCCCTGCACATCGCGCATCCAGTTGAGGCGGTCAATCACGCTCTGGTCGTTAGCGCCCATGCGCAAAATCTTCGCCATCTGCTCGCTCATGTTGGTGTAAGCGACGTTGCCGTAGGTTTTGTTTTTTACGATGTGCATAAACATCGAGGCCGAGGTGACGCCCGCCATCGATCCCACGCAGTCATGTTCGTGGCACGGCGAGAAGGTGATCTCCCCGGAAGCCGCCAGTTCAGCCGCCTCATCGAGATCTTTTGCCAGCCCTTCGAACACCAGCGCTCCGGTGACCGCGCCTTTCATCGCGCCGCACATTTTTTCCCAGGTAACCGGCGGCCCGGCGTGAAGAATGGTTTTCGGCGTCATGCCCGGCACCACGTTAATCGCCTGATCAAAACCAATCAGCACCGGATGCGACTGGATAATGCGCTCCAGCGCCTGCTGGTTAGCGGCGGCGATTTTGTCCGCCAGCGGTGAATCGGCAATGTTGTCCAGCGCCTGCACCACCTGCATATTGCCCTGTCCCGGCGGCGTCCAGTCGAGTTGGGTCACTTCTACATGCTGCTTTTTCAGGTCATCGCTAAACATGGCGATGCCGACGTTAATAACATTCAACGGTTGGCTAAACAGTGACTGGCTCATCAGGCTTCCTCCCCTTTGCAGATAAATTCACGCGCCAGCAATCCGGTATTGGTGCTGCTGCTCGCCAGAATCACTCCGGCATCAAGCAGCATCTGGCTTTGTTGTTCTAACGATGGCGTATCGAGATCGGTACCCAGCACATAGGCGAGAATGATCAACTCGCGTCCTTCGGCAGCGGCGATCGCTTTCGCTTCTTTGATCGCCTCGATGGTGGAGCCGACCGGATCTTCATGCGATCCAAATCCGAGCACAAAATCCATCACGATCACCGCCACTTCTGGATCGCGCGCTTCTTCGATCAAGCGGCTGATGCGGTTGGTGGGGTCAATCATTGGATGCGGCTTGCCGTTGGTGAAGTCGTCATCGCCAAAGTCGAGGAAGGTGTGTTTGATGCTGCGGTTGATATCTTTCAGGCGGAATTCAGGATCGGGCTGAATGTTGCTGTAGACATCGCCGTGTTTTTCCATCACCGCGAACATGGTTTCGTCACACAGCGTGCCACCGCAGAATAGGCCACGAATGTATTTCTGCTGCGGTTGCAGACGCGCACGCACATCCGCAATCAACGGCTGGTTCAGGGTATGCAGGTCGAGATGTTCCTGTTTCACGCCGGAGAGCATCACTGCTTTCAGCGCCGCTTCTTTGCTGCCGCGGGCAAACTGGAGTCCCTGCTCGTCAACCGGCGTTTCGCCACGACCGAGGAAGCAGACCACTACCGACTTGCGGCAGGCGCGCGCACGTTCCAGCACTTTGCGGGCCACCGCAGGCGCTGGCGGTTTGGAGATAAGCACAATGATTTCAGTTTGCGGATCGTTTTCCAGCATCCCGATAGCGTCGAGCATCATCAGGCCGCCGATTTTCTCGCTCAGGTCGCGCCCGCCGGTGCCAATCAGTTGCGAAACGCCGCCACCAAATTCATGAATGCGGACGCTCAGCTCCTGGCTGCCGGTGCCGGATGCGCCAACAATACCGATGTTGCCGCGACGCACGGCGTTACCAAAACAGAGAGCCGCGCCGTTGATAATCGCCGTGCCGCAGTCTGGCCCCATCATCAGCAGCCCTTTTTCGTGGGCCAGCTGCTTGAGCGCCAGTTCATCTTCAACCGAGACATTATCGGAAAACAGCATCACGTTAAGGTCGTTTTGCAGCGCCTGACGCGCTTCGCGCGCAGCAAACAGGCCGTTGACCGAAATCACTGCCAGGTTACTTTCCGGGATATGCTTTTTGGCGCTGGCAATCGTGGCGTAACGTGCCTCGTGCGAGCCGCTTTGCGCTTTGGTGTTGAACAACTCTTCAATCTCCACCAGCAACTGCTCGTTGTCCGCGCCCGCTTTGCCGTTGATGACAATCATCAGGTCGCCGTTTTTCGCCTGTTCCAGCTCCGGCGTCAGCAGCCCTAAATTTTTCAGTACGCCTTTGTTCATTTCGGTCGCCATCGCCACAAATGCCTGCTCGACGCCGTCGAGTTTATTTGCACGCGTGGAGATAGACATCAGCGAGACAGAATCAAAATAGGTATTCGGTTTAATGACTATTTTAACTGACATAATTCCCTCCGTAGGTTTGGCTCAGCGCACAACCATCGGCCATGCCATACAGCATGTCGCAGCCGGAACTGGAGCCAATATGTTTAATTTTTTCTATTGCCTGAGTTGCGTTCCCAGGGATGTCATAAATAATGTCGTGTATAAAACGATGAATATTTTCCCGGCAGCGTTGTTGTAATGCGGCTTCCAGCGTTATGGCACTTAATAACGTGGTATTATTTTTGCCGCGTTGCAGACCGAGATAAAATTCCTCTTTGTATTTTTCCGCCGGATGCCCGGATATAAATAAAATAAGCGCCAGTCCTGTTAAATAATCGTCGGCTGATGGCGTAAGGCCAATCCCTAAGCCCATCATACTGGCGACTGCTAAGGCGATATTTTGTTTATCGTTTACTGCCTGAATAACTGCCCGTCGTTTAATATGTAATTCTTTATTTAATGCCTGATAAAACGGATTATCGCCGCGATAATTAAACAGGGTTTCATTTTCCCCCAGGTGCTGATGAATAATGTCGTGCCACTGTTGCCAGGCGATAAGGTGAAAATTCAGAGCGGTCATTTGCAAGGTTGGGGACAGCCAACGCTGACATCGACTCATCTCTATATGAAGATGTTGACCAACCGTAATGCCTTGATCGTCAAACTGAACCTTATCACCATGCCGGAACAGACCATCAAAGTGAGTGAGTGCCAACCGACAACTGTTTGGCGCATTGTCGTACTCTTCACAAAGCAGCGTCAGCAACTGCTGGCGGGCCGGGAGTGCGATATTTACCGCTCTGGCAAAGACCTGTTCAACCTGTCCTTTCCCCCGCTGCGCCAGAAAATCCGCATCCGCAGTTAGCGCCCACACACACCGTCTTTCTGGTGTGTCGATAGCCAGCCTCCCGGTTTATGCGCCTGCGGCAATCAGTAACTGCGCAATCTCTTCAAAGCCCCGTTCCCGCGCCAGTTCCAGCGGCGTTTTGCCATATTTATCCGTCATGTGCGGGCTGGCACCGTGTTCCAGCAATAGCTGGACAATCGCCTGCTGTTTAATCCCGCCATCGTTAAGCACAATCGCTTCCAGTAGCGGCGTCCAGCCAACATGGTTGGTCTGGTTAACGTTAATCTCCGTATGCGCCAAAAGTTCTTTCACAATACTTAAATGGCCTTTTTCACAGGCAGGCGTCAGGCCGACACCACCGAAACGGGTGACGCAATTAAGGTCTGGTTTAGCCGGTAAAATAATTCGTAGCAGCGTTAAATCACCGTTCAGGCAGCTCATTAAAAAAGGATTTAAACATGTCAGGTCTTGTTTATTAATATCCGCCCCGGCATCAATTAACGCCTGAACGCAAGCATATTGCTGATATAAACTTGCCAGCATAATTGCCGTTTTCCCCTGGCGATCGCAGGTATTAATATCGACACCCAGCGCAAGACAGGTTTTTACTTTATCGATATCGCCCTGTTGTGCAGCCAATAAATAGTCGGCAGGTAGATTTTTTATAGTCATTCACATTCCCCTGGTTTTTGTGGCTGTTTTCGATGAATTGAGAATAGCAACGATAATCTGATAAAAGAACCCGCTTAAATTTAATTCGCCGTATTTCGCCTTTTTGTTGAATGATGTTCAACAATCTTTTCGCAGTGTGCGGTAGTGCAATATTTGTTTCTTTGACCCGATACCCTTTCACTCAATCAGGTTTTATTTCTCTATAGTCTGCACATGTAAGCGCAGCTTTCGTCCATGTCTAACCAGAGGGGAACAAGATGAACGGACTCACTGCAACGGGTATAACCGTCGGTGTTTGTGCAGGGCTTTGGCAGTTAGTGTCTTCACATGTTGGGCTTTCTCAGGGATGGGAATTATTAGGTACGATAGGGTTCGTCGCCTTTTGCAGTTTTTATGCCGCAGGCGGCGGTAAATCGGGGTTTATCAGAAGCCTGGCGGTTAATTATTCCGGGATGGTGTGGGCGTTTTTCGCCGCGCTGGCTGCCGGTTGGCTGGCCTCTGTGAGTGGACTGTTCGCGTTCTGGGCGAGCGTGATTACGACTGTACCCTTCTCGGCGGTGGTGGTCTGGCAAGGGCGTTTCTGGTTACTGTCATTTATTCCCGGTGGCTTTCTCGGCATGACGCTGTTTTTTGCCAGCGGGATGAACTGGACGGTAACGTTACTGGGTTTTCTGGCGGGTAACTGCGTGGGGATAATTTCAGAATATGGCGGACAAAAATTAAGCGAAGCGACGACTAAACGCGACGGGTATTAAAAGTTATTCAAAAATGATTATCTATCTTTAACCGATACCTCTACAGTCATAGCTGGAGAAATTCATAGTAGATAATGGCGGGAATGGTTTAATGAACTCAATTTTTACCGAAGAGAATCTGTTGGCATTTACTACCGCTGCGCGTTTTGGCAGCTTCAGTAAAGCGGCAGAAGAGTTGGGTTTAACCACTTCCGCCATTAGCTACACCATCAAGCGTATGGAGACGGGGCTGGATGTGGTGCTGTTCACTCGTAACACCCGCAGCATTGAGTTAACCGAGTCCGGGCGTTATTTTTTCCGCAAAGCTACCGACCTGCTGAATGATTTTCACGCCATCAAACGCAGTATCGATACTATTTCTCAGGGCATAGAAGCGCGCGTGCGCATTTGTATTAATCAGCTACTTTATACGCCCAAACACACCGCACGCTTATTACAGGTGCTGAAAAAACAGTTTCCTACCTGCCAGATTACCGTGACGACCGAAGTGTATAACGGCGTCTGGGATGCGATTATCAATAATCAGGCGAATATCGCCATCGGCGCGCCCGACACGCTGCTGGACGGTGGCGGTATTGATTACACTGAAATTGGCGCGATTCGCTGGGCTTTTGCCATTGCCCCGGATCACCCACTGGCCTTTATGCCAGAACCGATCGCTGAAAGTCAGTTGCGTCTTTACCCTAATATTATGGTGGAGGACACCGCGCATACGATTAATAAAAAAGTAGGTTGGTTGCTGCATGGGCAGGAGTCGATTCTGGTGCCAGATTTCAATACCAAATGTCAGTGCCAGATTTTAGGTGAAGGGATTGGTTTTTTGCCGGATTACATGGTCCGTGAGGCGATGACGCAATCCCTGCTGGTTACCCGACAAATCCATAATCCGCGCCAGGATTCGCGCATGTTACTGGCGACTCAGCATTCTGCTACGGGTCAGGTGACGCAGTGGATTAAAAAACAATTTGCGCCAAATGGCATATTAACGGGGATCTATCAGGATCTACTGCATCGGGAGAATTGATACCACTCAACCTCCCGATGCGTTGTGAATAGCGGTTTAGATCAACCACCTGCTTTCATTACCCATTCAGAGATAAATTTATTACCCGGTACTGGCGGAGAATACAAATAGCCCTGCAAAAAGTGAACGCCTTTACCGATCATTAAGTCCGCCTGTTCCTGAGTTTCCACCCCTTCAGCCACGATACTCAGACCAGGTTTACGCGCCAGTTCGACAATATTGTCGACAATATGACCGGAGATTTCGTCCACGCTCGCCATTTGCACAAATGACTTATCGATCTTAATAAAATCGACCGGGAACGCCTGCAAGTAACGATAGGTCGCATAACCCGTACCAAAGTCATCCAGCGCAAAGGTAATGTTGTGCTGATGAAGGCTATCAAATATCGCTCTGGCTTCTGGCGTTACCGGAATAGGGTTACGTTCCGTCAGCTCAAGAACCAGCTTGATTTTATCGTTACCTAATTTCTTAACCAGGTTCAGACACTCTTTTTCAAATCCCGCAGCCAAGAAACAGCCCGCCGAGACGTTGATACCAATATGGAAATTGTCCGGCAGCAAATGTTTTACCGGCATCAGAATATCCGCAGTCTGTTTCATCAACTGGCGGGTCATTATGACGATAAGACCAGATGACTCCGCCAGAGGAATAAATTGATCCGGCGGGATGATTCCCGTTTGCGGATGTTCCCAACGAACAAGCACTTCACAACCTGTCAGTACCCCTGTCTGAGCACAAAATACCGGTTGGATCCACGGTTTGAATTCATGGTTTTCCAGCGCCAGACTGATGGCTTCAGGTGTGACAATATGGTGACAACGGTTGTCAGGAAGATAAATTTTATTTTTATTTCCCGTAGCAGTGGTTACCTGCGGGTGATACTGAAAAAAGATATCCCGCCAGAAAGTGATATCACTCTGGATGCCTAATTTCTCATACAACTGCTTCTTTTGATGTGAAATTGTCTTTGCACTGCGATTTCTGTACTGTGAGATTTCTGTAACCGACATCCCCTCCATTAGCAGCTTGAGTAAAAGCCGTTCTTTTTCGGACACAATACCAGGCAACGTCAAATTAACCGTTGCGCCGAACTCTTCCAAAAAAACACTCAAATCATGCGAAGCCATTGAACACACCTTGATTAAATCTTGTGCGCCAGCTTAATCTGCTTGTCTTCACTCTGGCAGGAAAAGCTGACTGCAAGAAAATGACACAGAGAGCCGAATTGGTACCCATTCGGCTCTCTCCTTTTACTTATTATTCAGATCAGAATTGCCACTTAACGCCAATCATTGCAGAGGTGTCATTATATCCCTTATCAGCAACCTGAACGCCCACATTTCCCCAGACATTCAGGTTGGCATTTAGCTGTCCTTCAACACCCGTCTTTATCTCGGCAATATTTCGGGCGCCATCCTGAGTGACTGACACGCCATCCATGCTGGTGCTGAAATCCTTACTGTTATGCAACCAGTTCACTTCCACAAATGGCTGGAACTCGCGGGATTTACCGTCGTCCATTTTATGATGACTCTTCAGCCAGGTTTTTACACCAAGTCGAGTCTGAATGTTGCCGTCACCGCTGCTATCAACGAGAGTCCCATTGCTTTCGCGGTGCTTATCGGCTTTGACTCCCATCCAGGTAACCTGTGCTTGCGGCTGAACATACCATTCATTACGCGTTCCCTGACTGCCATTAAATTCAGCTAATTTGTGTTTGTATCCAGCTTCCAGTGAAGCGGTAAATCCTTTTGATTTATAGGATTCACTTTGTAAATCATCCCCTTTCACTGTGTTATCAAACCAGCTGTACTGCGCCCAACTGTCGAGATACGCGCCATTATGCGATTCGTCATCAGCATACCAGGTGGCATACAGGCCAGTGCTATATCCATTCACACTCGCTTTTGAACGATAACCGGTTCGCGAGGAAATGGTTTTGCTGTCGCTGTTGCCATATCCCGCCATGACCCCAACATGCCAGCGGTCGCTGCCGTTTTGGCTCCACTGCGCGATATCGCCTCCCAGTTGCAGAACATAGCGATTGCTTTGGGTTTTCAGCTGGCCGCTGCCATCGCGCCATTTATTATGACCACCTTCATGGCGCATCCACATAGTGGTTTGTTTCTGCTCACCCGTCACCATGTCGGTATAGTACGTATTACCCAGACGCTCATGCAGACGCGTAGTGAACATGGTATTCGCTGCTGCAAGGTTCGCGATGTAGCTACCCGCCTCCGGTCGCAGGTCATTATCCACATTCAGATCCGGACCCGGCGTCGGCTCTGGAGTCGGAGTCGGAGTCGGAGTCGGATTAGGCTCCGGATTCGGCATCGGCTCTGGCTCCGGTTGCGGTTCAGCTGAATCACCACCACTGGTCAGATACCAGTTTCCGCTGTTTGCCCCCTTACCACGCGCGAGAGTGTAGTCATATGCGCCCGCAACGATACGTCCCGCCTGAACAAATTCCCCCTCAGACTTACCATCAACATGGATAAGTTCAATACCGTTAAGCGTTTTAGCGCCTGTACCACCAGCGTTATTCACCGTAACGGAAGTCGTGCCGCTGGTATCGCCCTCAACAACCAGTTTATCCGTCACTGAATCATCGCCATTCAGTGCCGTATTCATCACCAGTCGGCCGTTATCACCATGGTAATTCCCCTTCACAACTAACGCGTTGCCCGCTTGCTGTCCAGACTCTCCGGTCATCAGCGTACCGTTGTTGGTCAGGTTGCCGCCCAGGGTGTAATTCACAGGCACAGCCGCTCTTTTTTCAGCGCTATTATTCAACACCAGGGTACCGTTGTTCTCAACATTTGCGCTACCCAATCCCTGTGCATGACTTACCAGAACATTAGCCGAGCTAGCAATATTCATATTAGCCGTCAGGTTGCTGTTATCGCCCGCAAGGTCCAGCGTGCCGTCCTGAATATTCAGCTCCCCGTTACCCGTTAACGAACCGGCTGAAGTCCCCCCGTTGGCAAGAGTCAGACTACCGCCGTTTAAGTTCAGCAGCGAATCTGCGCTCCCATTGAGCGTATCCACGGTCTGGCTGTGACCATTCATATCCAGTTCAGTCTCTGCCGCCAGACGCAGTTCACGGGTATTACCCAACACGTTATCGTTATTCAACAAGAGCGTCCCGCTGCGCAGATCGGTAATACCGGTATAGTCGTTGTCTTTGTTAGAAAGCGATACGGTCTGACCTTTCTGGCTGCTGAATGCCAGGTCACCACTGCCGGTAATCTTTGCGCTGAGATCGGCGGCATTGTCACTTTTACCGTTAGCGCTCAGCACCAGGGCATCGCTGTCGGTCGCCTGCAAATCAAGCTGCGTCAGGCCATAGCCGATATACAGGCCATCATTGTTTACCCCACTCGTCAGACGATAGTCGTAAGTGCCGACGGCCGCTGTTTGTCCATTCTGCTGAATATCACGTTGGGCGCTGCTGGAGAGAATTTGCCCATTTTTATCCTGCAATTGCAGGTTGCCCGCATCCCCCAGAACTTCCGCACCTTGCGCATCAACCAGCTTAATGGCGCTGTTACCATCATCAACTTCAGTAAGCGATAACGCGGAGTCAATATCACGAGATACTGAGCGGACAACGTCACTGTCAGAAACCTGAATCACACCCTCGCCGCGCAGATCCAGCGTTTTACTAACGTTGACCGTCCCTTCTGTCATCTGTGCACCTGCTGTCAGGGCACCAAAATCAACGGTTCCGCCGGAGAATCCCAAAGTGCTAATGGAGTGAGCGCCCTTACCCACCGTTACCAGGCTTCCCTGACCCGCAGTGATCCCGCCTTTCTGCAGAAACTCAGCATTCTTTTCCAGGTTAAATGTCGTGTTCTGGAACGCCAGTGAACCCTGGAACCAGTCTGTATAAGCAAACTCATCGAAGGAGAATTCGTGATTCCCCATGTTTATTTCAACAATGCCTCTACCTTCAAGATCGTTATCAAATACCCAATCTTTGTTGGCATTAATTTGCAATTTGCCATCAACATCCAGCTCTGCACGGCCGATGTTCTTATCTTCAGAAATAACCGCGACAGCATCGGAAGCAACATCAATATATCCGTAGAATGCATTGTTATTGCCGGTCAACTCCACCGTCCCACCGTCGATACTTATTGTACCGTTGCCGGAAATCTTATTGGCAAAGGTCATGCTATCCTCAGCCTTCAGGTGTAATTTCCCGCGGTTGTTGATTTCTGCTGTACCTATATTTTGAGTGATCCCTAAAGCGCCATTTTGCTCAATTTTGACTTTACCGCTAAAGGCAGAGTTATCACCGGTTAAGTAAGTCGTGCCATTGAGCGCATTGATATAGCCCAGGCCCTCGCTGCCACTGACAATATCCGCGGAAATAGTCGCGTTTTTATCCGTGTGGTTTAAGGTGATTTTCTTATCGGATGTCGAAGCCCAGACAAACTCAATTTTTTCGGCATCAATAATCCCTGCTGCCTTCGCTGCGCTTCCTTCCTGTGCACCTAACGCCAACTCAGAGTTGGTGCTTAAACTAATAGTCGGCGCAGAAATTTTACCACCTTCCGAAACGGCAAGTGTTGTATCGGAGTTTTGATTATAATAGCCCAGGCTAATTTGCTTCCTGGCATTAACTTCACCGCCGTTATTAACTGACAGGTACTGATCACCACCGTAACTGCTGAAAACGCCCATAAAGAAGGTTTCGGAATTTACCTGGCTACCTTCACCACTGACATTTCCCTGCGTATAAGTCAGACGACTGGTGCCCTTAACATGGATTTTGCCGCCATTGGAGACATTAAAATAGCCACGATCATGCCAGGAGCCGGAGTTTGAATCATATAAATCATCAGCATACAACTCACTACCAGCATTGGAGACGTTCAGGAAACCCGTACCTTTCAACAGTACGTCAAGCTGACCATTGATATAGACTTTCCCTCCGGTTATATCCAGCCCACCATTAGAAGCGAGAGTAAAACGAGGACGGGAAGTATCTGTTACGTTAATAACCAGATTAGCGTTATCAGTCACCGTAATACGGTAATCGATGTTCTGATCGGCTTTGCCGTAATCAACGGTCTTATCCTCGTTCACGATGAAATCACCAGAGAACGCCAGAGATGAATATAAACTTATCGCGCTAATTAAAACAGCCCGGGACTTTTTTCCTTTTATTTTGCTTCCCAGTTCAGAGCAGACACTCCAACAGTTACGGGACCTGTTCCACTTTAGCCGATATATTTTATTCATCACAATCTCCAGCAATACATCCAAATAAAACCAAGATTGCATAAACAGCAACGCATAAAATGCCATCCCGGTTACTGTTCATGGCATATATAAATTCAAAAAAATCGCATAACATTGATAACCACATACCTGGGTATGCAGTTCAGAGAGTAATAATAGATTAACTTACTACCGGACACCTATTTCAAATTAACAATCTTAACTTTACCCTTACATTAGCACCCAGTCTCAAACATATGCGCATTATATGTATCTGAAAGCTCAAATCAACTCAAAACATAAACAAGGAGCAGGCATTACACCCATAATATATAACCAACGAAAGTGATAACTCTAATTAGGTATTTAAATATAAGAATTGTCTTATTAATAAATATATATGCGCATAAGACTGAATCCATTCAGCTTTCATTCATATAAAATCGTTAATTAATAGAATATAAGATTTACAAGTGACTAAGAGGAATTACAAGATATGAAGTTACAACTATATATAATATATGCATAAAATTCTACAGTGGTTCAATGATTCCCGTACCATATGCAGAGATGGCGCAGTTTTATGCACGTCCTGGAACATCACACTATTCCCTGTGTGTCGATTGTCAGACCGATGAACAGCTCAACGAACTTGTGCGTAATTGCACCGAAACCGCCTTTCCCCCGTGCGATGCGTACAGAACAGACTACGACGAGACGGCGGGCCGTATACAAACTGGAAGGCCTGCGCGTGGTGGATGCATCAATTATGATTGGCGAAAAGCACGGCTGCGTATTTTGTGGCGAATGGAATGCCGCTGAGAACTAAAAATTCAGTCGCGACTTGATTTGGCTGTAGGCCTTGTAAGGTTGAGAGTTACCGTTTTGATATGGGACTGAATCCTGCCATAAAAACGTGAGGTAACTCTCATGTTACTCCCTCTCAGCAATCCTCAATGATCAGGTACACCGCCTTTACCGGGCCATGAACCCCGACGACTTTGATAAGCTCAATATCCGCCGTTGAACTGGGGCCACTAATAATGTTAATGCAGGACGGCATACGTTCACCGGACTGCGCTTTCTGATGCAATTTTTCTGCAAGTTGCGCCACGCGTGGCAGGATGGTGCTTTTGCGCAGGATAAAAATTGAGGACTCAGGGAGCAAACTCAACGAGCGTCCACGCTCAGCAGCGGAAAAAAGCACCACGCCTCCCGATTCTGTTAAGCCATATTCAGCATACACTACGCCAACTTTAGCCTGCTCTGCCTGCGAGATATTCTCGGCACCTTTCAGCGGATCCCACACGACGGCATTGCATTCCTGCTGTAAACGTTCACTGATCCCCAGTTCTTCCAGTCGCCTGTCGCCACTAACCACAACCGACTGATCTCCCAGCTCTTTACACAGGCGTAATGCAGCATCCGCGGCCTGCGCCTCGCTGATCAGTTCACAACGCGTCAACATGACATCACTGGCAAACTGGATAAACGCGTCACAGCGCTGTTGCTGGTTAAGTTCAGTAAGACGCTCGTTTGCATAGTTGTTAAGCGGTACATCTTCTGTTTGCGGTTCGAGTCGCAACGGACGCCCCAGTGCCTGAGCGATGTTTTGCAAGAATTCGCTTCGATTATCCATTCTTTTTCTCCTGCGCCTGATGTTTCTTAAACCAACTACGGAAACTCTCGCCGTCAGCTTCAGGAAGATCGCGGGCTTCCATCCAGTCGCTAATCGCACCGATCTTGAGTGGTGTTTTGCCGCCACTGATAAACCAGCTTGCCGCATGAGCGCCTGCCATCATTCCGACTTTCCACAATCCCGGATGACTATTGGCATAAGCGAACATTTTGATCGCCCGTTGCTCTGCTTTTGCGGTGATCCCTTTTTCAGCCATCACTCGACGATGGCGCAAAATCAGTTTTGACAGAGGAATACGCACCGGACACACGCTGTCACAGGCCGTGCATAAAGAGCAGGCGTAGGGTAAATCTTTAAAATCTTTATAGCCGCCAAGTAGCGGAGAAATCACCGCGCCGATTGGCCCTGGGTAAATAGATCCGTATCCGTGACCTCCAATGTGGCGATATGCCGGACAAGTATTCATGCAGGCCCCGCAGCGAATACAGCGCAGCACATCCCGAAATTCAGAGGCCAGCACTTCAGAACGCCCGTTATCAACAATAACCAGATGAAACTCTTCAGGCCCGTCCACATGCCCCGCTTCGCGCGGCCCTGTCAGCCAGGTGTTGTATCCCGTCAAACGTGCGCCAACGGCACTACGCGCCAGCATGGTGATCAATACATCAACCTCGGCAAACGTGGGGGCAATACGCTCCATCCCCATCACCGCGATGTGCGTTTTAGGTAGCGTGGTACACATTCGCGCATTGCCTTCATTGGTCACCAGGCATACCGAACCGGTTTCTGCTACCGCGAAATTACAGCCGGTTATACCGATTTCGGCACTGAGGAAATCTTCACGGATCTTTTGACGAATGAATAAGGTCATCGCTTCAGGCGTCTCCGGGCCATCATAGCCCAGACGTTCGTGTAGCACCCGGCGGATCTGGTGGCGATCTTTATGGATAGCCGGAACCACAACATGAGATGGCGGATCTTGATCCAACTGAAGAATGTATTCACCCAGATCGGTTTCAATCACCTGAATGCCAGCATCCTGCAACACATGATTGACGCCAATCTCTTCGGTCACCATCGATTTAGATTTCACCACCTTCCGGGCATTTTTGCGTTGGGCGACCTGTAAAATATAGCGGGTAGCGTCTTCTTTGGTTTTTGCAAAATAGACGTGACCGCCGTTTTGCGACACTTTTTCGGAGAGCTGGTACAGATAAGCGTCAAGATTACTCAGAACATGATCACGTATCTGGCTGGCACGATCGCGCCACTCCTCCCAGTGACCTAATTCATCGACCATTTTTTGCCGATTTGCCCCAATACGCTGCTGCGCGTTTGCCACCGCTTTGCGCATGATCGGATCTTCAATTTGCTGACGGATGCGTGTCTTGAATTCTGTATTACTGGTTTTGATCGACATCTTTATACCCTCAGCGGCTCATCAGCACTTCAGCAATATGCATCACTTTGACTTTCTGCCCTTCCCGTTGTAATCGCCCACTTATATTCAGCAAGCAACTAATGTCGGCACCAATTAAATACTCAGGACAGACCTCCATCAGGTGTGAAACCTTTTCTTTCACCATCTCGCCGGAAATTTCGGCCATTTTGACCGAGAACGTACCGCCAAACCCGCAGCAAGTATCCTGTTCGGCAAAGGGCAACAGCTCCAGTCCACGTACATTTTTTAGCAGCGTAAGTGGTTCATCCTTCACGCCCAACTTACGGGCCAGACTACAGGATGGATGGTATACCGCCCTCCCTTGCAAGCTGGCGCCTACATCAACGACCCCTAATGTATTGACAATAAAAGAAGTGAGATCCTGCATACGCGCGGCAACCTTTTCTGCACGTAATGCCCATTCTGGTTCGTCAGCCAGATATGTTGGGTAACTTTTTACGGCGTAAGTGCAGGAACCGGCGGGCGAAATAATGGGATCGTCGTTATCTTCAAGTGCAGCGATCAGATTTTTCATTCCTGGGATCGCTTCTTTGATATAACCACTATTGATCGCAGGCTGACCGCAGCATCCCTGTTTCTCAGGAAAATTTACGCGACAGCCGAGTTTTTCCAGGAGCAGCACGGAGTCACGTGCCATCCTTGATTTCAGGGCATCACCGATACAGGTAACAAAGAAATTTACATTCACAACCAATACTCCATTGCTTCATTTCTATTTATGCCTGATCGCAACCACTCCTTCCGGGTTATCAGACATCAATAAAAATGGCGGCTTTTTTATTGGGTAGCAGAATACAAATTCAGACTGATTTGTATGACAAATCAATAATCCATCATTGGATACCTGGATGCAATAGCTAATTTTATTTCTTTCGGCGTCGCTCACATTTTTATAATGATCGCCACTAACAACATGGAATCATGCATTCGATATAATAACGTCATGAATCCAATCGAATTTATCTTAAACACCCATTTAGAGATACTCATTTGGTATCTGTTAAAACAGTCCACCAAATGAGTATAAATGAAATTATTAACAATAATCACACAACCATTAATAATTGTAATTTTATCTTACTGAAGCGATTCAGTGTGTTTTTATAATGAGATCCCGCCTTCGGAAAATATATAATAACATCTGCTATAAGTTATATTTTCAGAGTGCGGGTCAGGTAGTATCCTGATAACTCTAATTAGTTATGTATTTTTACGCCAAGACAGCCACGAACAAACTCAGGATTAAAATGTTTTACGGATTCGCCAACATAACCCAGATCAAGTGAGCTTATTTGCGCCATTTCTTTCTCTGTCAGGGAAAAATCCCAGATAGCGAAGTTCTCTTCAATACGCTGCTGATGAGTCGATTTTGGAATAACGACCACTCCCCGTTGAATATTCCAGCGTAGAATTACCTGAGAAATCGATTTTTGGTGAGCATTTGCAATACCCTGAAGCAGGCTGTTTTCAAATGGTTTATGTCTTCCACCGCCTAATGGTGCCCATGCTTCAGGCTGCACGTTGTAGTATTTCATGGTTGCCAGCGCTTCTGGTTGGGCAAAATAGGGATGCAACTCAACCTGGTTGACCATTGGCTTAATTCTGACTGTTTCACAAAAGTTGGCCAGAACATGAGGATAGAAATTGGAAACCCCAATTGCTTTCAGTTTGCCCTCTTCATAAGCCTCTTCCAGTGCACGCCATGCACTGAAATAATCGCGCATTGCCTGGTGCAATAAATAGAGATCAAAGTATTCAAGTCCCGATTTTTTTAATGACGCTTCAATACCTGCTTTTGCCGTATCCTGATCAACCATGTCCTGCACCCACAATTTAGAAGTAATAAATAACTCCTCGCGGGTACAGAAACCTTCCGAAATGGCTTCACGAATAGCCTCGCCGACGGCGTCTTCATTACCATATACCGCTGCAGTGTCGATTAGCCGATAACCGGTTCGGATAGCATTCAACACTGATTGTTTACACACTTCTTTATCGGTAACCTGAAAAACACCAAATCCCATCATCGGCATTTTCAGATTGTTGCTTAATATGGAAAATTCCACTAGCAGTCCCTCCATTACATATGAATCATTAGTCTACGTTAAAACATGACCGCAGATTAGTATGTGGATTTTGATATCACTTATGTAAAAATTTCATTAATAATAGGGGACTGTACTCTCTCTATTATGGGAAAAATGAAGCAGACACGATGAGATTGATGACAAGCACAAAATTGCCTGATGCGCTATGATTATCATGCCGACCAGAGAATCGCAATTTATTGAATTTGCGCTATTTTGTTGGCTGGATAAGTTCCGGCATACACAACAAGCATTAGCCAACAATCTGAGATACTGTCAGTCGCCAGGCCTCGGACCTTTCTGTTTTTGATACACTAATAGCCTTTGTCATACGAAAAATGTACGAAATGGCGAAGGGTAAATGGAGAATGTTATGATCAGGCAGAAGATTTTGCAGCAACTCCTGGAGTGGATTGAGTGCAATCTCGGTAACCCTATCTCAATCGAAGATATCGCACAGAAATCTGGCTACAGTAGACGCAATATCCAGCTCCTGTTCAGAAACTTCATGCATGTTCCGCTGGGAGAATACATTCGCAAACGAAGACTTTGCCGGGCAGCTATTCTTGTCCGACTCACAGCGAAATCTATGCTTGATATTGCACTATCTTTGCATTTTGATTCACAGCAGTCATTCAGTCGCGAATTTAAAAAGTTGTTCGGATGCTCTCCCCGAGAATACCGGCTCCGTGATTATTGGGATCTGGAAAATATCTTCCCTCCATTTTTAGCACGCCAACATACAAAAACTGATTGCACATTAATTCATTTCCCTGAAACACGTATTTTTGGCAATTCATTTAAGTATGATACTGAAATATCGAATAAATCACCGGATGAAGAAGTCAAATTGCGACGTCATCATTTAGCCAAGTGTATGAAGGATTTTAAGACGGATATCTATTTCGTCTCAACGTTTAAACCATCAACAAAGTCGGTCGATTTACTCACAGTTGAAACCTTTGCTGGTACGGTATGTGAATATGCTGACATGCCGAAAGAGTGGACAACGACCCGAGGACTTTATGCCTCTTTCCGTTATGAAGGAAACTGGGAACATTACTCTGACTGGGTTCGGAACATCTATCTGATAGAGTTGCCTGCCAGGGGGTTAGCCAGAGTGAACGGCAGCGATATTGAGCGATTTTATTACAATGAAGATTTCGTAGAAAAGGATGGCAATGATGTTGTTTGCGAAATTTTTATCCCCGTTCGTCCGGTTTAGTTTGTCGCTATGTCTTATTGAGTTTTACCCTGGCCTGCTACTGTTTAATCAGTATCAGGCCAGGTATTCAGTGAATAATGGCGTTGAACATGTCAACACCATTATTTTTTACTACATCGTCGCTTTTATTTCTCCTCCGCGTCTTCAGTATCTGCAGCCTCGGCGTTAATTGTCACCTTCACAGGCGTCATTTCGTACCCGCCATACGTCAGTGCGTGGAATGTGAACGTATAGAGACCCGGCTTCTTGGTACTAAATGTACGCGTAATTTTCCCGCTCGAGAAATGGTCGGCCTTCGACGGCAGGAACTTATAATCCGCCTCTGTCACGTCTTTCGGAGCCTCAATGTCGACCCACATAGTTCCTCCTACGGGGTTTTTTGCCGAGAACAGGGTAACCGTCATTGTTGCAGTCTTTACCCCATCCGCCACCAGAGAATCTACATTAGATGATGCGGCGAGCACCGCGTTTTTATCATCCGCGACGAATTTAGATTCGGCAGTTTTCGTCGATTCCTGACCGTTGCTCTGACTCACTTTCGCCGTGAGTGTATATTTCGCTGCGACAGTAGTCGTGGCGGTGAAAATAGCCTGCCCTTGCTCATTAGTTTTCGCCGTCCCATTGGGAGTCAGAACTAAATTGTCCGGGCTGGCAGTCAGCGTCACGTCGCTATCTTTCAACAGGTTGTTATTGGCATCAGTCACCGTAACTTTATACGTTTGTTTGGCATTGCCGTCCGCCAGTGCATAGTTGCCAATCACCTCAATACCGGAGACGGTTGCGGTAGCCTTATCGGCCACAAACGTTATAGTCTGCGCATCCGAAGGCTTGTCATTTCCTGCCGACGCCGTGACCTCATACGTTCCGGCAGTCACGGAAACCACTTTCAGTTCCGCTTTACCCTCCTTGTCGGCGTTCACCATGATATTACCGTCTGCAAGCGGTTTGACGCCCCGAGGCAGATTAAAGACGACCACAGCGCCAGGAAGAAGGTTGCCGTATTGATCCTTAACCGTTGCCGTCAGCGTAAAGGCATCATTGTCGTTTGCCACTTTTGGCGTGCTGCCATCAACCTCCAGGGTCGCCTGACCGGTACTGAAATCCGCCTTGAATTTCACCGTAACCGTCTTCTGAGTATTATTCACTGAGGCCGCGATGCTGTGTTCCCCGGCAACCGTTGACATCAGCTCAATGTCGGCTTTACCTGCCGCATCGGTTGTTACCGTATTCCCCGTCTTGCTGGTCACACCTTTCGGCAGAGTCAGCGTAACTTCTTGCCCCTGCAATGGGTTGCCATAGCTGTCCACAACGGTCAGGGTTACCTGGTTAGTCGACTGTCCATTAGCCACTTGGTTATCAACCTTCACCGTCATATCACTGATCACTGCCTTAGATGCGTCACCTGCAACATTCAGCACCAGTGGCTGAGCAACGGCATTTTGGCCGTTCACTCGCGGCATCACAGACAACTGGCCCGCGGCAGATCCCAGAGTCAAGGTCGCCACGTAGACCCCATTACTTGTTTCTGTCCAGTCTCCTGTTGAAGGTCGCACTGACCCCGTGCTGGCGGCACCACTAAACTGCGGTGCATCTGGCTTCAACCCGGTGACAAGGTTCCCATACGCATCCTTCACGGTGAAGGTGAGTTTCGTCGTCGCTTTGACGGTCGGAGCCTCATTGTCCGCAACAAGCGTAGAGTTCGCTGATGACATATCCCCCGCTACGACAGTCAACCGCGCAGCTTCGGTAGCTGCTGGCTGACCGTTGAATAGCGGCATAACGAGAAGCTCACCTGTCTTTCCGCCTGTGGTCAGCGTAGCGACATAGGAACCATCGCCTTGCTCGGTCCAGTTGGATACCGTCGCCCCTTCAGATGCAGCACCTGTCAGGCTTGCCGACAGGGAAAGGCCGCTGATAGCGTTGCCATGCGCATCTTTTGCAATAAGCGTCACGGTTGTGCTTTCGCCTGCTTTTACGCGATCTTTTGCCACAGAGACTGTCGACTGGCCTGAAGATAACGCATCAGCCACCACGGTCACTTTAGCCGCATTTGCTGCCGCGTCCTGTCCATTGAGCTTCGGCATTACCGCTAATTCACCCGCCGTAGTACCGAGAGAAATCTGCGCAGTCCAGGTCCCGTCGCCATTATCCGTCCAGCCTGAGGCCTTAGAACCTGCAGCGGCTGCGCCCGATAATGACGGTGCATCCGGATTGAGGCCAGTTACAGGGTTGTCATTAGCATCTTTTGCCGACCAGATTGCCGTAACTGTACCGCCAACCACCGGTTTATCCGGATTCAGGGCGATGGTCGAATGTGCTGCATCAAGCGGCCCGGCGACAAACTTCAGCGTTTGTTGTAATGAGCCCAACTGATACTGCTCGCTAAAGGCACGCACAACAACGTTTCCGGCACGGGTCGAAGAAACCGTAGCGCTGTAAACGCCTGGTTTTACCTCCGAAATGGTACCAATGGTGACACCATTGCTATCCTGCGGAACAAATCGCAAGCGGCTGGCCTCTCCCGTCACCGGGTTACCATCAGTATCCACCGCAGTCAGCGTCAGCGTGTGGGATTGCTGACCATCGGCAACCACGTCTCCTGAAGATTCATTCACGCTCAGAGTAGACTTCGACACATCCATCATCGTGGCGCGCAATTCTGCAGTGACGGTTTTGCTCATGCCATCAACGCTAACCGTAATCGTTGCCTCACCTGATTGCGTTCCGGTAGTAAAGACAGACTGGTACACCCCAGCTTCAGTTTCGGTGAACTCACTCAGTGTTGGCTGTGCCTGTGATTTAGTGGCCTTCAGGGTACGAGTCACAATATTTCCAGCTGGCTTGAACGTCAGCTCAGACTTGATCTGATCTTTCATACCCGTGACTGGCTGCCCCTCTGCATCGCGCAGAGAAAGCACCAGTGGCTTTTGCTCACTACCGTTAGCAAGCATTTGGATACGGCTCTGACCGTCAAGCGTTAACGCCGTGCGCTCGGCACTCATACCTGCTCCGGTAATGACCACCTCTGTCTGCACGCGTTTTGAGGCATTGCCTTTGTTATCGTAGGCAACCGCAGAAATCGCATAATAATTGTTTTTGCCTGCCTGGTAAGCCGGGAGCGTCACTTGCCACTGATTGCCCTGCCCGGTAATTTTTCCGCCTGCGGCCAGCAAAGATGGCGCTTCCCATTGAACATTTTTCAGACCGTGAGTTGCTTTGCTCACCACAAGCCCCAGGGAAACCGTCTGCCCGCCCTTACCTTCAATGCGCTCAGGCAGAGCAATACGGATCACTTCAGATTTGCGATACTCAAGAACGATATTGTTATTACGCTCAACCAGGTCATAGCGGCTGCCTGCCAGTACCCGACGCTCGCGAATGCTATCCGTATCGAGTTGTTTCGCCAAAGGTTCGCCAATTCGGTAGTTAACTTCCAGGCCAAAGCGAGTGTCATTCTCACCGCTCTTGCCCTGCTTATGCCCGGCGCTCAGTGTCAGAAGAGGCACTGGCGTATAGGTCACCTCGGCAGAAATAGCATGCGGGTCTTTCTGGCGCTTATCTTTACCAAACAGCCCGACTTCATCGCCATAATACTGTTCATACATCAGGCTTGCGCCAAGCTGCGGCCAGGCAGGTAAATAGCCCTCTGCGCGGATATCCCAACCATTCGCCGGGCGTTCCTGATAATCCTCAATATCCGGCGATTTTTTCCAGCCAGAAGCGCGGATATAACCATTGGCGCTCAGTTTCAGATAATCGCGCCAGTATTCCGCACCAACACCAATACGGGTATGACTACGGGATAAATCATGGTCAATAAAGGTGTTCACTCCCGCCATCCATTCATTACCTGAAAAATGACGCCAGCCGAAGCCAATATTTGACTGAGTACGATCGTCTGTACGATGTATTGCCCCCTGAGTGAACAACATATTTGTCGGCGTATCATAAATCGGATAAAGCATTTCCAGCGAAGAATCCTTCAGCGAGAAATCTTTATCGACATTCAGTTTAACGCGCGCAGTACCATATTTCCCGAGCCACTCCTGGATTTCCTGGGTAGCTTTAGTGGTGGCCATCCCGGTAATAAAATTACGTGTCGCATCGCTATCTGGCTGACTACTCAAAAATGTCCCGGCATTTGCGGCAAACGACGCGACATTTTTCTCCACATTATTATCAGCAGTTACCGTAGTATTTTCCATGCTCAACCGTGGCTGAACCGCATTCTGCGCACGTGCCGCCATTACTGGCGTAAAGGTGACTGCAAGTGGAAAAAGAACCTGAACAGAGATATTTGCCCACGCCACGCAGCGGGCCAGAACTGAATAACGAAATCGTGGTTGTTTATGACCTGTTTTATAACGTGACATTGAGATAATTTCCTGATGAACGAATTAACGAACATAGGCAGACACAAATAATGGCGTCCGCTTGTCAGAAAAACCGGGAATTTCCCGGTTTCCTTTTCCGCAGAAAAGGAAATACCTTTATGTAAGAAAGTACACCGCCACCTAATATATCCAGTGCCTGTAGCCACTCATCAGGTGGTTGGGCGCGGGATTATATTTTTATTTATGGGTGAAAATTTAGCTTTTTGTGCAAGTCATTAAATAGATACCTAAGTTATATTTCTTAGTCTGCGGACAGTGAATAATTCATTATTCAGAGTGAATAATAATGACCTGCCTTTAATTTATCACGATTGGCAATACGTCGAAGTAGGTATATACGCCAGGATAAACCAATATATTTTTTATGGATATTCATTTTCCTTCATCAGAATGTAAATTCCGGGGATATCGAACTTGCACGACTCATCTCAACACTCAAACAGATTTATGAATTTCGTTCATAACCCCTGACAGATCCTGCCGTCTAATCGAGCTCTTCCCTTTACGTTATGCTTCTCATGAACGATAACGGAAGGATAACACCATGCAAAAAGTAAAACTGAACAACGGTATTGAAATGCCCCTGCTGGGCTTTGGTGTATTTCAGATGACCGATGCCGCCGAATGCGAAAGAGCGGTCATTGACGCTATTAACACCGGTTATCGACTGATTGACACCGCCGCCTCCTATCAAAATGAAACCCAGGTCGGGAACGCACTGAAACAAAGCGGTATCGTCCGTAACGAGCTCTTTGTCACCACCAAACTCTGGTTGCAGGATACCAGTTACGAAGGGGCCAAAGCCCAGTTCGAACGCTCTCTGAATCGACTGCAACTTGATTACGTTGACCTGTATTTGATTCACCAGCCATACGGTGATGTCCACGGTGCCTGGCGCGCCATGGAAGAACTGCAACAGGCAGGCAAGATCCGCGCTATTGGCGTCAGTAACTTCCATCCTGACCGACTGGCTGACCTTATCGCCTTTAATAAAGTCGTTCCGGCGGTAAACCAGATTGAAGTTAACCCCTTCAACCAGCAATTACAGGCCGTTCCGTGGATGCAAAGTCGTGGCATTCAGCCAGAAGCCTGGGCACCGTTTGCGGAAGGGAAAAATGGTCTGTTCCAGCATCCCGTATTGACGGCAATTGGCGCGAAGTATGGCAAAAGCGTGGGCCAGGTTGTTCTGCGCTGGATCTACCAACGAGGCATTGTTTCACTGGCAAAATCAGTGCGAAAAGAACGCATGGAAGAGAACATCAACATTCTCGATTTTGAACTCAGCCCTGAAGATATGCTGCAAATTACCGCCCTGGATACCGCAACCAGCGCGTTCTTCTCTCACCGCGATCCCGCAATGGTGGAATGGCTGACTGGCCGCAAACTTGATGTTTAAGCCGCGATAAAAGAGGTATTCATTCAATGCAAAAACGTTATCTGGGTAAATCCGGACTCGAAGTCTCCGCCCTTGGGCTCGGTTGCATGGGCTTAAGCCACGGCTACGGCCCGGCGACCGATACCCGTCAGGCTATCGAACTTATTCGTGCTGCGGTTGAACGTGGCGTCACCTTCTTCGATACCGCCGAAGTGTATGGTCCGTATCTGAATGAAGAAGTGGTCGGCGAAGCCTTAAAACCGTTTCGTGACCGTGTGGTGATTGCCACTAAATTCGGTTTTACCTTCGGCGATGATAATAAGCAGCAGATTTTAAACAGCCGCCCGGAGCATATCCGTGAAGCCGTTGAAGGATCATTACGCCGTCTTAAGACTGATGTCATTGACCTTCTGTATCAACACCGTGTTGATCCGGATGTTCCTATTGAAGATGTTGCAGGAACGGTGAAAGACCTAATTGCAGAAGGTAAGGTCAAACATTTCGGCCTGTCTGAAGCGGGAGCACAAACCATTCGTCGTGCACATGCGGTACAACCTGTCACCGCCCTGCAAAGCGAATATTCCATGTGGTGGCGTGAGCCTGAACAGGAAATTCTGCCGTTGCTGGAGGAACTGGGGATTGGTTTTGTACCCTTCAGCCCACTAGGTAAAGGTTTCCTGACGGGGTCGATTAAGCCAGGAACCACTTTCGGCAAGGATGATTACCGTAGCACCGTACCGCGTTTCGCGGCACAAGCTATTGAAGCCAATGAAAAACTGGTCACCTTGTTAGGTGAACTGGCCGCGGAGAAAGGGGTAACATCTGCACAAATCGCACTGGCATGGCTGTTAGCACAAAAGCCATGGATTGTACCCATCCCTGGCACCACTAAACTACACCGGCTGGAAGAAAACCTGGGTGCTGTCGACATTGTTCTTTCGCGCAATGATACGCAGCAGATAACCGAGGCACTGGAAACAATTAAAATCGTCGGTGAACGTTACTCGCCTGAGCACCAGGCACGCGTAGGCCGTTAATGCCCAAACGGGTCCACAACAAAATGTGGACCCGTTACTCTGAATACGATCAACAGCGCAAAAGCTGGCGGATGCTGCTTGTGGCTGGGGTAGTAAAGGTAATATCCTGGAAAAGTTGGACACCACTCCTGCAACACCTGAATAAGCTTGCCTGACTTTACATACTTCTGAACCATGTCTTCAGAGAAAGCGATCCCAAACCCTGATAACGCGGCATCAATTCTTACTGGCAATGGGCTACACGTCAGTTGCCCCTCAACCTTGACGCGAAGTGGTTTCCCTTCTCGCTCGAACTCCCAGTGGTAAAGCCCACCGGCGGTTGGCAAACGCATATTGATGCAGCGATGATTTTGTAGCTCGTGAGGCGTTTCAGGTAAGGCGTTAGCGGCAAAATACTCCGGTGCCCCCACCACGGCCATCCGCATCTCTGGTCCAATCCGCACTGCAATCATATCCTTATCCACATTTTTCAAAGCGCACTCATGAAGGGCGTTCATAGATACAATTATTTTAGCCACATTACTGACAATTATGATAATTGATAATCTGTATGTATCGAAAATAAAGATTAATTATCATGAGGTTTACCATGAAAATACTCGTTGCAGGAGCAACAGGATGCATCGGTATTCATGTAGTAAATACCGCTATTGCAATGGGTCATCAGCCCGTGGATCTGGTCAGTACCCTGAGCAACGACGCCGCTAAAAATAAAACATTCGAACTGGTCGCAGAACGAGGAGAAGCGCAGCAGGATCTGCCCACTCTGTTTGCAAACCTGCAGAGTGATAATCCTCAAAAAAACGATGGGGTTTTGGATATAGACAATATGCCTGTGCGTGAAGAACCTGAATGTATTATTAATGACCTGAATCTGCACACCAAGGTTAACTAATTTTAAAATATGACAATTTTATCATATAGCGGTCAGTATTATGACAGCTTTAATCTGTACAATTATCAGGAAAGAGACGTTCTCTCCTATATTAATTCATTTTCAAACATATAACTTAGATTAGGTATTAGTTATGAAAACACTACTTGTTACTACATTAGTCATGGGCTTTATTTCGGTGAATGTTGCATTTGCAGCGCAAGAAATTAATCATACAGATGGCAAAGAAAAGATTGGTGTAATCTCAGCCAGCAATGCCTTGACGCTTGATGAGTTATCGAATGCGCTTTCTCGTAAGGCTGATGAGCAAGAAGCAACGTCGTTCAAAATCCTGTCTACCACGGGGAATAACAAACTGCACGGAGTTGCTGAAATCTATAAGTAAATAGTAAATGATGTGCCATGGACTGTTTATCATGAGCATCGGTTCCATGGCTTGTCCTTACGACGAAAATGCAGTCTCAGCAGATTGTAAACACGGTACATTTCTAAGTGTGAATAGCACAATTATGCGGGGATCATACAAGGAGAGCAGCGTAATCCTCAGGGCCAATCTCAGCGTAAACTATGGATCACTTGTGTGCGATTAGTAATAATTGATGTAATACATCTTTCCAAATTTGTGATACAGTTCAAAAAATTGGTTGACCAAACTCGTTATCTATATAAGAGGCGCTTATGAGGTGCGCTCTTTTTTAAAGCGAGGAAATACCAATGAAAGAGAATAAGATACAAGAAATCAGTAATAAGCTGATTAATATTGTTGTTTTGGTTGCAGTTGTAGAATATGCTTATTTATTCCTCCATTACTATTAATTACATCTAAAAACAATTCCCTTAGGTGATATTTAAAATATGTATCCTCCACCTACTTTGTAAGAGTTATGCCAGTGGGGAAGGATATTCGTACGGTTTCGAAGGGAAGTTTAAAGAAACCGTATTTGTGCCGCACTAAAAGAGATTGCGCATTGAGTCAGCATTTTAGTTACCCAATGCGCATGTTGGTTCACCAAATTGTTACTTTGGCTGCGTGATAAATAATCAGCCGGTAAAGCAAGGCTCACCCACATTCTCAATGCGTTCATACCGATCAGCAGGTAGTGACATAAATCAGCATGAATAGTGCCGTCACCAACGATAGCCAACAACATCTCTCACTTCCGGCACGTTCAGTTAGCTGCGGGAATCCCACATATCCAGACTGTCAGATTGTGAAGCGAAAAGGACGGCTATATGCCATTTGCAAATCTAATCCCCGCTTTAAGGCTGTTCAGAGGCGCAAGAAAAAGCGTTAACTCTGAGTTTGAAGGTTCAACGACACCTGGCTGGCTGCATAATCATGCCTGATTAACGCTGGTGTATTCAGTACGCCAGCATTAACTTTCCTGCAAACGTATCTTCTTACTCATTAATGGCTTGCTACCTGCTGATGCTGTGTATGAGCCGCATCAACCGCTTTTTGATACCATTTTTTAGCCAGTTGTGGATTTTTCTCTACGCCCAATCCCAAAGAATAAATATCACCTAAAGCCACAAAACTGGGAGCAGTGATATGATCCATTCTGCTGATATGTTTAAGATAAAGGTTTATCGCTTTTTGATAATCGCGTTTTACACCATAACCTTGTTCATAAAGTTTAGCCAGACGATACTGCGCCGTAATATCATTATTTTTATCGCCTTTCTTATAATATTTCGCCGCTTTATTATAATCCTGAGGAACGCCTAATCCTCTTTCATAAATAATCCCAAGATAACGTGCAGCTTTCATTTCTCCCGCCAGGTCAGCTTGCTCAAAAAGGCTTAAGGCTTTTGCATAATCATACGGTACGCCATATCCATTAAGATATAAAATCCCTAAATCCAGTTTCGCGCGGGGGTTTCCGCTGGCTGCTGATTTCGTCAACCATTTAAAAGACTCAGTATAATTCACCGTTTGATTGTAGTTTCCATTCAGGTATGCTTCCCCCAATCTGGCTTGCGCTTCTGCATCTCCCTGAGCAGAGCGCGTTATTATTTCATCAAAATTCATTTTTGGTGGAGTATCTGCATATACAGATGCAGAAAAAAATAGAATTACAAATAATAACGCCTTCATTCTGTCTCTCGGTAAAAATGACTGCCAACACGATACCTGATGACAGTCTGGCCTACACTTTATTGTTTGCGTTGGTTAAATAACCATTCACGAACTGGTTCTATGCTGTAAGCAATACGCCATGTGTTACGATGCCCGCTGGCACCTTCTCGCGAAGAGTATTCATCAAATACACTGTCTTTTATAAAAACGGTATAACGGATATTACTTTGTTCTTCAAACAATGTGTCGGCAGCAAATCGATATTGTTCAGGGTCCCATTGACCATTCCATGCTGCACGAGAAACTTTTCCCCCAAACTGCTTAAGACGTTCAGTAATCGCGTTGAAGCTGGGAAAAGCCCCTGCATCATCTTCTGAGGCCATAAACCACAATTTGTTTTTAGCTATTGGAGCAACCTGTTCCGCATCCCATTTTCCTGCAACCAGGTAACTCGCTGTGAAAAAGTCAGGATATTTGATATTCATAGCGATGGCCAGCATACATCCCCCTGACTGACCAGTAACATAAATACGTTCAGGATCTATTTTATATTCTTTCATCAAAGACTGAACAAGATTTATTGTTGTATCAAGCAACGTAGATGTACGCCAGTCATCATCAGCAATGATTTCATTATACTGAGGAGCTAAAACATAGCAGGGACGTTTCAGTTGTTCTTCCGGTTCTGCCCAAATTACTGCGCCTAGCCCCTGAAACAGAGTCGTTGTTATTTGTGCACTGGTAGCCCCTGCATCATGCATAAAAAGAACCAATGGCAATACTTTATTTTGTTCTTCAGGAATAAAGAAATTATATTCTAGTATTTTTCCACTTTCATTGTCTTTATATTTACCTTGTCTAAAACTATCGACCACCAGATTTGAAACGGCGTTAGTTTCCAGCGTGGTATTTTGTGTAATCACAGTTGCAGATGCATCTTTATATCTAATAGTTTGGTTTAGTTTTTCTCCTGCAACCCAGGAGGGTTTACCTTGCCCTTGTTTGGGAGCTGCTTTTTGTATTGTTGGGTCCGTTATAGTTTCTTGCCATTCATTTTGTGGTTTGCTGTGGTCCAGTTCAAGAATCGCGTACTTACCTGATTTTGCCTCAACCAAAGCTGTTGACTGACTGATAAACACTTTATTGATATGATAATTTTTTACGCTAAACTCTGTTGACGAAAGTTCTTCCTTATTTATAGGCTTTTCAAATTCTACAGCTATCGCAATAAGTCGAACTCCGTCACCAAAAACTTGTGTAATAGCTGTAGCCTTTATTGCCTTGTTGTTTGTGTTTGCGAATACAATGCGAGGCATTGAAACAACTAAAGCACCCGCAATACTTTTAATTAAAAACTCTCTGCGCGTCGGCATAAATGCCCTCTTTACTTTTGACCAAAATTAAATGAATATCAGCATGATACCAAGACTATATTTTTTCAACTTTATCATTCGTGCTTGTATTTAACTTATCTTCAGTGCTAACTCTGTACCTCGTTTTATCGGCAATGTTATAGAAATAAAACCATTCTGCGGATCACGAACATAGGATAAAAAATCCGGTTCTGCGTTATCATTTAATATATATCCTCCTACTCGTAACTGTGGCGCAACGATCTCAGTAACCTTACGAGCGAGGCTTGGGCCATCCGCAAGAGGGAAACCATCAATAAGAATAAAATCGACAGGACCACCGAGATCTTTCAGCGTTTCTCTCGCATCACCGACACGAATATCAACAAAAGACGTAAGACCTGCCTCTGCCAGATTTCGAGACGCGACTTCAGCCTTTTCCCGTACCATTTCAGAACCAATCACCAGTCCGCCACCATTATCTTTCATCGCAGCGGCAAAATAGAGCGCTGACATACCTACAGAAGTTGCAAAGTCCACAACGCGAGTGGCTTTCATTGCCCGGCACAGTAAGTAGATGAGTTCCCCCTGTTCTGGGGCTATGGAAAAGCCATAACTGGAAAATTTTTCAGGATCAAGTGCCGGAGCTTCGCGAAACAGTTCCTGCGGGGGATGTTTGCGTTCATTATTCATGCGTTCCAGAACACGTATAACCTGGGGATCACGAATGGGGCAGATACTATTATTTAATCGACTCATAAATAAGGACCTGTATTTTATGAAGTGATGTTACCTGGTTGTTTTCATACACCATGTTATGATCATTGCTTATGTTGTTGGTATAGTGATACCATTTTTGGTACTGGTCAAGTACCAAAAATGAATGCAGGAGTAACTGTTTTGATGAACAAGAGCGAAGTGAGGACGCCGGTGCGACGGGGAAGACCTAAAAGTGCGGGGCTTGATGAGCGTAAGAAAGCGATAGTTATTGGCGCGTATAGTGCCTTCATTGAGCTTGGTTTTGCCCAAACCTCAACCACAGAAATTGCTCGTCGGGCAAAAGTATCAAAAAGAACAATTTATGAGGTATTCAGTAATAAGAAGGAAATTTTTTCTGAAGTAATTAAAGAATATAAAGCCCTGTTCCTCGATCTCCCAAGACCGGAAAACGAGATGCTCCCCATTAATGAAACTCTGTTTCGTATATTCCGATTAGATATAAGTCAAGAAGAAGCTAAAGAGAGAGAAGCACTCTTAAAATTAATGACACGTGAATCAATTCTCTTTCCAGAGCTTTCAGACTATTTATATGCCACTAAAACGCTTCGCTCAAGAGAACTGTTAATCGAATGGCTGGATATTCAGCAAGCTCAAGGGCGTATTGCTGTTAAAAATACGGGTAATTGCGCTGGAATGCTAATGGATATTGTTTTTGGCGCATTGCTTCCTCGTCGATGGGTTTTGGATGTTAACGAAGATCAGACATTAACACCTGAAGGTCGTCAGCAACAACTTGAGGAAATAAAAGAGCGTATCGAAACTGTTATACAAGGGATTGAAGTGGTCAACAAAAACTAGCCACGATTATGGGGATACTTACACAACATCATAATCCCCAAAATTGAGTCCATTCCGTTTAGGGAGATATACAAAAACGATAGCAAGCGCATGCCTGGTATGACTAAAATACGCCATGAATCTGAATCGTTTTTGCTATTTGCTCCTCCTTTTAACGGCTGCCAGCAGTGTGTTACTGGCGGAGCCGTTTGCTGCGTGGGTTACATGCGTAAACCTGCTCACCCTGGTAATTTATGGTACTGATAAGCTGGCTGCACGTAGAGGCTGGCGCAGAGTGCCAGAAGCAACTCTGCTGGTGTTTGGCTTTGTCGGAGGTTGGGTTGGTGCAATTATTGGTCAACAGGTCTTTCGACATAAAACACAGAAACAGCCATTCAGAACCTACTTCGCAATCAGCGTCGTATTGAACGTGATGATCCTGTCAGTTGTGATATATGAATTGTATCAACCATAAAACCCGGTATCCGCTCCGGGAGTTACAGGCAGTAGCTCCATGCTATTTCACCGGCGCTTTACTCATGCACTTATTTGGATCCTTACGACCAGGAAACACTAGAGGATAATTTCCTGTCATTATCTGAAGCGTTTTGAGTATTGTAATTGCCTGAATTGAAAGCGGAACAATATGTGGTCGCCTCATTTTCATCCGTTGCGCAGGGATCTCCCATATCGCTTTATCGAGGTTGAATTCGCTCCAGAGCGCCGCTCTCCACTCTCCGGTTCGAACACCTGTAATAATCAACAATCTCGCCCCCAAAACAACCAGCGGACTACCTGTGTAACCAGATAACGCATTAAAGAAAATACGGTTGATAATGGAAGATAAGGAACGGGCAGTGAGCTGTAGTATGTGCGGGGTCAATTGACTTAGATAGACTTGGGAAGAGTTTGAAATGGTGCCGATAATAGGAGTCGAACCTACGACCTTCGCATTACGAATTATAAGAATCCGCTTCTAATTCAAAGCATTACCCCATCAACACTGCGCTCACACGTCCCACCACATCAAAACATGTAAAGCCTTGCAATCCATTGCGAGGCCTTATATGTCTCAGTTTTGTCCCACCTTGTATTACGACTTGCATAGCCAATGAAGATAAACGTGACGACAAACGGCGCAGCAGTCTTCTTTTCCTTCACACTTTCCCCACCCAGCATGCATACCTTTCTGCCGTAACTGAAGTGAATGTCTCAGGGCGTGAAGCGGACGTTGTATTCTTTGAAGTCAAATACTCCAACAACGGACTATCAGGTTAGCGATACTGCTCATACTCAATCGCTTCCCGAACTTTAAGAATTGCCTTGTATAAGGCATCGGTAGTCACGGAACCTAGGGCTAACCTGATTGCCTGGGGCACCACTAATGATGTACTAAACGGTTCTGCTGTTGAGACAGAAATGTTGCAATTCATTAAATTCTTGGCAACCCTATCAGCTCGTGCTTCATCTGGCATAGGGATCCAGGCAAAATAGGAATTCGAATGCGTAACACAGCGAAGATTGCCCAAGTTGGATCTTAATACAGCCTGGCGCTGGCGCGCATCGCGCCTTTTCAGTATTTCAAACCGGGAAACAGTACCATCTTTTATCCAGTTACAGACCAGCGAGGTAATCACTGAGGGCGTATTCCACGCGGTTGCTCTCACAGCTCTTTCCAGAGCTGGTCTGTAGGTTTCAGGACAAACTATAGCCCCTACTCTAAGTCCCGTCGCGATGTTCTTTGAAAAACCCGTAACGTACACGGTGCGTTCCTGCGCATAAAAGGCAACTGGTGGCGGAGGCCTGTGGATCAGAAAACTATAAGCTGTATCTTCAATGATGATCAGGTCATAAGCTCGGGCAATATCAGCCATTTTTTTTCGCTGCTTACGGCTAAGCACCCAGCCCAAAGGATTGTGCAACGTAGGCATTGTATAGATGGCTCTTACATCCCTTTTCTGGCATATCGCTTCCAGTGCAGATAAATCGGGGCCATCAACCAATGCTGGAATACTGACAATCTCCAGATGGTATAACTCAGCCAGTACTTTAAAGCCGGGATAGGTCAGAGCATCGACGGCCACCACATCTCCTGGTCGCAATAACCCCATAACTGTGACGGTAAGTCCATGCTGCGCGCCATTCACAATAATCACATTCTCTGGTTCAGGCTCAAACTCTGGACTGGCAAGGTAACCGGCGATAATTTTTCGCTCAGTCATTCTGCCTGCATGCGGCTGATAGCGCAGAAGCGACTCAATATCTCCCACGGTCGATATATGTCGGAGAGCGCCACGCAATATTTCCCCCTGCTCCGGTAACGATGGATAGTTAAAGTTCAAATCAATCACATCTGTAGCAACAGCAGGCTGGTCGACTCCATGTCCGTATGGAAGCGCGATTTCACGAACAAACGTCCCCCTTCCCGTTTCTCCGCTGACCAGCCCCATAGCCTCCAGCTCGCTATAAACTCGTGTCGCTGTCGCCAGCGAAATGTGTTCCCGCGCAGAGAGTGCTCTGTGTGTCGGTAAACGGGTGCCGGAAGGAATATCTCCACTGCGTATCTTCTTTGCGAACATATCTACGATGGATTTATAGCGCTCTTTCATCGAATGTATCCATGACAATAATTATATTGTATCGAATGTTTGAGCGTACCATCGCCATCACAATGCTCAAGTCTGTAGGCAACAAAAAGTGAGGTCGGTATGGAGAATTCAGTGGCAGATAAAATGGCGGCAAGTTCAGTATCTGGTTGGGTCAACGGTCTGTTGGGCGTCATCATTTTTAGTGGTTCCCTACCGGCCACACGTGTTGCCGTGCTTGATATGGATCCGTTTTTTCTGACTTTCCTCCGGGCATCCATTGCCGGTACGCTGGCGGTGATTCTTGTTTATTACTTTCGTGAAAAACGCCCACAAGCCGCTCAGTTCGCACCGCTAATTATTGTGTCTGTGGGCGTCATTGTTGGCTTTCCCTTACTTACAGCGATGGCGCTAAAGCATATTGATGCGGCCCACTCGATCGTTTATTTAGGGCTACTGCCGCTTAGTACAGCGATTTTTGGGGTACTACGAGGTGGTGAACGACCAACAATAGCGTTCTGGATTTTTTCTGTTCTGGGTAGCCTACTGGTGATAGGGTTTGCCTTCATGCAAAGTGATACAGTCTCCCTGACAGGCGATCTTCTTATGCTTGCCGCTGTGGTTATTTGTGGACTTGGGTATGCAGAAGGCGCAAAACTGACCCGAGTGCTTGGGGGATGGCAAGTCATTAGCTGGGCACTGATTATTTCCCTGCCTTTTATGGTGTTGGCCTCATTGATGACAATACCCGATACTTTTGGCGGGATTTCTACATCGGCCTGGTTCGCTCTGGCCTACGTCTCGCTATTCAGCATGCTGATTGGCTTTATATTCTGGTATAAGGGACTGGCTACTGGCGGGATTGCAGCTGTCGGTCAGCTACAGCTATTACAGCCTTTCTTTGGATTGGGTCTGTCAGCCACACTGCTGCATGAAGCCATTAGTCCGCTGATGATACTGATTACATTCGGTGTCATCCTCTGCGTCATAGGCTCCCGTAAATTTTCCTGATAAAATTCAGTCTGGTCTGCCAGTACTGACCAGGCGTTCTATCTGGAAAACTCGTCTTTATGTTCACCGATCCAAGCGTTTTTCCAATGTAAAAATAAACGTCTTCCTCTGGCACATAGCAGTCCTAAAGATAGTGGCGTACAGTCATAGATGGTCGGTGGGAGGAGGTGCAAATCCTCTCATACAAAAAAATACGTAAAATCGATAACGGCTGGAAATAATTCAATACTTGCAATATCGGAAGTTCACCAGCCAACCGCGCACGATCTTGCATACGACATGCTACGGTTTCATTTATCTCCGACCGGAAACTTCTTATACAGTGTCGATATACCAACATCATAGATGATCGCCACCTTCTGGCGAGGAACGCCTGATGCAATTAATCGCCCGGCCTGCGCCCATTGTTCTGGTGTAAGTTTGGGACGACGTCCCCCAATTCGTCCCTGTGCGCGAGCAGCTTCCAGTCCAGCTTTTGTTCGTTCAACAATCAGTTCTCGTTCCATTTCAGCCAGGGCACCCATCACATGAAAGAAAAAACGCCCCATCGGTGTGCTGGTATCAATAGCATCCGTCAGGCTGCGAAAATTAACGCCACGTTCGCGCAACTCCTCAACCAGAATGACCAGATGCCGCATACTACGCCCCAGCCGATCCAGCTTCCAGACAACCAGAGTGTCACCTGCCGATAATGTCCTGAGCAGTTTTTTCAGTCCCGGCCTTTCGGACTTTGTACCGCTTATCTTGTCTTCAAAAATCAGCTCGCATCCTGCACAGTTCAGCGCATTACGTTGTAGATCTGTGTTCTGGTCATTTGTTGACACACGTACATAGCCAATAAGCATGGTAGATCTCCCTGACAAAAGCAGGAATGATGCCATTTGCTCGTTATTTCTGTATTTTCATAAACGTTGGTTTGGGAGAAGCGGCA
>NZ_VATP01000025.1:0-66602 GCF_005781125.1 Escherichia sp. E2748
CCCCCGGCGCAGAACGACAGCGTGACGGCGCGGGATTATATCTGGAATGCGGACGGTGAAGTTGGCGGCATCAATGACAAACTGCGCGGTTGCCTGGTGTTCAGCTATGACCGCAGCGGCTGGCTGACTAGCCGCACGGGTCAGATGTATGACCATGACCATTATTATTACGACAAAGCGGGCAACCTGCTGACGGACGAGTATCAGGGAGCGGTGCCGGATAACCGCCTGCCGGGCTACGGGCGTGACCGTTACCGCTATAACGAATGGGGCGAACTGACAGAACGCAGGGACCAGCAACTGGAGTGGAACGCACAGGGCCAGTTAACGCGAGTCATCAGCAGCAACAGCGAGACGTGGTATCAGTACGATGCGCTGGGCAGGCGCATCAGCAAGGCGACATATGGCCGCCATACGGACCGGGGAGAACGAAGCCGGACGTCGTTTGTGTGGGAAGGGTTCCGGCTGTTGCAGGAGACAACGTGGCAGGGGAAGCGGACATACCTGTACGACGCGGAACAGCCGTACACGCCGGTGGCGGCCATCACCGGGCGCGGAGAGAGCCGGAAAATCTGGTATTACCACACGGACCTGACGGGAACGGTGCAGGAGGTGACCACAGCGGACGGGACGCTGGTGTGGGCAGGCTACCAGGCGGGATTTGGTGAAAACCGGGGCGACATCAGCAACAGCGGGGCGTACTTTGAACAGCCGCTGCGACTGCCGGGGCAGTACTTTGACGAAGAAACAGGACTGCATTACAATCTGTTCAGATATTATGCGCCGGAGTGCGGGCGGTTTATCAGCCAGGATCCGATAGGACTGGCGGGGGGAATAAACCTCTATGCTTATGCACCGAATCCAGTAAACCACATTGATCCTCTTGGGCTATCTTGTGGAAAGGTTGGTAACGTTGAATATCGTAATTTTGAGCGTTCTCCGGGAATGTTTTCTCGGTTATTAAAGAATAAACGTGACTTTGATTATGTTGCCAGATATAACATCTCAAGATATAAAGCTACATTGAGAAAAAATAATCCGGATGGTTTTGGTAATATTAGCCATTATTTCGATGGTGTAGATGCAAAAGGAAATAAAGTCGTTATTGAGGTGGCGAATACAGGACATAAATCTTCAAGCGGTGGTTTTGAGCCTCCACATATTAAAATTCAAATAAAAGACGCTGATAACAAGGTGATACATAACGCCAAATATTTTTTGGAAGATGATATATATAGAATTACGGGCAAATAAATGAAAAATATTAGAGAGTTAAATAATTCAGAATTCTCCGGGATTATTAACAATGCTTTACCATTCTTACATATTAATCCTATAAGCGAAGCTGTTTGTATTCATGCAGAAGCTTATAAAAGTGGTATTGATGTTAACTATATCCGTTGCAACGTTGACTGGGAGGGGTTTTCTTCTTTAACTGAAGCGTTGGAAACGTTATACCATGAATTATTTAAAGATGGTATTCCATCAGGCGAATTGTTGTTTTTTTACCCGTTTGATAGAACAAAGAAAGGGAATTATGGTGTTATACTGGAATCATCTCAGCTATTAGATTTCTTAATAAAAGAGCATTTGAAGATTTATCCTGAATGTTTTGATGTAGAAATGTGTAGCTTCGGTTTTTATTTTATAGATCACGAAATATTTTACGGCATGGAACATCCTGATTTTTTATATAGTTTCTGTGTAAGATAATTAATAAAGTGAGGAGTATATTTCTCTTTCTTAATCGCCGGGAAAGGTAGATTAAATCTTCCCGGCTTTTTTATTATTTAACGTTCGTTCAGCACACTAAACATCCCGTCACGCATCCCCTTAACCGCCTGTTTAACCTGATAAAGTTCCTGGCGCAGTTCCTGTACTTCGTTGTTATCCGCAAGCAGGATCAGGCAACCTTCCGGGATCTTCACGGTAACGCCCGTGCCGATCTCAAATCCCGCTTCTCTCAGCCATTTGGCGCTGATTTTGATCACCGGCGTGTCGCTGCTGTTGGGCAGATATCCCACGGTACAACGGCGTTGTGTTTTGGAAATGGTGACTTCTGGCGTAATATCGTGTTTAAGTTAGGGGCTTTCGTAGTCTTACCCCGACCCTCCCCGGTCTTAAACACAACACCCACTCACCACAACCTAAACTCATCCGCATCCCGCCATGCCGGAAACTTTTCTCTATATTCCCTTAACACAGCCATCGACAGCTCCGCATCAATGCGCGTAGCCTGATGTGCGTCGGCAGTAGCGATAATCTCGCCCTGTGGATTAATCACCCGGCTGTCACCGCGATAATGACAGCCGTTACCATCGCTGCCGACGCGATTGCATCCCGCCACATACGTCTGATTCTCAATCGCGCGGGCCGTCAGCAATGCCTGCCAGTGCAGAGAGCGCGGTGCAGGCCAGTTGGCAACGTAGATGGCGAGGTCATAATCGTTGAGATTGCGCGACCACACCGGAAAACGTAAGTCGTAGCACACCAGCGGTAAAATACGCCAGCCGCGCCATTCCACAATCACTCGCGCATTGCCCGCTTTATAATGCAGATGCTCATCTGCCATTCGGAACAGATGACGCTTGTCATAAAAATGCACCTTGCCGTCAGGCTCAACCAGCAAAAATCGATTAACCGAACCAGACTCCGTTTGTAATGCAACACTGCCTGCAATCAGCGCATTGCACTGCTGCGCTTTGGCTGTCATCCAGTTCACTACGTCATCTTGTGCTAGCGGCGAAGCTGCCGCTTCCATGGCAAAGCCGCTGGTAAACATCTCCGGTAGAACGATCACATCGCGCCCGGTAATACCTTCCAGTTGACGATCAAAATGACGCAGGTTGGCAGGACCATCCATCCACACCAACGGTTGCTGCAAAAGCGTAATCTTCAAACCAGGCACAGTGTACAACTCCTTTATGCGAAGGGTTTTATAACTTTAACACCTTATCAGGCTATTACCTTACTGCGGAATAAATTGATAACAAATGCTGATATTGGAAATATCTGATTTGCAAATTATCGTGTTATCGCCAGGCTTTAGGAGGTTAATAACATGGGCAGGATAAGCTCGGGAGGAATGATGTTTAAGGCAATAACGACAATCGCCGCTCTGGTCATCGCCACCAGTGCAATGGCGCAGGATGATTTAACTATTAGCAGCCTGGCAAAGGGCGAAACCACCAAAGCTGCTTTTAATCAGATGGTGCAAGGGCATAAGCTGCCTGCCTGGGTGGTGAAAGGCGGTACTTATACTCCCGCACAAACCGTGACATTGGGAGATGAGACGTATCAGGTGATGAGCGCGTGCAAACCACATGACTGTGGCTCGCAACGTATCGCTGTGATGTGGTCCGAGAAATCTAATCAGATGACGGGGCTGTTCTCGACTATTGATGAGAAAACGTCGCAAGAGAAACTCACCTGGCTGAATGTGAACGATGCGCTTTCGATTGATGGTAAAACGGTGCTGTTCGCGGCGTTGACCGGCAGCCTGGAAAACCATCCGGATGGCTTTAATTTTAAATAATTAGCGGATAAAGAAACGGAGCCTTTCGGCTCCGTTATTCAATTACGCGGCTTCAACTTTCCGCACTTTCTCCGGCAACTTTACCGGCTTCGTCGCCAGCTCTTCCGGATCAAAGTCATCAACGTTAATACTACGCAGACGGCTTTCTTCAGCTTTCACCAGAATAGCGGCTTCATCTTTATCAATCAGCCCCTTCGCCAGCGCGTTGTGCGCCAGTTCATCCAGACGGGTAAACGGCAGATTTTTACCCAGCTCTTTACAGATCCGCTGATGAATTGGGTCGGCGGCAATCACATCCACCAGCGCTTCTTCCAGCAAGCCAACCGGGTTATGCTCGCTCGGCGTCAGGTACTGACCGCGCCCAATGCGGGAACGGGTGGCGTTCGGCACTTGTAAAATCTTCGCCACCTTATGATCCAGCTTGTCAGAAGGTGCCAGATAATGACGTCCGGTCGGGAAGATCACCACATTCAGCAGCCCGGCAACCACGCGGTTCGGGAAGTTTTGCAGTAAATCATCCATCGCCTGTTCAGCCTGATACAGCGCATCCTGTACGCCCCAGTGCACCAGCGGCAGGTCGGCTTCATTACGGCCTTCGTCGTCATAACGCTTCAGAACGGCAGAGGCGAGGTAAAGCTGGCTTAAAATATCCCCCAGACGTGCCGAGATGCGCTCGCGACGTTTCAGGCTGCCACCCAGCACGGCCATCGAGACATCAGAAAGCAGGGCGAGGTTGGCGCTCAGGCGGTTCAGGTGTTGATAGTAGCGTTTAGTGGCATCGCCGGTTGGCGTGCTGCTGGTTAAACCGCGCGTCAGGCCCAGCCAGAAGCTGCGAACTTTGTTGCTACCGACGTGACCGATATGTTTGAACAGCAGTTTATCGAACGCGTTAACGTCATTGTTCTTCGCTGCTTCCATCTCTTCCAGCACGTACGGATGGCAACGAATCGCCCCCTGACCGAAGATCATCATGCTGCGGGTCAGAATGTTAGCCCCTTCAACGGTGATGGCAATCGGTGCACCCTGGTAAGCTCGCGCCAGGAAGTTGCTCTGCCCGAGCATAATGCCTTTACCGCCGGTAATATCCATCGCATCAATAATCGACTGCTGCCCGCGGTGGGTACAGTGATACTTGACGATAGCCGACAGCACGGCAGGTTTTTCACCGAGCATAATGCCGTAGGTAATCAGCGATGCCGCAGCATCCATCACGTAAGCATTACCGGCAATACGCGCCAGCGGCTCTTCAATCCCTTCCATCTTACCGATAGAGATTTTGAACTGACGGCGAATGTGCGCATACGCGCCCGTTGCCAGCGCTACCGATTTCACGCCGCCGGTTGAGTTGGAAGGCAGGGTGATGCCGCGGCCTACCGAGAGACACTCCACCAGCATCCGCCAGCCTTGCCCGGCCATTTTCGGCCCGCCGATAATGTAGTCGATCGGCACGAAGACATCTTTACCGCGCGTCGGTCCGTTCTGGAACGGTACGTTCAGCGGGAAGTGGCGACGACCAATTTCCACGCCCGGCGTGGTGGTCGGGATCAGCGCACAGGTAATACCTAAATCTTCTGCGCCACCCAGCAGCTTTTCCGGGTCGGAGAGTTTAAACGCCAGCCCAAGCACGGTCGCAATCGGTGCCAGCGTAATGTAGCGTTTGTTCCAGGTCAGACGCATCCCCAGCACCTGCTGGCCCTGCCACTCGCCCATGCAGACAATCCCGGTGTCCGGAATCGCGCCCGCATCGGAACCCGCTTCCGGGCTGGTCAGTGCAAAGCAAGGGATCTCCTGACCACGCGCCAGACGCGGCAGATAGTGATTTTTCTGCTCGTCAGTGCCGTAATGTTGCAGCAGCTCGCCCGGGCCTAATGAGTTCGGCACGCCGACGGTAATCGCCAGGATCCCGCTCACGCCGGAGAGTTTTTGCAGCACGCGAGACTGGGCATAAGCTGAGAACTCCAGTCCGCCGTACTCTTTTTTGATGATCATCGCGAAGAAACGATGCTCTTTCAGATACGCCCACAACTCCGGCGGCAGATCCGCCAGCTCATGAGTAATCTGGAAATCATTCGCCATCCGGCAGGCTTCTTCTACCGGGCCGTCGAGAAACGCTTGCTCTTCGGCAGTCAGGCGTGGCTGCGGATAGTTATGCAGCTTTTTCCAGTCTGGCTTACCCTGGAACAAATCGCCTTCCCACCAGGTGGTGCCTGCGTCGATCGCTTCTTTCTCAGTGCGCGACATCGGCGGCATCACCTTACGGAAACCGCGAAATACCGGCGCGGAAATCATCGACTTACGCATAGGTGCAAAGTTAAACGGCACAAGGATAATGGCCAGAGGCACCAGTACCCACGCCGACCACAGACCAGCAACGCCGAGGGCGGCTGTCCAGGCGAGCAAAATCAGACTGCTGATAAATAAGCTCACGCGGTGATAGAACAACGCGCCGAGCAGGACAACCGTAGCGAGAATACTCAAAATCATCATAACGAAAAGCCCCTTACTTGTAGGAGGTCCGACCACTTGTGATGATATGGTTGTAGTGGATGTAAAAACATTTAGCAATGTGTTTACAATATAATTACAACGAAGCTCACATTGTTGCTGTTTTTATCCGCACTTTGGGTCAAAAAGTCCTGGTCATTCCACCGCGCTGGTCTTCTCGCTTTTGGTGGTATCCGGTACACTGCATTTTGTCTAATTCATTTATGCTGAAGGATATCCTCATGTACCAGGATCTTATTCGTAACGAACTGAACGAAGCGGCGGAAACGCTGGCTAACTTTTTAAAAGATGACGCCAATATTCACGCCATTCAGCGCGCGGCGGTCCTGTTAGCAGACAGCTTTAAAGCCGGTGGCAAGGTGCTTTCCTGTGGCAACGGCGGCTCCCATTGCGACGCCATGCACTTTGCAGAAGAACTGACCGGTCGCTACCGTGAAAACCGTCCGGGCTATCCGGCGATTGCCATTTCAGATGTCAGCCACATCACCTGTGTTGGCAACGATTTTGGTTTCAACGATATTTTCTCCCGCTACGTTGAAGCCGTAGGACGCGAAGGCGATGTGCTGCTGGGGATCTCCACCTCCGGTAACTCAGCAAACGTGATCAAAGCGATTGCGGCGGCGCGTGAGAAGGGGATGAAAGTGATCACCCTGACCGGTAAAGACGGCGGTAAAATGGCTGGCACGGCGGATATCGAAATTCGCGTTCCGCACTTTGGTTATGCCGACCGCATTCAGGAGATTCACATTAAAGTGATCCATATCCTGATCCAGTTGATTGAAAAAGAGATGGTTAAGTAAGTCTGGCGTAGGTCGGATAAGGCGTTTACGCCGCATCCGGCATTTGTACGCTGATGTCTGATGCGATGCTGGTGCGTCTTATCATGCCTACAAATCTGTACCCGAACCGTAGGCCGAATAATGCGTTTACGCCGCATCCGACCTGAAAATTCTTAAATCAATCTTCGCCGGGGGCCATGTGCTCCCGCTGTTGTGGAGGTTACCGATGTGCGAATTGCTCGGGATGAGCGCCAACGTCCCTACCGATATCTGCTTTAGTTTCACCGGGCTTGTGCAGCGTGGTGGTGGAACCGGGCCACATAAAGATGGCTGGGGCATCACCTTTTACGAAGGTAAAGGCTGTCGCACATTTAAAGATCCACAACCCAGCTTTAATTCCCCCATCGCCAAACTGGTCCAGGACTATCCGATAAAATCCTGTTCGGTGGTGGCTCATATTCGCCAGGCCAATCGGGGCGAGGTGGCACTGGAAAATACTCACCCGTTTACCCGCGAGTTATGGGGACGCAACTGGACTTATGCCCATAACGGGCAACTGACGGGCTACAAATCACTGGAAACCGGCAACTTCCGCCCAGTAGGTGAAACCGACAGCGAAAAAGCCTTCTGCTGGCTGCTGCATAAATTAACGCAGCGTTACCCGCGCACGCCGGGCAACATGGCAGCAGTGTTTAAATATATCGCTTCACTGGCGGACGAACTGCGGCAGAAGGGCGTTTTCAACATGCTGCTTTCGGATGGGCGCTATGTAATGGCGTATTGCTCGACTAATTTACACTGGATCACCCGCCGCGCGCCGTTTGGCGTGGCAACGTTGCTGGATCAGGATGTGGAAATCGACTTCAGCTCGCAGACCACACCGAATGATGTGGTCACGGTGATTGCGACACAGCCGCTGACGGGCAATGAAACCTGGCAAAAGATTATGCCAGGCGAATGGCGCTTATTTTGCCTCGGGGAGCGTGTAGTTTGATGCCAGCTGTGGTTGCACCACTTCGTGGCTCAACGGCTTGCTGACCACGTAACGCCCATTGACCACAGAAACGGTCGGTGGCTTACGGGTCTGTTCAAAGTAGTCATAGCCTGGCTTCAGTTGCTCCCAGAAGTCCTTAAAGTTGGAATACTTATGACGCTGCATGTTGGCGTCGGTCATGCGGAATGGGTAAATGCTCACCTGCACACTTGACTGACCAAACACCAGCGCACCAGTAACGAACTGGAAGATCTCATCAATACCCTGATTGGTCATTGCGTAGCAGCCGATGGAAACACAATCGCCGTGGATCATCAGGTATTTCCCTTCATAACCATGCGCACGGTCATAGGCATTGGGGAAACCAATATTAATCGCTTTGTAGTAACGGCTGTCTGGTTTTAACTGATTACGCTGAACGCTATAAAACCCTTCCGGACTTTTAAAATCGCCCTGACGCTGTTTGGGTCCTAACCCGCCGGAATATTTACAGATTTTATAACTGTCGAGCAGTTGATATTGCTCGCCCATTTTGACGTAGAGATCGAGCGTACGTTCTTCCTTGAAGATCTGGATGTAGACAGGGGATCCCATCAACTGCTGCTTATACTCTTTGCTCACTGGCGTGGTAGAGCTACTGCTGCCCAGCAAACCGGCGAATGAAACGCACGGGATCAACAACATCGCAAGAATTAATGCGATTTTACGCATACTGCTTATTCCTTGATAAAACGGTTACACACGCCAGGACGGCAAAATAGATCCCAAATCGGAATAGTCTGGATTTGGAAGGCTCACATTATCACCAAAAGAGTTTTACGCAAGCCTGTCGGCGTTGGGTTTACAAATTTAGCATAAGTGACGATTTTCAAAAGTCCGAAAAGCGCATGTAAAGCGGTTTATTTCTTATTTCCTAAGGTTATGAAACCTCGATAGTAATATGCAAATAAGCAATTAATAATCCCGCCTCTCCTTCCTTTCCTCTAATATTCTCATCTTCATTCAGCCGGTTTATATCCTCCATGTATTTGTTCTCTCACGACAGATTGCTGCGCCTGGGCGTGTTTTCTTTGTCCCTTTTGCTTCCTTTACTTGCCAGCGCCACCACATCACATATCTCTTTCAGCTACGCCGCCCGCCTGCGGATGCAAAACCGTGCGCGGGTACTCAAACTGTACCAGGCACATCTGAAAAAACAGGCCAGCTACATTGTGGAAGGCAATGCCGAAAGCAGAAGGGCGCTGCGCCAGCACAACCGTGAACAGATAAAACAGCACCCGGAGTGGTTCCCAGGCCCACTGAAGCTGAGCGACCGACGCTGGCAGGCGCTGGCGGAAAACAACCACTTCTTAAACAGCGACCATCTGCACAATATTACCGAAGTGGCGATTCACCGCCTGGAGCAGCAGATTGGCAAGCCTTACGTCTGGGGCGGTACGCGGCCCGATCAAGGCTTCGACTGTAGCGGGTTGGTTTTTTATGCCTACAACAAGATCCTCGATGCGAAGCTCCCGCGAACGGCCAATGAGATGTATCACTACCATCGGGCAACGATTGTGGCGAACAACGATTTGCGCCGGGGAGATTTGCTGTTTTTCCATATCCACAGCCGCGAGATAGCCGATCATATGGGCGTGTATCTGGGCGATGGGCAATTTATCGAGTCGCCACGTACCGGCGAAACCATTCGGGTAAGCCGGTTAGCCGAACCTTTCTGGCAGAACCATTTTTTGGGCGCGCGGCGGATTTTGACGGAAGAGACGATTTTGTAAATGGAGAATACTGACGATCAGGCAAAAAATCGGATGCCATATGGCATCCGACCTGTTTACATCTGGGATGAAAACTCACGTTCTAATACATCAACAATAAGCTGATTTTTTGAAATGGAATGTTGTCTGGCGACAATGGTCAGCCGTGAATCGATGTGATGAGGAACACGAAGCGTCAGGCGTTTTTGCTCTTCTTCTTCACGAAAAGGGGCAATGCCGTCCTCTTCACAATCCGCCATCCACTCATCCAGCGCACTTTCACCTTCCCGGTACAATGCCTCAATGCTTGTCGCTACAAAGTCGCAATAACCATTTACATTGAGGAATTTGCCGCGAAATGCGTTGATATCAGCTTCAAATGTTACTGCAGCCGGTTGACCTTTAATGGTGATAATGTTTGATGCTTTATTCATAATCTACCCCTACACAGTTAACAAACCACTCCTTAAGACCTGTTACTGCGCCTTTATCCATCACATTCTTTGGATGTGGCTCATGAGTACTGAATTTGGTCGTACCAATCTGAAATTTCCTTCTGGAACCATTGTTATTTTTTATTGTTCCACCCACCGCTTTAATGAGTGCAACAACATCATCCCATTTAATTCCAGATTTTGGCGGCTCCGTCATTACATCGTCGAATGTTTTTCTATGACGAGAGCCTAGCGCGCTGACCTTAATCATACTATCAATCCATGACGTCATTGTATGGTGTCATCGTAGTCTGTTTGCAGTGTGACGTCAATCAATGGTGTCAGATGGTGCAAAGCATGGAAAAGAATCCCCAATCAACTCAACGCTCCCATAATCTTCAACTCCAGCTCATCCGGCACTTCGTTATACGACAGCACATGCAGCCCCGGCGCAAACAACCTTGCATAACGCGCCAGCAAAGGGCGCAGCTGCGGCGGCACCAGCAGCACCGGGTCTTTCCCCGCCGCTTTCATCTGCTCTTTTACCTGCGGCATCGTGCTCTGGAACTGGTTGAGCATATTCGGGTCGACCGGCACGCTGTCGAGCATCACTTTGCCGCCCTGTTGCGCCTGATTCACCACGTTGGTCAGCAGATTTTCCAGCTCATTATTCAGCGTATACACCGTCAGCTCCTGCTTGCGAACGAATGGATGGGTGATGCTACGCCGCAGCGCCAGGCGCACATCAGCAGCCAGCAGAATATGATCTTTGGTCACCGTGCTACTGGCGACCAGCACGGTGGCGATGGTGACGATATCACGCAGGGAAACGCCTTCGGTCAGCAGCGCCCGGTACACTTTCAGCAACTGGCTGTAATTGAGCGCTGCGCTTAAATCTTCTGCCAGGCGCGGTGCCATCGACGACAAACGGTTATGCAACTGCGTAATATCGTCATAGTTAAATAAATCAGGAATATAGCTGCGCACAATCTTGTTCACATGGGTAGCAATCACACTGGCGCTGTCGATCACCTGATACCCCATATTCAGCGCCTTCGCTTTCTGCGCGGGCTGGATCCAGGTGACCGGCATCCCGTACGCCGGGTCGTTCCCCAGCACGCCGTCTATCTCGCCGTAGGTTTCGCTGGAGGGCAGGGCCATCAGTTTATCCGCCGGAATATCCGCTTCATCGGCCTTTATGCCGTTGATGAAAATGGCGTACTGACTGGGCTTGAGGCGGAAATTTTCCCGAATGCGGATCTCCGGCAGCAGCACGCCGTTGCCGTCGGAAATCACCTGCCGCACGCCGCGAATCCGCTGGGTGAGCGGGTTACCCTGCGCTTTATCCACCAGCGCCACCAGCTTGTAGCCGAGGCTTAAGCTGATGGGCTCGATCAGCGGAATGGTTTCCCAACTGACCTGTTGCTCGCTGGTTTCGGTGATGGTGCGGGTCAGCGTTTCGAGGCTTTTCTCTTCCGCCTCCGCCGCCTGCGGGCGTTTGCTCATTCGCCAGCCGGTAAAGCCCAGCAGGGCGCTGAACAGCATAAACGGCAGGTGCGGCATCCCCGGCACCACTGCCAGCACGAACATAATTCCGGTAGCGGTGAAGAGCACAGACGGGCTTGCCAGCAGCTGGTGGCGCACGTCATGGGCGATATCGCCGTTGTCGCTGACGCGGGTGACGATTATCGCCGCCGCGGTGGAGAGCAGCAGGGAAGGGATCTGCGCCACCAGGCCGTCCCCGATGGTCATCAGCACATATTGCTGGAAGGCGGCATCGGCGCTCAGGTTGTATTTAAAGATCCCGATACAGACGCCGCCGATCAGGTTGATCGCCAGAATCATCATCCCGGCGATGGCATCCCCGCGCACAAACTTCGACGCCCCGTCCATCGCGCCGTAGAAATCGGCCTCGCTGGCAACATCTTTACGCCGGGTTTGCGCCTGCGCCTGGTTGATCAATCCGGCGTTAAGATCGGCGTCAATCGCCATCTGTTTGCCGGGCATCGCGTCCAGAGTAAAGCGGGCAGAAACCTCGGAAATACGCTCGGCCCCTTTGGTGACGACGATAAAGTTGATGATCATCAGGATGATAAACACCACGAAGCCGACGACAAAGTTGCCGCCAATCACCACCTGACCAAACGACTCAATCACCTTACCCGCCGCGCCCGCGCCGAGATGCCCGTGCAGCAGCACCACGCGCGTAGAGGCGACGTTGAGCGTCAGGCGCATTAAAGTGGTGATCAGCAAAATGGTCGGGAACAGGCTGAATTCCAGCGGCCTTTTCGCCGACACCGCCACCAGCAGCACCATCACCGCCAGCACAATGTTGAAGGTGAACAGAATATCCAGCAGCGCAGGCGGCAGCGGCAAAATAACCATCGCCAGAATACACAGGATCACCAGCGGCACGCCGAGATTGCCGCCGCGCAGCAGCGCGAGGAACGATTTAGTTGTTTTCGCCATCCAGTTTAAGCACCTCTTTGGGAATGGAAATATGTCTGTTCAGGGCCGGGCGCGGCTGTGCGCCCTCGCGCCAGTGTTTCATTTGCAGGACGTAGGTCAGAACGTGGGCGATGGCCCGGTAAAGCTGAAACGGAATTTGCTGGTTCACTTGGGTGGTGTAGTAAACCGAGCGCGCCAGCCGCGGGAACTCGACCACTTCTACCTGATTCTCCGTGGCGACCTGGCGAATATAGAGGGCGATTTCATCAGTGCCTTTCGCTACCACAAACGGCGCGGCGGCGCGCGACTGGTCATACTGCAACGCCACGGCGTAGTGGGTCGGGTTGGTGATCACCACGTTGGCTTTCGGCACTACTTTGCGAATTTGCCCCATCGCCAGTTGCCGTTGCAGCCGCCGTACACGCGCTTTCACTTCCGGCTTGCCTTCTTGATTTTTGTACTCTTCTTTCAGCTCCTGTTTGGTCATCTTCAGCCCTTTGGTGAACAGGGCTTTCGCCAGCGGCACGTCGATTAACGCAAAGAAGATAAACAGGATGACAAAGTTGCGCATCACGCTGGCGTAGAGCGACAACCCCTCATTCATCGCCAGTTTGAACGGCAGCGCCTGCAGGCCGAGAAAGGCGGTAAAGTTATTGCGCAGGCTAATCCACAGCATTACCAGTACCACCACCGACTTCACCGTCATCTTTCCCGTTTCCGCCAGGTGTTCACTGGAAAACAGCCGCCCAATGCCTTTTAACGGGCTGATTTTGCTGAAATCCGGGAGGATTTTTTTCGGCAGAAACAGCCAGCCGCCCGGCACCAGCGAAGAGAGCAGTGCGGCGGCGGGCATCGGCAGCAAGGTGAGAATAAACTTGCCGAGAATTAACAGGTGATGGCGCAGAAACTGGCCGATCACCTCCGGGTTATTAATCTCCTGCGCGTACTGATGCACGCTGATAAAACTCTCGCGCACAAAATCGGCATACCACGGGAAACTGCTGGAGATCACCACAAACGCCGCAAACAGACTCGCCGCCAGCCCCATATCCTTCGAGCGCGGCAGTTGCCCCTCTTCACGCGCTTTACGCAGCTTTTGCGCCGAGGGTTTCTCTGTTTTTTCTTCGCTGCTGCTATCCGCCATAGTGACCTTTCAGCGCGTCGAGCTGTTGCAGGACAAAATTCGCCAGATGTAGATAGTGATCCGGCAGGTTGTAGAGCAGGGTGGCAAAGCAGACCAGCCCCGCCAGCATGTTGATAGGAAAGCCGAGCGAAAAAAGGTTCAGCGGCGGCGCAATGCGGTTAAGCAGGCCAAAACAGCCCTGCACAATCAGCATGATAAAAGTGGTCGGCAGCGCCAGCAGCGATGCGGATGCCAGCACCCAGCTAAAGGCCAGCGCGATGGTGCGCAGGGTTTGCGGATGCAGCGCGTTGCCGATCGGCCAGTAGGTGAAACCCTTGTACAGCACGCTTACCAGCAGCAGATGCCCGTCCATGGCAAAAAACAGCAGGATCGCATAGACGTTAATTAACTCCGCCAGCACGGTGGTTGATGCGCCGCTGCTCGGGTCATTCATCACCGCCATGCTCATCCCCATATTGAACGAGAGAATTTGCCCGGCGAGTTGCAGCGCGAGAAAAAGAAACTGAAACATCAGCCCGAACAACATCCCCCATAAAATTTGCTCCACCGTCAGGATCAGGCTGTTGAGCGATAGCAGATCATGGGGAATGGGATGGGGGATCAACGGCGTGATGATGATCGCCAGCGCCAGCGACAAAATAATCCGCACGCGCACGGTCAGGGCGCTGTTATCCAGCACCGGCACATAGCGCAGAAACGCCATAATGCGCACGAAGGGAAACCACAGCCCCAGCGCCAGATCCATCAGTTGCGTAACGTCGCTTGTGCGCATCTCAATGAACCAGCAACGCGGCCTGGGTAAACAGGTGAATGCAGAGATCATGCAACTGGATAATCATCCATTTGCCGCACACGCCCAGTACCACCAGCGTGACAATCAGCCTTGGCAAAAAGCTCAGGGTCTGTTCGTTAATCTGCGTTACCGCCTGGAACACGCTCACCAGCAGGCCGAGCAGCAGGCTTGGCACCACCAGTACCGAAACCAGCAAAATCACCACTTTTATGCCGCTGGCGACAATGTCGGCGGCTACGTCTACGGTCAGCATAATCAGCCCAGCCCCAGCCCGCGAATGCTGGTGGTGAGCGTGCCGATGGTCAGCGACCAGCCGTCGATCAGCACAAACAGCATCAGTTTAAAGGGTAGCGAAACAATCAGCGGCGACAGCATCATCATCCCCATCGCCATCAATACGCTTGCGACAATCAGGTCGATAACCAGAAACGGGATGTAAATCATAAAGCCAATCTGGAAAGCGGTTTTCAGTTCGCTCAACACATAGGCAGGCACCACAATCGTGAGATCCTGGTCGGCGGCATTGCCCTTCGCGCCTCCGATGGTCATGATTTGCGCCATCGCTTTTTTATCGGTCTGCGCCAGCATAAAGCGTTTCAGCGGCGTCGCGGCGGTGTTTAACGCATCGGTTAGGGTAATCTGATCGTTTTCAAACGGCACCACCGCGTGGTCGTAAATATTGAGCCAAATAGGGCGCATCACCAGCATGGTGAGGGAGAGCGCAATGCCAATCAGGATGCGGTTCGGCGGCGTTTGTTGCAGCCCCAGCGCCTGGCGCAGCAGCGACAGCACGATAATAAAGCGTGTGAAACAGGTCATCATCAGCACCATCGTCGGCAGCAAACCGACGAGGGTCATCAGAATCAGTACCTGGATTTTGACGCTGTACTCCTGAGTGTTGCCGTGGGTCACCACGTTAAGCAGCGCAATATCGCCGCCATGGGCGATTGCCAGCGGCGCAAGCGCCAGCAGCGCCAGGCCCAGCGTCAGTTGAGTGCGGCGTTTCATGGCGCCAGATCGTTGATATCGCGGGTGTTAAATTCCAGCACGCGCAGGCCGTATTTCTCGTTGACCACCACCACTTCCGCTTTGCCCAGCAGGATATTGTTCACTTTAATATCCAGCGGCTCCCCGGCGAGTTTATCCAGCTCAATCACCGTGTCGTCGTCGATATTAAGGAGGTCGGCTAACATGATCTCTACTGATGACACCTCCAGCGTTAAGGTCACCGGAATGCGTTTCAGCAGCGTCATCGAGTCGGAAAAGCGGTCTTCCAGGCGGGTGACCAGCGTTGCGGCATCGGCGGATTTCGCGACAGGCGCAACGTCATCGGTCAGGCCAAAATCCTCAGCTAAAATATCTTCTTGCTTACTCATGGTTATTCTCATTTTTGCCCGCCAGCTCCGACAAAAACAGTTTGTCTTTGTCTTCCACAATCAGGGCGCTAAATAATTCAGATTGCCCAATCGCCACCGGGAACGTTTCTCCCAGTGATATGGGTAAAATATCCCCGGCTTTTATCTGCGCCAGATCCGCGACATTCATCGATAGCTCGGCGATTTTGACGTTCAGGGTCAGCGGCAGGGAGCGGATGATCTCTTTAATCAGGGCCGGTTTATTAACGGATTTCGCCACCTGCTGCGGTTTACTGTGCTCGCTGTGGCGGATCAGATTCAAAATAAAATCGGTATGGGCGTCGTCGAGCAAAATACGAAAACTGCTCTCTTCATCGCCCGCGAGGGTAAAGGTTAATTGATACGCCCAGTGGGTCATCACCGTGCTGCTGTCCAGCTTTAATTTCAGCGCAATACCGGAGGTTTGCAGATTAAAAATCAGCGTGCAGATATCCAGCGCGAGTCGGTTCTTTAATCGCGTTTCGGTTTTGGTCGGCAGTCCATTATGTGCTTTCGCCTCTTCCAGAGACGACTCCAGACCATAAAAATTGCCCAGTAGCATTAACAATAAGGAGCGTTCAATATCAAACGCCAGATGCCCGACCTGGGAAACCATCAGTTCGGCGTTTTTATTGATAATATCCATTTCGCAGCCAATCTTTTTTAAGGTGATATTGCTGCGATGCTTTTTGAGAAAGTAACTGCCAAGATGCGAATCAATCACGTCAAAATTCCCCGTAAATAGGGTCGGCAGGCGATGGTAGGGGCGTCCGAGCCGATTACCTTCTAATTTAAAGATGCCTGGCGTTTTACTGTACTTCAGCATGGCTTACTTTCTCTGCTGTAATGGTATGGGCGTTTTTGTGCACGCAATTCCGGCAGTGACACAAGGTGAGGTATTAAATAGAGGGGGCGTGAAAGGGGCAAATTATTAATAGGGTGAAAAAATAATTAAATTATTAAAGGGCGAGGTATCAGGCATCGTCATAAAACATTGCACAAACTGTAGGTCTGATAAGACGCGCAGCGTCGCATCAGGCATCGGTGCACAATTGCCGGATGGCGGCGTAATGAACGCCTTATCCGGCCTACGGTTCTAACTCATTGTTTCTCAACAAATAATATTTTTATTATCGTTTAATTCGAACTTGTTAATCCCGCCGGTGATACGCTTCAGAACATCCTGTTTTCTGTCGCTACTGATATCGTTCACCCTATGTCTGAACTTATTGCAACTGCCGCTTCCAGCATTAACGCTTTTACTCTGGCAAAGCGTGTCGCCGCATTTAACGTGCCGGTGCTCATTCAGGGCGAAACCGGCGCGGGCAAAGAGTGCGTGGCAAAATATATTCACACCGTTGCCTTTGGTGAAAATGATAATGCGCCCTATATCGGCGTGAACTGTGCGGCGATCCCGGAAAATATGCTGGAAGCGACCTTATTTGGCTACGACAAAGGCGCATTTACCGGCGCAATTGCCAGCGTGCCAGGAAAAATGGAACTGGCGAATAACGGCACCTTATTGCTCGATGAAATTGGCGATATGCCGCTGGCATTACAGGCCAAAATATTACGCGTATTGCAGGAACAGCAGGTTGAGCGATTAGGCAGCAACCGACAAATTAAACTCAATTTTCGCCTGATTGCCTGCACCAATAAAAACCTTGAACAGGAAGTGGCTGCCGGGCGTTTTCGTGAAGATCTCTATTATCGTCTGGCGGTTATTCCTATTACCATGCCGCCGCTGCGCGAACGTCTGAACGATATTATTCCGCTGGCAGAGTCATTTATTAAAAAATACTCCACGGTGCTGGTGAAAAATATCACCCTTTCAGAATCTACCCGCCGGGCGCTGCTCAATTATCGCTGGCCCGGCAACGTGCGCCAGTTGGAGAACGCCATTCAGCGGGGAATGATCTTGAACCGCGACGGCGTGATTTTCCCGGACGCCTTAGGCCTGCCGGAAACGGACGTTGCCGACCGCAGCGAACTGCAATGGCCTGTTCAGCCCGCCGTCCACATTGCCGAAACCGGCGATTTAGGCCAGCACGGACGAAGCGCGCAATATCAATATATCGCCGACCTGATGCGTAAATATCAGGGCAACCGCAGCAAAATCGCCGACCTGTTAGGCATTACCCCGCGCGCACTGCGCTATCGACTGGCCTCCATGCGCAAGCAAGGTATCGAAGTTTTCTCCTGACCCGGAAGTTAAAAATGAGCATTACCACAATCAACAGCACCATGCAGGCGCAAATCATGCAGGACGTGCAGCAGATGCAGGCCAACGCCCAGGCGCCGGTGCTGCCCGCTATGACCTTCAGTTCCACCGACCCGGACGTTTCATTTAACCGCATTATGTACGGCGCGCTTGGTCACGTTGATCAGTTCCAGCAGGTGGCGGAGCAGCAGCAAACGGCTGTCGACACGGGCAAAAGTGATGATTTGGCAGGTGCGATGATCGCCAGCCAGCAGGCGTCGCTCTCTTTTTCCGCGCTGGTGCAGGTGCGCAACAAAATCGCCACCGGATTTAACGATCTGATGAGCATGTCGATCTAACACTATGAATGAACTGATCAAAAAGTTGACCCAGGCGTTTCCGGCGTTTCGACTGCGTCTTGCAGATAACAAACGCTGGGCGCTGATGGCGGGTGTGGGGCTTGCCGTTGCGGCGACGGCGATTATCGTCAGCGTGCTGTGGACCGGTAATCGCGGCTATGTCTCGCTCTACGGACGCCAGGAAAATCTGCCCGTGTCGCAGATTGTCACCGTGCTGGACGGCGAAAAGCTCACCTACCGCATTGACCCGCAAAGCGGGCAAATTCTGGTGCCGGAAGATGCACTGTCGAAAACGCGTATGGCCCTTGCCGCGAAAGGCGTGCAGGCGATATTGCCCAGCGGCTACGAGCTGATGGACAAAGACGAAGTGCTCGGCAGCAGCCAGTTCGTGCAGAACGTGCGCTATAAACGCAGCCTCGAAGGGGAGCTGGCGCAGAGCATTATGTCGCTGGACGCGGTGGAGAGTGCGCGGGTGCATCTGGCGCTCAACGAAGAAAGCTCGTTTGTGGTCAGCGATGTTCCACAAAATAGCGCCTCGGTAGTGGTGCGCCTGCACTATGGCGCGAAGCTGAATATGGACCAGGTGAACGCTATTGTGCATCTGGTTTCCGGCAGTATTCCGGGGCTGCACACCAGCAAAGTTAGCGTCGTCGATCAGGCGGGAAATCTGCTGACCGACGGCATTGGCGCGGGCGAAGCGGTTTCTGCCGCTACCCGTAAACGCGATCAGATCCTTAAAGACATTCAGGACAAAACCCGCGCCAGCGTGGCGAACGTGCTGGATTCGCTGGTCGGCAGCGGGAATTACCGCGTCAGCGTGATGCCGGATCTCGATCTCAGCACCATCGACGAAACCCAGGAACACTACGGCGACGCGCCGAAAATCAACCGCGAAGAGAGCGTGCTGGACAGCGACACCAATCAGGTGGCGATGGGCGTGCCCGGTTCTCTCAGCAACCGTCCGCCCGTTGCGGCGAATCAAATGACCAACGGCACGGAAGAAAATCGCTCGCCAGAAGCGTTATCCAAACACAGCGAAAGCAAGCGCGATTACTCTTACGACCGCAGCGTCCAGCATATTCAGCATCCCGGCTTTACGGTGAAACGCCTCAACGTGGCGGTGGTGCTCAATCAAAACGCCCCGGCGCTGAAAAACTGGAAGCCGGAGCAGACCACGCAACTGACCGCGTTGCTGAACAATGCCGCCGGTATCGACGCCCAGCGCGGCGACAATCTCACCTTATCGTTACTCAACTTTGTGCCGCAGGTGGCTCCGGTCGAACCGGTGATCCCGCTGTGGAAAGATGACAGCGTGCTGGCCTGGGTGCGGCTGATTGGCTGCGGCCTGCTGGCGCTGTTGTTGCTGTTCTTCGTGGTACGCCCGGTAATGAAACGCCTGACGGCGGTACGAGCATCGGTTATGACACCAGAACCGGAAGCCGTCAGCGAACCGTGGATCGCCATGCCGGAAGAGGAGCGTAAAAACGTCGATCTGCCGTCGCTGCCCGGCGATGACAGCCTGCCGTCCCAGAGTTCCGGCCTCGAAGTGAAACTCGAGTTCCTGCAAAAACTGGCCATGAGCGACACCGATCGCGTTGCCGAAGTTCTCAGACAATGGATTACCAGCAATGAGCGAATTGACAATAAATAAGAGCAACAGCTACCTGGAACAGGCGGCGATCCTGCTGCTGTGTCTGGGCGAAGAGGCGGCGGCGACGGTGATGCAAAAACTCAGCCGCGAAGAAGTGGTGCGCCTGAGCGAAAACATGGCACGGCTTTCCGGCGTCAAAACCAGCATGGCGCGCAAAGTGATCAATAACTTCTTTGATGAATTCCGCGAACAGAGCGGGATCAACGGTGCATCACGATCCATGTTGCAGGGCATTCTTAACAAAGCCCTTGGCACCGAGATCGCCAGCAGCGTGATTAACGGCATCTACGGCGATGAGATCCGCTCGCGGATGGCGCGCCTGCAATGGGTGGAACCACGCCAGTTGGCGATGCTGATCTCCGAAGAACATCTGCAATTGCAGGCGGTGTTCCTCGCGTTTCTGACGCCGGAAATCTCGGCGGCGGTGCTCTCGTATCTCAACGAATCGGTGCAAAACGAAATTCTCTATCGGGTGGCGAAACTCAACGACGTTAACCGCGACGTGGTGGATGAACTGGATCGTCTGATCGAACGCGGCCTGTCGGTGCTGTCTGAACATGGCTCAAAGGTGAAAGGCATCAAACAGGCGGCGGATATCGTCAACCGTTTCCAGGGTAACCAGCAGGTGATCCTCGACCAGATGCGCGAGCGCGACGAGGACGTGCTGGAGCAGCTCCAGGATGAGATGTACGACTTCTTTATCCTCAGCCGCCAGAACGAAGAGGTGCGTCGACGTCTGCTCGACGAAGTGCCGATGGAAGACTGGGCGGTGGCGCTGAAAGGTACCGAAGCCCTGCTGCGCCGCTCGATTTACGCGGTAATGCCAAAACGGCAGGCGCAGCAACTGGAAGCGATCACCGCGCGCCTGGGGCCGGTGCCGGTCAGCCGTATCGAACAGATCCGCCGCGAAATCATGGGTATCGCCCGTGAACTGGAAGAGGCTGGAGAGTTTCAGTTACAGCTCTTTGCGGAACAGACGGCGGAGTAACCATGACCATTGAAACACTGCGCGGGCGCTATCGCCTGCACCGTTTCCCGCCGCGCCAGCGAGCGGTGAGCGGAGAACCGCTCACCGCCAGTATCAGCGCCGCCGATTACCAGCGCCAGTTGATGGACGGTTTTCAGGAAGGGCTGCAAAAAGGGTTTGCGCAGGGAATGACCGAAGGCCAGGAGCAGGGCTTTAGCGAAGGTCATCAACAAGGTTTTGCCGAGGGGCGACGCCAGGGCTACACCGAAGGCAGCCTCGCCGGGCAGCAGGAAGGGCGCAAACAGTTTGTTGAGGCGGCGCAGCCGCTGGAAGCCATTACCGGAAAAGTGAATGACTTCCTCGCCCATATCGAACGTAAACAGCGGGAAGATTTGCTGCAACTGGTGGAAAAAGTCACCCGCCAGGTGATCCGCTGCGAACTGGCGCTGCAACCGACGCAGTTGCTGGCGCTGGTGGAAGAGGCGCTGGCGGCCTTCCCGGCAATGCCGGAAACATTACAGGTGATGCTGAGCACGGAAGAGTTTAACCGCCTGCGCGACGCGGTGCCGGAAAAGGTCAGCGAATGGGGGCTGACGCCTTCGCCGGATTTGCCGCCGGGGGAATGCCGGGTGATTACCGATAAATCAGAACTGGATATCGGCTGCGAGCACCGCCTTGAGCAGTGCATGACTGCGCTGAAGGAAACACTCACACCGGAGTCGCAGGGTGAGTGATTTTTCTGCTTTCGATAACGCCCTGCGCTCGCTGGAGTCGATCCCATTAGCCCGCGTCGCCGGGCGGCTGGTGCGCCTTAACGGCATCCTGCTGGAGAGCGTCGGCTGCCCGCTAATGACCGGACAACTGTGCCGCATCGAAAGCGCCAATCATACGCTGATTGACGCGCAGGCCGTGGGCTTTAATCGTGACATCACCTATTTAATGCCGTTTAAACAGCCGGTCGGCCTGATGGCAGGCGCACGCGTCTTCCCGGAAGAAAAAGCCCACGACATCCTGGTTGGTGAAAGCTGGTTAGGCCGCGTGGTGAATGGCCTCGGCGAGCCGCTGGATGGCAAAGGCCGCCTGAACGGCAACGACCTCCTGCCGCCGTTGCCGCCCTCGGTCAACCCCTTAACCCGCCGTTCGGTGGACGAACCGTTAGACGTGGGCGTGAAAGCGATCAACGGCCTGCTGACCATCGGCAAAGGCCAGCGCGTCGGGCTAATGGCGGGCAGCGGCGTCGGGAAAAGCGTGCTGCTGGGGATGATCACTCGCCAGACCAAAGCCGACATCGTGGTGGTCGGGCTGATTGGCGAACGCGGGCGCGAAGTGAAAGAGTTTATCGACCACTCGCTGGGCGAGGACGGGCTGGCAAAGTCTATCGTCGTTGTCGCGCCTGCCGATGAATCACCGCTGATGCGCCTGAAAGCCACCGAACTGTGTCACTCCATCGCTGCCTGGTTTCGTGACCGCGGGCATCACGTTTTACTGCTGGTTGATTCCCTCACGCGCTACGCGATGGCCCAGCGGGAAATTGCCCTCTCGCTCGGCGAACCGCCCGCCACCAAACGCTATCCGCCATCGGCATTCGGCATGATCCCCAAACTGGTAGAGAGCGCAGGCAACAGCGAAAGCGCGGGATCGATGACCGCCATCTACACCGTGCTGGCGGAAGGCGACGACCAGCAAGATCCGATCGTCGACTGCGCCCGTGCGGTGCTGGACGGGCATATCGTATTAACCCGCAAACTGGCGGAAGCGGGGCATTATCCGGCCATTGATATCGGCCAGTCGATCAGCCGCTGCATGAATCAGGTCACCCGCCCGGAACATCAGCAATCCGCCCGCGCATTAAAGCAAAACTACGCCGCCTATATGGAGATCAAACCGCTGATCCCGCTCGGCGGCTACGTGGCAGGCGCGGATGCCAGCGTCGACAAAGCGGTAAAAATGTTCCCGGCAATCGAGCGATTTTTGCGCCAGGAGATGCGCGAACCCGCCTCCCTCGAACTGGTGCAAAGCCGCCTGCAAATTCTCTTTCCTGGTGCCAAAAAGGCAGAACAGTAACTATGCGACAAATCATTGACACCCTGGCGCAATTGCAGCGCCTGCGGGATAAATCGGTCAAAGACAAAACAGTCGAGCTGGCAAAGCAAAAACAGATTTGCGCGGGCTATGACAACAATATCAAAGCATTAGGCTACCTTGTCGAAAAAACGTCTGCGGGCGCGGCGGCGTCGGTGGAATCGCTGAAAAACGTCAGCGGCTACAAAGGCACCCTGCGTAAGGTAATCGCCTGGCAGGAACAGGAAAAAACGCTGGCCAACATCAAAGCCGCGCGAATGCAGAAAAACCTGACGGCGGCGGCGTGCGAAGAGAAAGTAGTGGCCCTGACGCTGGACGACAAACGCCGCGAGCAACAAGAAAGCGCCACCGCGAAAGCGCAAAAAGCGGTAGACGACATCGCCGTTCAGTGCTGGCTGCGGCATAAATTAGCGGAGTAGCCATGAAAACGGTCATCACCTTCGGCACCTTCGATGTGTTTCACGTGGGTCATCTGCGCCTTTTACAACGTGCCCGCGCACTGGGCGGGCGACTGCTGGTCGGCGTATCGTCCGACTCCTTAAATATTGCCAAAAAGGGCAGAGCACCGGTTTACCATCAGGATGACCGCATGGCGATTATCGCCGGGCTGGCGTGCGTGGATGGCGTATTTCTGGAGGAGTCGCTGGAGCAGAAAGCAGAATATCTGCGGGGGTACAGTGCGGATATTTTGGTGATGGGCGATGACTGGACCGGGAAGTTTGATAGCTTTGCGTATATTTGCGAGGTGGTCTATTTCCCCCGCACGCCGTCGGTGTCGACGACGGGGATTATTGAGGTGATTAGGGGTAAATCAGCCACCTACTGATTTAATTCCCGCAGTGAGAGAAGATGATGCCGTCTGCCGTTTGGCTATGTTAAATATGTTTAAAAAATCGCGTTTTTTCGACATATCGCCAAAACATGTCGATGGCATAAACGTATTCCAACGACATGTTTAAAAAATCGAATTTTATCGACATATTCCTGACGGTTCCTTGCCCGCCAGCGCCTCCACAATCACCAACGCCGCCCGTTCACCCGCCTTGCCATCCATAAACGCATCACAATAATGATGGCGAATTTCCGCCAGCTTCGCCTGCACCGCCCCCCAGTCAAACGCCTCTGACAACAAATAACGCAGTTCCGCAACATCATGAGCCACCGGCAATATTTCGCGGATTCGCTGGTCTGCACTCTCCGGTGTGGAGTAGCTTTTCTCACCATCGAGCAGTTCCGTCATGCCCGGAAAATCGAGCAGGATCACCCGCTTATCAACGTGGATAGCATCGAAAATAAAACCGCTGTTATCGGTGAGCACATAATCGGCCTTTGCCAGTAGCGCCAGCGTGTAGCGGGCAGAGTCGGTGCGCTGTTTTAAATGCCTGCGCGCCAGGGCCAGCGATGCAGCTTCTTCCGGGCGCGAGCAGGTACCGTGGTGCAGTTTGCAAATCAGATTCACATCACCGCTTAAGCGTCCCAATTTTTCTGCCCAGTGGGGCAGGGAGCTTAATGCGCCAAACGTGGGGGCGTAGAGCACCGTGGGTTTACGGGAATCGGGTTGGATATTTTCCGGCAACGCGCGGTCGAACGTGCCGTTATGCCAGGCGTCGAAGCGCGGGTTGCCGACCATTTTCGCGCTGCCGAAATGTTCCAGCGCCCGCTGGCTGTAGTGGCTGTAACACAAAATACGCTGATAAAAACGGTTCCAGTCGGCGTGGTTCCACGTCTCTTTGGCTAAGCCGTACATAGAGCGGACGTTCACCGCCGCCAGGCCATTGAGCGCGGGCGTGTGGTAGGGGCTGACCAGGCATTTTACCCGCTGACCATATGCCTGCATTTCAGATAAGCGCATTCCTTTAAGCTGCTGATCGTCGATGTTTTTTAGCGTCGCCAGCATTTCATCAAGAAACGGTTTAAACACGCGGTCGTTGATCACCAGCGTGCAGCTCTGCCCCTGCGCCTGTAGGGCGGTGATGATTGGGCGGTACAGCGCGTAATGGAAGGAGGTTTCCATAAAAAAGCCGATGGTGTCGGCGACGGGTAATGTAGATGGCTTGGTGGCTACAGGTAACTTATTGAAGTAGTGACTAATGTTGTCGGTCGTTTTTTGCTCGATATCACTAAAGCCCGGTCGCTGGTAACAAAGGCTCGGATAACAGGCCAGCCATTTGTCGGTGCGCAGCAGCGGCTGCCAGCACTCTTCCAGCGAGAGGTTATCGTTGCTCATCTGCTGCGCCAGTTGCGGGTAGTAGCGGCTGTTCACCAGATAAGCGCACACTTTGCGGCAGTCCCGCGCGTGTACTAGCCCCGGCAAACTTTTTAGCATCGTTCCCTGCGAAATTTCCCCACCGAGGATCATCACCTGCCAGGGAATTTTCGCCAGGCTCGCGAGCAGCCTGTTCAATACCTGAATATGTTTCTCCTGCTTGAGAATGACCGCATCATCTTCCAGCAACAGGTAGTTTTGCCAGCCGTGCTGTTGCGCCAGGTGCAGCGCCTGCAAGTGTGACTGGCGGCGGCCCCGTTGACCGTTTTCATCTTCACTGGCGGCAAGGCGGGTGATCTTTTCAGGCGGAATATGCAGCAGTGCCAGTTCTTCACGGATCTGTTGTAAGCGATCCGGGCGTTTATCCAGATTCAGTAGAACGATCTGATCGACAGCCTGATGATTGATCGCCTGGTGATGAGTGGCGTTATGCAGACTCAGATAAGCATTGCGCAGCAGCGGATCGCGGACGATATCTGCAAGCGCCGCGTTTACTGGCGTGCTGGCCCCGAGAATAAAGTCTTTATCAAAGGTGTTGTGGCTGTGCGAGATACACAGAATGGTGCGCTCGCCGGGCAGTTGTAGCGTGTTAACGCTGAAATTATCGGTGAAACTTTTCTCTTCGCCTAAATTGCAATCGTCGTCGTAGCGGTGTTTTTTCAGGTAGTTACGGTGATAACAAAAGGTGCCGTTGAGGATGTTACGCGGGCCAAAACTGCGGCTTTGAAAGATGCGGTTGATATGGCTGTACCAGATGGGGATCTGGTCGGAGCCGGAGATGAGCGCCCGGTGTTTTTGCATCATGGCGATAGTCCAGGAGATTTTATCTGCCGGGTAGTAGTCGTCGTCATCCATGCAGAGGATGTATTCGCCGCACGCCAGTTCGTTGAGCATGTTACGTTTTTTGCCCAGCGGCAGTTTTTCCGGGTGATGGATGTAGCGGATGTTAAAGGTTTCCGGCGTGCCATCGGTCAAACGGTCGATGATGTGTTGATGGCTTTGTGGCGAGTCGTCGAGGATGACCAGTTCGCGGCGGTCTGCCGGGTAATCCTGATAGCGGTACATGTAAAGCAGGTACGGCAGAAATGCGCCGCGATTCCAGGTTGGTGTAACGACGCTGACAAACGGTTTTTCGCGGTGAGTGGCGAGCGTTTTGATGATGGTTTGCATGATATGTTTACGAAGTAGATAAGGCCGGGAAAAACCGGCCTGAAAGCGTTAGCAAGGTAGCAGCGAAAACGCATAAAGCAGCGGCTCTGCACAACATTCAGCCTGAATTTGTTGGCGAATCAGCAGCGCATTTTCACTCTCTCGCCAGCGTTCAAACACTGCGAAGAGGGCGAAAATATCCTCCTGTCGTAGCGGTGAATCATCCAGCGTCCACAAACTGATTAACGTGCGGATGAGATAAAAATCGCACACCAGCAGGAAAAAATCCGCCCCGTCAGCCTGGCCAATCACATCGTGGTAAACCCGGTAAATCAGCCAGTTGCGCATCATCCACGGTGCGGCGGCAAAATGCTGTTGCCACGTGGTTTGCCACTGCGTCTGAAGCTGCTGTTGCAACAGGGCTTCGCTATTGGCGTCATGCAGCGTCAGCAAAGTCACCTGCAACGGCAGCGAGGCTTTGCGTGGGCTTTCCGGCAGAATCGACCAGTCAAATGCACAACTGCCGAGCAGCGTCACCAGCTGCCGTGCCAGCTGTGGTACGGGCGGCAGCTGGGCGAACTGTGCCTGCAGCGTGCCTTTTTTCGCATGATTGCCCAGCGCCTGTGGCAGCGTCGTCAAACGGGCCAGAGTGTCGCCATCCCTGCCTGGCATTTTACTGGCGCGGGAGAGCAGGATACCGACGGCATACAATGACATTTCTGGTGTTAAATCGGGGAGCGTAAGGGTGCTCAAAATTATCTGGTTTACTATCGCATCGCGCGCGGATAGTGCTGCGGCATTTTCTTCCACAGGGCGATAGGTAAGCTGTAAATCAAAGGCTCTGGCATCGTTGAGCACCGCTTCGCAGCTTTCTGGCTCTGTCAGCATCAGGCTCTGACGAATCTCATTCTTCCAGACCTTACGGACGTATAAAGGCGAACCGGGGTGCTGCGCCAAAAAATTGCGTACAAATTCCGGCTCGTAACATTCAATAAAACTCATAGGTGGCTTCCAGTCTTTATTACTTCGCGGAATGTGCAATAAGTGTGCCGGGAATTTTTGTAATCAAAAACAAAGGATTGAGAATCAGGCGGAAAATCCGTTTCCGCGATGGGGGAAGGAATTGTCGTTATTCCTGATAGAGAAAATCTGCTTCGCTGCCTAAAAACGACTGAATAAATTCATACTGGCGAATCAACAGCTCGCCGTTTTTATCGTTGTAGGCTTTGCATCGTTCCGCCTTTTGCTCAAGGCGTTGCCACAACTGTTGTGCTGCCGCTTTTTGGACTGCCGGAAGCCATGTAAAAACCTGCGCCAGACCGTCACGATTGACGCTAACGTTGAGCATTTTCAGCAGGCTGTGCCGTTGATGGCTATGTCTATGCAACTGCTCATAGTGATGCGTTATCTCCTCGTTTACTGCCAGCAGCTCCTCGCTGGCGCGGCGAATCATGCAGATCCGCTGGCGCTGGAGACGTTCGCGCAGGCAATCATACAGCGTGTCATCGTCACGAATTCCCTGCAGCAGCGCCTTCACCTGTTGTAACCGGATACTCACTTCATCGGCCTCTTAGTTCTGGAAAAAGCTCAGCATGTCGCTGGCTAACTGTTCGGTGTCCACTTGCAGGCTGCCGGAGGCCAGCATCGCCTGCATTTTCGCCACGTTGTCGCTGTTGATATCGCTCTCTTGCTGGTCGTTCAGCGTTTGCTGGGCGGACTGTAATCCCGCCTGAGTAATGTCGTCGGCGCTCAGCGTCGTGGTGGTGGCCGCCGTGCTTTTACGCGACTGGCTGGAGCCTGCCGTTGTGGCTGTCGGGCGATTGCCTGGCATAGTCGGGGTGATTTTCATCGCAACCTCGTCTCGGTATTGGGGTGGGTTACTCCGGTAAAGCGGTTACCAGGCGGAAAAACTTTAATCGCCAGCGCAAATTACTCCGCGCTTACCGTCGTCACCACGCCGCTTTCTGCCACCATTGCGCTGATGACCCGCTGGCTACTGGCATTGCGCACTTTCACCATCTCGCCTTTGCGGCCATTTTTCAGCGCCACGCCGGGCATCGAGGCGGTGATCCCCGCGTTCTGGTAAACAATCATCACCGGCTGATCGCGTTCGACCAGCACAGGCGAAACCAGCTCTTCTTTGGTGAGCGGCCTGCCCGGTTGCAGCGCGTGCTTACTGCTTAAACCAATCGCATCATCGAGATCCATCAACACATCGCGGCGCTGGGCGCTGACGTTGTAGGGCTTCAACTCCACATCATTCGCCGTGAGCGGCGTATCGCGGGCAACCAGTGACTTCGCCATTACCACCGGCACCAGAACATCCGGGCGCACCGCCACGTTCATCTGCCAGCTTTGCGGGCAACTGGCGGTGAAGTTCATCCGGTTGAGGGCGATTTCCGCAGGCGACGTCAGTGTTACGGCGGGTGCTGTAGCACAGGGCGCGGCGGTCGCAATCTGCGAGGGAATGTAGACGTTAAAAGTGTAGCGATAGTCATGCCAATGCCGCTGCTGCGCCAGCGATTCAATTTCCTGGCTCGCGGCATTCAGCACCTGGGCGTTGACTTGTTCCCGCGCGCTGTGTTGCACGGGATGGACGGCGGCGTAGCCCGGTAAGGCCAGCGCCAGGAGGAAGAACATCTTCCGCCCGCAAAATTGAAAACTCATAAACCCTTTCTCTTCAGTGACTTAAAAAATGGCACGGTAATTGCCTAGCGTATGCGGATTGAAGCAGGAGTGACGCAAGAAATGGGGATCAGTTTTCAGCAGGCATTGGGAGTGCATCCGCAGGCAGTGAAGTTACGTCTTGAGAGGACCGAGCTACTGACTGCGAATCTGGCGAATGTCGATACGCCAAATTTCAAGGCTAAAGATATTGATTTTGCCAGGGAGATGCAACGGGCAAATAACGCGGCGGTGGATGTCCAGTATCGCGTGCCAATGCAGCCGTCGGAAGATGGCAACACCGTGGAACTGAACAGCGAACAGGCGCGGTTTTCACAAAATAGTATGGATTATCAAAGCAGTCTGACCTTTCTGAATCTGCAAATCAGCGGCATCAGAGAGGCCATTGAAGGGAAATAAGCATGTCTTTTACTGATATCTATCAGATTTCCGGCTCGGCGATGACGGCGCAAACGCTACGTCTGAATACCGTTGCCAGTAACCTGGCGAATGCCAATGCGCCCGCCAGCAGTGAGGCGCAGGCGTATAAAGCGCGCAGCCCGGTGTTTGCGGCGGTGTATCACCACAGCTTGCTGGCGGGAACGCATCGTCATGCGATCGACGGCGCCAGCGTGCAGGTGCAGGACGTGCTGCAAACCGGCGGGGCGGTGAAACGCTATGAACCGCATTCTCCGCTGGCGGATGCCAACGGTGATGTCTGGTATCCCGACGTCAACGTGGTGGAACAGATGGCGGACATGATGTCGGCCTCGCGCGATTTCGAAACCAACGTCGATGTGCTCAACAACGTGAAAAGTATGCAGCAAAGCCTGCTGAAACTGGGAGAAGCCTGATGAATACCCTGGCGCTGAATGCGCAATCGCCGCAGCCGACCGCCACGGCGGAAAGCAACAATGTGGCGGCCAGCGACACGCAAAGCAGCAGCGATAGCTCGCCCGTCGATACTTTCCTGACGCTGTTTGTCGCCGAGATCCAAAACCAGGACCCGACCGACCCGACCGACGCCACCGAATATATCGACCAGCTTTCGTCGATGGCGCAGGTGGCGATGATGGAAGAGATGAGCGTGCAGGCCAACACCAACGCGGTGCTGATGAGCAACATTCAGGTGATGGCGCTCGGTAACCTGGTGGGCGACGACATTATGGTGCAGACCACCGCCCTGCAGGTGAGCGACCAGACCATTAACGGTCGCGCCACGCTTGACGACGCCTGTACTACCGCCGATCTCCACTTTACCGATGCCGCAGGCGATGACTACACCGTCTCGCTGATCCCGCAAGGGAGTTCGTCCGTCGGGCCAGGGCAGGTCGATTTCTCGGTGAACCCTGCCGATTACGGTATCCCGCCGGGGGATTACGACGTTTCGGTGGTCACTAACACCGGGGAAGAGGAGGTGCCGATTGAAGTCTCCGGCGAAGTGGAAGATGTGCGCATCCCGCTCGACGGCAGCTCTCCGGTGCTCAACGTTGCAGGCGTGGGCGAAGTACCGTTCACCATGATTAGCCAGTTTGGCGTACCCGATGCCGACAGTGATGTGGCGTGATGTCCGGTGCCAAATTGCCTGATGCGCTTCGCTTATCAGGCCTACATGAATCTGCATGGTTTTGTAGGCCGGATAAGGCGTTCACGCCGCATCCGGCAAAACAACGGGCACGCTGTCAAAAATTTGAATTAACAGGACGAAACAATGAGTTATGAAATTGCCGCAACGGGGCTGAATGCCGTTAACGAACAGCTGGACGGGATCAGTAACAACATCGCCAACGCCGGAACGGTGGGCTATAAGTCGATGACCACCCAGTTTTCCGCCATGTATGCCGGAAGTCAGGCGATGGGCGTCAGCGTGGCGGGTACCGCGCAAAGTATCTCTCGCGGCGGTTCTCTGGTATCGACCGGCAACGCGCTGGATCTGGCGATTAACGACGACGGCTTTTTTGTTACCTGCGACAGCGCGGGCAACATTTCTTATACCCGCGCCGGATCGTTTGAAACCGACAAAAACGGCTATATCGTTAACGCCTCAGGCGCTTATTTGCAGGGCTATCCGGTCGATGACAGCGGCACCCTGCAAACCGGTACAGTCACAGATATCCAGATCAAAACCGGCAATATTCCGGCGCAGGCCAGCAGCAGCCTGACTTTTACCGCCAACTTCGATGCCAGCGACGCGGCTATAGACCGTACAACCGTACCGTTCGACGCGACCAACAGCAGCTCCTATACCGACAGTTACACCACCACGGTATATGACTCATTAGGCAACGAACACTCGGTATGCCAGTACTTCACCAAAACCAGCGATAACACCTGGGAAGTGCAGTACACCTTCGACGGTCAGCAGCAGACTGGTGTTCCGGCGACCACCTTAACCTTCGACCCGAACACCGGGAAGCTGACCTCGCCAACCTCGCCGCAGACCATTGAGTTTCAGACCGACGCCGCCGCGCCCATCGACTTAACCGTTGATTACTCCACCTGTACGCAATACGGCTCTGAATTTTCTGTCACCACCAACGCCGCCAACGGCTACGCCTCCGCGACTCAGAACGGTGTGCAGGTTGATGACGATGGCAAAGTTTACGCCACCTACAGCAACGGCGAACGCATGTTGCAGGGCCAGGTGGTGCTGGCGACGTTCCCCAACGATGACGGCCTGCAAGCGGTGAGCGGCACCGCGTGGGTACAAACCGGGGAATCTGGTACGCCGCTGATTGGCGTTCCCGGCTCCGGCACTTGCGGCACGCTCACGTCAGGTGCGCTTGAAAGCTCCAACGTCGATATCACCAGCGAACTGGTCAACCTGATGACCGCCCAGCGTAACTATCAGGCCAACACCAAAGTTATCGCCACCAGCACGCAGCTCGATGACGCGCTGTTCCAGGCAATGTAATGGATCGCTTGATTTATACCGCCCTGAGCGGTGCTTCTCAGACTCTGTACGAGCAGCAGATTAGCGCCAACAACCTGGCGAACGTCAACACCAACGGTTTTCGCGCCGACATGGCGATGGCGACCAACGACAAGGTGAAAGGCGGCGGCTTCGACACGCGCTATATGGCGCAGGAAGGGGCCAGCGGCGTGAACGATAGCACGGGCGTGGCGGAGAAAACTGAACGCCCGCTGGACGTGGCGATTCAGGGCGCGGGTTACATTGCGGTGCAGGATAAAAACGGCAACGAAGTCTATACCCGCAACGGCAACATTCAGCAGGACGACCAGGGGCAGCTGACCATCGACGGCAATCGGGTACTGGGGGATAACGGGCCGATCATTCTGCCGCCGAACGCCATCGCCTCGTTTGGCAGCGACGGCACGCTCTCGGTGACGCCCGATGACGGCGACGTGACCGCGACGATGGATATCGATCGCCTGAAGCTGGTGGATATTCCGGTTGCTGACCTGGCGAAAAACGGCGAAGGGATGCTGATAACGGCAGACGGCGTTCCGGCCCAGCGCGATGAAAATATCAAGGTCAGCGGCGGCTTTCTGGAGGGCAGCAACGTCTCGGCGGTGAGCGAAATGATGTCGTCCATCGCCATGAACCGCCAGTTTGAAGCGCAGATCAAAATGATGAAAACCGCCGAAGATATCAGCGACGCGGGCAACCGCTTATTGCGCGGCTCGTAACCGCACATCGTAGGCCGGATAAGGCGTTTACGCCGCATCCGGCAGTTATGCGGCGGTGCCTGATGCGACGCTTTGCGTCTTATCAGGCCTACAAGCCTGTGCCCAAACCGTAGGCCGGATAAGGCGTTTACGCCGCATCCGGCAACCGCGGCCCAAAAATAACACGGAATTTACCACCATGAACGCAGCATTATGGATCAGCAAAACCGGCCTCTCGGCGCAGGATGCTGAAATGAGCGCGATTGCCAACAACATCGCCAACGTTAACACCACCGGCTTTAAGCGCGACCGGGTGATGTTTCAGGATCTGTTTTACCAGACCCAGGAAGCACCGGGCGCGATGCTCGACCAGAACAACATCATGCCGACCGGGCTGCAATTCGGTAGCGGCGTGCGCATTGTCGGCACTCAGAAAACCTTTACCGAAGGCAACGTCGAAACCACCGATAACGCCATGAATGTCGCCATTATGGGGCAGGGATTTTTGCAGGTGCAAAAGGCCAATGGCGATATCGCTTATACCCGCGACGGCAATTTGCAGGTGAACGCCGATGGCGTACTGACCAACTCGCAGGGCTTGCCGTTGCAGCCGGAAATCGATGTTCCGGCGGGGGCGACCAATGTTGCGTTTGGCGAAGATGGTACGGTGACGGCGATTCTTCCTGGTGACAGCGACGTGACCGAGTTAGGGCAACTGACGCTGGTTAACTTCGCTAACCCGGCGGGGCTTTCCGCCGAGGGTGACAACCTCTATCTGGAAACTGCCGCCAGCGGTCAGCCGACCGAAGGCGTACCGGGCGAAGATGGGCTTGGCACCTTGCAGGACAACGCGCTGGAAGGATCGAACGTGGATATCGTCAACGAAATGGTGGCGATGATTACGGTGCAACGCGCTTACGAGATGAACGCCAAAATGGTGTCGGCAGCGGACGATATGTTGCAGTACATCAGCCAGACGCTGTAAGGCCGAAATGTCGGATGCGACGCTGACGCGTCTTATCCGACCTACAAGAGCACATAACTCACTGTATTTAAAACAGGCAGAACGTGAAAAATTATCTCTGGCTGGTGGCACTGCTTCCCCTGCTTAGCGGGTGTGAATCGCAGGCCATTCTGGTCAAAAAAGACGACGCATACTTTGCGCCACCAACCACCGAAGCGCCGCCTCCGGCAGACGGACGTGCCGGGGGCGTGTTTGAAACCGGCTACAACTGGTCGCTCACCGCCGACCGGCGGGCTTACCGCGTGGGCGATATCCTGACGGTGATCCTCGAAGAATCCACCCAGTCGAGCAAACAGGCGAAAACCAACTTCGGCAAAAGCAACACCGTCGATATCGGCGCGCCGACGATTTTTGGACACACCAAAGATAAGCTTTCCGGCTCTATCGACGCCAACCGCGACTTTGACGGCAGCGCCACTTCCCAGCAGCAGAACAGCTTGCGCGGGGAGATCACTGTTTCTGTACATGGTGTGCAGCCCAACGGCATCCTGGAAATTCGCGGCGAGAAATGGCTGACCCTCAACCAGGGCGATGAGTACATCCGTTTAAGCGGCCTGGTGCGCGCCGACGACATCCAGAACGACAACTCGGTTTCCTCCCAGCGGATTGCCGATGCCCGCATCTCCTATGCCGGACGCGGCGCGTTAAGCGACGCCAACGCCGCAGGCTGGCTGACGCGGCTGTTTAACCATCCTCTGTTCCCGATTTAATGCCGGAGAGTGCAATGCAAAACTGGATAAAAACGGTGGTCGTAGCCGTAAGCCTGACGCTGCCCGGCGTGGCGCTGGCGCAATCGCTGGAGTCGCTAGTCAACGTACAGGGCGTGCGCGAAAACCAACTGGTCGGCTACAGCCTGGTGGTCGGCCTCGACGGCACGGGCGATAAAAACCAGGTCAAATTCACCAACCAGACCATTACCAATATGCTGCGCCAGTTTGGCGTGCAGCTGCCGAATAAAATCGACCCGAAGGTGAAAAACGTCGCGGCGGTGGCGGTGAGCGCCACATTGCCGCCGATGTACTCGCGCGGGCAGACCATTGATGTCACCGTTTCGTCGATTGGCGATGCCAAAAGTATTCGTGGCGGCACTTTGTTGTTGACGCAGTTGCACGGTGCAGATGGCGAAGTTTATGCCCTGGCGCAGGGCAGCGTGGTGGTGGGCGGGATGAATGCCACCGGGGCCAGCGGTTCCAGCGTGACGGTTAACACGCCGACCGCTGGGTTAATTCCCAACGGCGCGACGGTGGAGCGCGAGATCCCCAGCGATTTTCAGATGGGCGACACCATCACCCTCAACCTGAAACGTCCGTCGTTTAAAGATGCCAACAATATTGCGGCGGCGATCAACGCCTCGTTTGGCGGCATCGCCACGGCGCAGAGTTCCACCAACGTTACCGTGCGCGCGCCCACCAGCCCCGGCGCGCGGGTGGCGTTTATGTCGCAACTGGACGATGTGCAGGTGCAGGCAGAGAAAATCCGCGCCCGCGTGGTGTTTAACTCGCGCACCGGCACGGTGGTGATGGGCGATGGCATCGCGCTGCATGCGGCGGCGGTGTCGCACGGCAGTTTGACCGTCTCGATTAACGAAACCAGCAACGTCAGCCAGCCGAATGCCTTTGCGGGCGGGCGCACGGCGGTAACGCCGCAGAGCAATATCGCGGTGAATCATGCGCGCCCTGGCGTGGTGAGTTTGCCGGAGTCGAGCAGCCTGAAAACGCTGGTTAATGCGTTGAACAGTTTAGGCGCGACGCCGGATGACATTATGTCGATTTTGCAGGCGCTGCATGAGGCGGGCGCGCTGGATGCCGACCTGGAGGTGATCTGATGAAAGTGAACGCCAGCGGTGGGATTGACGGCAGCGATGCGTTAATGGGGCCGAAGGTTCAGGCCAATGATATCAAGCAGGCCGCGGAGCAGTTTGAGGCGATTTTTTTACGCAACATGCTGAAAGAGATACGTAAAACCAACGAGTTGTTTGATTCGAAAGATAACCCGTTTAACAGCGATTCGGTGCGCATGATGCAGGGGTTTTATGACGATGAGTTGTGTAACACCCTGGCGCAGCAGCATGGGATTGGCATTGCGGCGATGATTGTGAAGCAGCTGTCGCCGAAGCATAAATGAGGCTCCGGCGTTCGGTGCCTGATGCGACGCTGTCGCGTCTTATCAGGCCTACGAGTCCGCGCATATTTTTATGTTTGCGCCCGTATGTACGCCGCATCCGGCATTTGGCACCCGGTTTACGGAACTTAAGAATCCCCATCTTCACGCCGCTTTTAACCGGCACGATTTACCGGTAAGGATCCAACATGGACATGATTAACATCGGCTACAGCGGCGCATCAACCGCGCAGGTGGAGCTGAACGTCACGGCGCAAAACACCGCCAACGCCATGACCACGGGCTACACCCGTCAGGTGGCGGAGATCAGCACCATCGGTGCCAGCGGCGGTTCGCCAAACAGCGCTGGTAACGGCGTGCAGGTCGACAGCATTCGCCGCGTCTCTAACCAGTATCAGGTGAATCAGGTGTGGTATGCCGCCAGCGATTACGGCTATTACAGCACCCAGCAGGGGTATCTCAGCCAGCTGGAAGCCGTATTGAGCGACGATAACAGCAGCCTGAGCGGCGGGTTCGATAACTTTTTCGCCGCCCTTAACGAAGCGACCACCAGTCCTGATGACTCGGCCCTGCGCGAGCAGGTGATCAGCGAAGCCGGGGCGCTGTCGTTGCGTATTGATAACACGCTCGATTACGTCGACTCGCAAAGTACGGAAATCATCAGCCAGCAGCAGGCGATGGTGTCGCAAATCAACACGCTCACCAGCGGCATCGCCAGCTATAACCAGCAAATCGCCCAGGCCGAAGCCAACGGTGATAACGCCTCCGCGCTTTACGACGCTCGCGATCAGATGGTGGAAGAACTCAGCGGGATGATGGATGTGCAGGTCAATATCGACGACCAGGGCAACTACAACGTTACCCTGCAAAACGGTCAGCCGCTGGTGAGCGGGCAACAAAGCTCGACCATCGCGCTGGAAACCAACGCCGATGGCACGCCGACCATGTCGCTGACCTTCGCCGGAACGACCTCGACGATGACCACCGACACCGGCGGTTCATTAGGCGCACTGTTTGATTATCAAAACGATGTACTGACGCCGCTGACCGACACCATCAACAGCATGGCGTCGCAGTTTGCCGATGCGGTCAACAACCAGCTGGCGCAGGGCTACGATCTCAACGGTAACCCCGGCGAGCCGCTGTTTATTTACGATGCCAGTAATGCCGATGGCCCGCTGACCGTTAACCCGGATATCACCGCCGATGAGCTGGCGTTCTCCAGTTCGCCGGACGAAAGCGGGAACAGCGACAACCTGCAGGCGCTGATCAATATCTCCACCGAACCGCTGGAGATCGCCAACCTCGGCAGCGTGACGGTAGGGCAGGCGTGCTCGTCAATCATCAGCAATATCGGCATTTACAGTCAGCAAAACCAGACGGAAGTCGATGCCGCGTCCAATGTCTATTCAGAAGCGCAAAATCAGCAGAGTAGCGTCAGCGGCGTCAGCATGGACGAAGAAGCGGTGAACCTCATCACCTATCAACAAATTTATGAAGCCAATCTGAAAGTCATTTCCGCCGGGGCCGAGATTTTCGATTCGGTGCTGGAAATGTGCAGCTAAGCGGGAGCGCGAAAATGCGAGTAACCACCCAACAAACCTACGTCTCGATGACGCAAAGTTTTAATGATCTCTCCGGCGATCTGGCGCATGTGGTCGAGCAGATGGCAACCGGCAAGCAGATTTTGCAGCCGTCGGACGATCCCATCGCCGCCACGCGCATCACCCAGTTGAACCGCCAGCAGTCGGCGATTGAGCAGTATCAGAGCAATATCGACTCCGCGTCGGCGGGGTTAAGCCAGCAGGAGTCGATTCTCGATGGCGTCAACAACAGCCTGCTGGCGGTGCGTGACGACCTGCTGGAAGCGGCGAACGGCACCAATACTGCTGATTCGCTCGCAAGCCTCGGCCAGGATATTGAGTCGCTCACCGAATCGATGGTCGCGGCGCTGAACTATCAGGACGAAGACGGGCACTACGTGTTTGGCGGCACTATCAACGATCAGCCGCCGATTGTGGCAGTGGACGATGACGGCGACGGCGTTACCGACAGCTACAGCTATCAGGGTAACAGCGACCACCGCCAGACCACGGTGTCGAACGGCGTGGAAGTGGATACCAACGTGGCGGCGAGCGATTTCTTCGGCAGCAATTTAGACGTGCTCAACACGCTTAATTCGCTCTCCCAGGAGCTGCAAAACCCGGACGTTGACCCGGCCGATCCGCAGGTGCAGAGCGATATTCAGAACGCCGTCGATGTGGTGGACACCGCCTCGGACGACCTCAATGCCTCGATTGCGTCGCTCGGCGAGACGCAGAACACCATGTCGATGCTGAGCGATGCACAGACCGATATCTCTACCTCTAATGATGAGCTGATTGGTTCATTGCAGGATCTCGATTACGGCCCGGCGTCAATCACCTTTACCGGACTGGAAGTGGCAATGGAAGCTACCCTCAAGACTTACTCGAAAGTGAGTGAGTTGAATTTGTTCAGCGTTCTCTAACTCTTTCAGGAACAGTATGCAGGTCGGACTTACTTCTTCGTCACTCGCCACCGGCGGCGCGCACAGCGCTGCGGTATCGTCGTCAACCGTTGCGCCCACTCAGGCGGTGCGGCAAAAACTCCCGGCGACGGCGAGTGAATATCCGGCCTCGCCGCTGATTACCACTCGCCCGCAGCGTTACAGCGTGCAGCTTAATGACCAGCTCACCACGTTGCAGCAGGCGGATCATTATCTCGGGCAACTGGAGCAGCAGTTGCTCGATTATCGACACAGCCAGCGCAAAGGCGGGCAGGCGCAGAGTTCGGCGCTGATGCAGATGCTGGACAAGCGCACGACTCTTTCTGGCGGTGCGGTGGACCGCCAGCTGCAGCCAGTGTTGCAGGGCGAAGCGCGGGTGAGCTTTCACTCGCCGGATCTGGCGAATCTGGTAAACAATCCCACGCCGGGAACGCGTATGTTCAGCGTCTCTGACGGGCGGCAGACTCAGCTTTCAGCGGTAATGCTGTCTGAGGATGACAACGTCGGGCAGTACCAGACGCGGCTGACCAACGCCCTGCGCCGCGTGGGCGTGCAGATGCATCAAAACGCCGATGGTATAAGTTTCTCCACCACTGAAAAACAGTGGCCCAACATTGAAAGCACCTTAAGCGTGCGCACCGATGGTGATAAATCAGCGTTTATGCCACTTAAAACCTTTGCCGAACCGTCGCAGGCGGACCGCTTAGTGCAAAGCCTGCAACAGGGCGGAGCGGGGATTTCTCAGACGTTAGAAAGCATTAATCAGCAGCGTGCGCAGATGGCGGTACAGCAGGAAAAGGCGCGGCAGTTGATCGACGGCATGTCGCGCTTCCCGCAAACGGAAAACGCGGTGCAGGCGTCGGAAAACCTCGGCGGCGTACTCGATAGCGCCAATCATAATTATCAGATTTTATTGCAGGCGGTGAACGGTCAGGCGCGAATTTCCAGCCAGACGGTGAGGAGTTTATTGGGGTAATTATCAGCCGGATAAGACGCCTTTAGCGTCGTATCCGGCATATATTGGCACTCATCAGCACTTCTGCACAGTATTTAACAACTTCTCTAAATTCTGATACATCGCGCTATTAATATCGCTATTCTGCCAGCTATCCACATTAAAAGTTAATTGCCAGCTACCGTTGCACTGGTTGCGCAGAACAATATCACTCTCCAGTCGGTTACGAACATATTTATAATAGGTTGTCATTGTCATATTATGCGCTGACAATAAATTATCGAGTTTGTTTTTCCCTGGTGCGAGGGTTTGTGACAGTAACGGTGCGGAATTATTTTCTTTTCCAGAACTAAGATGAAATATTTTTATTCTTGGACTGTTAATTGACTCTTTTACCAGTTGCGGGGCGTCAGGTGTACTTTTCAAGTGTGAATACCCCACGGTCGAGCCAATAAATATAACAGCCGCGGTCAACGCTAACCCCATCAGTCCTTTATGTTTTTTTCTAACAGGCACCGGCGGTGTTGTAGAAGATATCTCTTCTGGTACTGTTTCCTGTATCTGGTCGGTAATAATCAGTTTTTCCGCAGGCGATGAGTCCGGCAAAGACACATACTCTTTATTGCACAGGTAACCTTTTTTCGGAATTGTTTTAATAATGTTCTGTTGTTTGCCATCATCGTCGATAGCAACGCGTAACGCATGGATCGCCGTCGGCAGGCTGTTTCCGCCGACAATACGGTTCTTCCATACTTCGGCACATAAATAAGATCGCGATAAAACCGTCTCGGCATTTTTTGCTAATGTTTCCAGCAAAATAAAATGGTATTCGCCGAGACGACGTGTTTCACCCGTTTCACAATGTATTAAGGCATTAAGCGACGAGTCCATTCGCCAGTTGTTGATAATAATACTCATGGTTGAGTTTACCTTAGCAAGGGATAAATGTTTCCTGATAGCACACTGCATAGAACAGTGTTTTATGCGTCCCTGAGAAGATGATTTGTTTACGTGATAATTAATATTTTATGGTAATAGGATTATTCCTAATCACTATGTGGTGGAATGTAACGAAATGGCGGGTCCGTCACAATAGTAAAATGTGTACTATTTGCAACGCAATGTAAGTTTTGGCATCAGTACATTGAGAAAAAAACGATTTTACTGAAAGTAATCTTAATCATATCAAGCAATTGATAACGACATATTTTGACACCTGGCCATGTGGCAGATATTGCTAATAATCTTTTTATCTGAATTTAACTTCTGCTTTTTTTAGCTAAAAGTGGCATCAGATAAAGCATCGTGAAAATTTTTTAAATCGATTTTAAGTTTGCTCCTGAGGTGTCGTTTTTACAGGATATCGAAACGAAAACGATTAATCCCAAGGAGCAGTATCATGTTATCTATTAACACCAATAACGCCTCAATGGCCGCCGTTAATGCAATCAGCAAAAGCAGCTCTTCTCTGTCTACATCTATGGAACGCCTGGCGACAGGTAACCGGATTAACTCTTCTGCCGATGACGCAGCGGGCAAACAAATTGCTAACCGTCTGACAGCACAGTCCAGCGGTATGGGTGTGGCGCTGAGCAATATCAATGATGCCACCGCGATGCTGCAAACCGCCGACAGCATGTTCGACGAAATGTCTGACGTGCTGGGTCGTATGAAAGACCTGTCAACTCAGGCAGCGAACGGCACCTACAGCGACGACGATCTGCAGGCGATGCAGGACGAATACGACGAACTGGGTCAGCAGATGTCTGACATGCTGCAAAACACCACTTACGGCGGCACCAACCTGTTCGGTGTTTCCGGTACCAGCAACACCGGTACTGACGGTCTGTTCCAGAGCGCAGTAACTTTCCAGGTGGGCGCGGAATCTTCCGACACCATGACCGTGAATATTTCAAGCCAACTGAACACGCTGGTGACTGACCTTTCTGCAATCAGCAACTCTTTTAGCGCGGATCAGGCTGACACCACTGGCACCGCAGGCGTGTCTGGCGGTACTGAACTGACTGCGTCTGGCTCGGCTAACCAGATGATCACCAGCATTTCTACTGCGATGGATGATGTTTCGCAGATCCAGTCCAAGCTGGGTGCCTCTATCAACCGTCTGAACGATACCGCCAACAACCTGACCAGCATGCAGGACAACACCGAAGTCGCTATCGGTAACATCATGGATACCGACTACGCGACGGAAGCGTCCAACATGACCAAACAGCAGGTGCTGATGCAGACTGGTATCACCATGCTGAAACAGTCCAACAGCATGTCCAGCATGGTTTCCAGCCTGCTGCAGTAGTGCGGGATTGCCGGATGCGGCGTGAACGCCTTATCCGGCCTACAAAATATTGCAAATTCAATATTTTGCAGAAACCTTGTAGGCCTGATAAGCGCAGCGCATCAGGCAGTGTTGCGTTTGTCATCAGTCTCAACACCGCCTGCGGGCGGTGTTGTGCTTTCTGCGGCAGACACTCTTCCGCCAGACCGGAAACGCTATTTCCGCCTGTTTTTCAATCTATTGATTATTCACATAAAAAATATTGGCACGCCTTTTGCCAATAACCTGACATCGTTATCCGGAGTCATCAATGATCAACCCAAGAACCATTGCGCAAGAAATCGCTTATGCAGATGTCGCCACTCAGGCAGCAAATTTGCAGGAGAAGCAAACGGAGCTGGATGCTGAAAGCAGCGGCCTGGACTCGCTCAGCTCGGCGTTGAGCGATTTCCAGAGCGCCGTCGACGCGCTGAACAGCGATACCGACGGCCCGGTGACTTTTGCCGCCACCAGCAATAATGACTCGGCAACTGTTTCCGCTAACTCGCAGGCACAGGCGGGAAGCTACTCATTTTTCGTTGAGCAACTGGCGCAGGGGCAGCAGACCACGTTCAGTATGGGCGATGACACCTTTTCTGCGACGGGCACTTTTGAACTGACCATGGGCGACAGCACCATGGATATCGACCTGGCGGCGGCGGACCAGAGCGGTGACGGCGACGGTTTTATCGACGCCAGCGAACTGGTGAGCGCGATTAACAACTCCGACGACAATCCGGGCGTGTCGGCAGCACTGGTAAAAACCGATGGCACCACCACCATTATGCTCACCTCCAATAGCACAGGGGCACAGAGCGCGTTTTCGGTGAGCGTAACGGGGCATGACGCCAGCAACGATAGCGCCAGCGCGCCCGTTGCCACGGATGTTTCCTCAGCTCAGGACGCGATTATTCATCTCGGCAGCGCCACGGGGCCTGAGATCACCAACAGCAGCAATACGTTTGATGATGTGATCCCCGGCGTCACCATGACTTTCACCGAAGTCAGCGATTCTGACAGCGATCTCACTACCTTTAACATCAGCGAAGATTCCAGCGCCAGCCAGGAGAAAGTACAGACCTTTGTCGATGCCTATAACACCTTGATTGATACGGTTGATTCGCTGACCACTCACGGTGATGACAGTACCAGCGCCGGGGTATTTGCGGGCGACGCCGGACTCAGTTCACTGGCGAACCAGCTCGATGACATCGCCCATGCCAGCTACAACGGCGTGTCGATTGTTGACTATGGCATCACCCTCGATTCTCACGGCCACTTACAAATTGATTCTGACCAGTTCAACGATGAAATGAAGAAAAATCCTGACGGCCTGACGTCTATTTTCGTTGGTGATAACAGCATGGTGGCGCAGATGGACGACCTGATTAACACCTACACGGACTCCAGCAACGGCATCATCACCCTGCGCCAGCAGAACATTGACGATCAGATGAGCAAAATTCAGGACGAAGGCGACCAGCTTACCGATACCTATAACGCCAACTACGACCGTTATCTCGAGGAGTACACCAACACGTTGGTCGAGGTATACACCATGAAAGCCAGCATGGCGGCATTCGCGTAACTCAGAAGGAATATCCCTAAAGATGTACCAGGTACAGGACGGCTATTCGCAATACAAAGAGATCGATCTCGCGGCGCGTACTGCGGCGGCATCTCCGCTTGAACTGGTGCTGGTGCTGTTTTCTGGCCTGATGGACGAGCTGGAACGCGCCAAAAGCCATATTGAAGGGCGGCGTTTCGAGAAGAAAGCCCAGAGCATCAATAAATGCATCGACATTCTCAATGCGCTCACCAGTTCGCTTGAGTTTGAAACTGGCGGCGAGCTGGTGGTCAACCTTTCGCGCCTCTATGACCACTGTGTGTATCGCTTGTATGAAGCCAGCGGCGAACTGTCGGCAGAGAAAATCGATGAAGTGATGCTGATCTTAAGCAACCTGCGCGAAGGCTGGGAAGGGCTTTCGGGCAAGCAGGGTTAAGACGATGGAAAAACAACGCAGGCAACTTTTCGCGCTGGTTGAGGCGATGAATGAAGCCCTCGACAAGCAACGCTGGCGACGCCTTCCGGCACTGCATCAGCAGTTGATGCGCCAGTTTCACGATTACGCGGCGGTGGAAACCGACGCGGCGCAGTTATGTGTGGTGAAGGCGCAACTGTACGGCGCGTTTAATGCCCTGATTAAACGGCGCGAGCAGCGCGCAGAAGTGTTGAAGGCGCGTATGGAACAGCATCAGCGGCATCAGGAAGGCGTACTGGCCTACTCAATTGTTAATTTACTTTCGGAGAAGTCATGAATCCGGCATTGCTTGCCACGCTCGGAACGCTTGCGGAAACGGCGTCGCTGAAAGCGAATATTTTACCGCCGGTGAGCGGTGAAAACGCGCCCGCGTTTACCCTGCCGAAAATGGCGGTCGCGGCGGTGGCGGAGCGCGTTCATAGCGCTAAAACCAGTCAGCAACAGGCGACGCGCCCGCAGGAGAATGATCCGGTGGCGATGCAGGCGCTAATGGCGCTGTTACTTCCGCAACCTGCCGCACCGCATCAGGACACGCCGCAGCCGCGAAACGTCGCAACATCGCCGGTTATCCAGCAATTGACGAAAGCGGTGGTGCAAAACGCGCCGCAACAGCAGGAACTCACGCCGTTGCCGCCGCAGCTGCAGGAACTGATCAGTCAGTTGCCGCAGGCGAAACCCGAACAGCAGGCCAGACTAGCGACTTACGCCAGTGAAGATTTACATGCCATTGCGCCGACGCAGCCGCGCGTATCGGCACAGCCAGCTCGCCCGAAACCTGAACTAACCCGTGTGACCGCGCGACCGCAGGTCGAGCGTAAAACGGAAAAAGTGCCGGACAGCGAACCGGTTATTGCGCGTGCGGTGTTGCAGGTTAAGACGCCGGAGCTGGTCAGCGATCATCAGGAGATTGTCGCCAAACCTGTCACGCTTTCGATGGATGAACTGGGCGAAAAACTGACGACGCTGTTGAAAGATCAGATCCACTTTCAGCTCAACAAACAACAGCAGATCTCCACCATCCGTCTCGATCCACCGTCGCTTGGCAAGCTCGAGATCGCCGTACAACTCGACAACGGTAAACTGATGGTGCACATCGGCGCGAACCAAAGTGAAGTTTGCCGCGCGTTACAGCAGTTTAGCGACGATCTCCGCCAGCATCTGACGGCGCAAAATTTTATGGAGGTGAACGTACAGGTTTCCTCCGAAGGGCAGTCGCAGCAACAACAACAGTCGGGCCATCAGCAGGAAGAGGTGAGTGCCGCCTTACAGCTTGATGATGCGCCTCAATTTCAACAGAACGAATCCGTTTTGATCAAAGTGTAAAGGCAATATGAAGAAAATCGTGGTGGCGGGCGTGGTCAGCGCCGTTCTGGCGTTGGTGGTGGGGGCCGGAGCTGGATGGGGTGTCTGGCATCATTATGCCGGAAAAGGAAAACCGACGGCCGCCGCGCAGACGGAAACGGTGGCAACCCTGGATGAGAGTAAAAGCGTATTTGTGACGCTACCGGAAACCATTGTCACGCTGCATGACAACAACGGCGCGGACCATTATTTGTCAGCGGAATTAGTGATGGTGGTCGCCAGTGATAAAGAAGCGGAAAAAATAAAACATCAGGAGCCGCTGTATCAAAGTATTGCGGTTGAATGCCTGACGGAAATGAAATTTGAAGATTTGCGCGGCATGAAAATATCTGCCATCCGCAAACTGATTTCTGACGCGTTAAAGAAAGATCTTCAGCGTCGCAAAATGAGCGCACCGTATAAGGATTTGCTGGTGAAAAAAGTGGTCTTCCAATAATCACCAGGCGGATATAAACATGCTACAGGACGTATTCGAGTCAGAAGAATTTGCTGCTGCGCCGGTATTAACCCCGCAGCAGGAGAGCCACTATTTACAGGCTTATTTACCGCTGGTGCGTAAAGTGGTGCGGCATCTTGCGCCGCAGTGTAATTGCATTATTGATCGTCAGGATATGGAACAAACGGCGTTAATAGGGCTGCTTAACGCCATTCGCCGCTACGGGCTGCCGGACGAAGGTTTTGCGGGCTATGCTGTGCACCGTATTCGCGGCGCGATCCTTGATGAGTTGCGCGCTCTCGACTGGCGACCGCGCCAGCTGCGACAGAAATATCATCAGATGAAAGACCTGATTCGCGAAACGCGTAAAAAACTGGGACACGAGCCGGAGTGGTCAGAACTGGCCGTGGAAGGGATCTCGCATGGAGATTACCTCGAATACCAGCAACTGGAAGGGGCGGAAACGCTCGCCAGTCTCGACGAATTACTGAACGGTGAAGGGCCTGGCATTCCGCTTGCTGGCAGGGAGCTGGAAGATCAGTTTGTCACCCAGCAAATGTTGCAACAGGCGCTTTCACAATTAAGCGAAAAAGAGCAACTGATCCTCTCTATGTATTACCAGCATGAGATGAATCTCAAAGAGATTGCGCTGGTATTAGGGCTAACCGAGGCCCGAATTTGTCAATTGAATAAACAGATCGCGCAGAAAATTCGTGATTTTGTCTATCCGAATTAAAGTGAAAAAATCATGCAAAAAATATTAGGTTTACTGGTGGTGCTCGGTTGTGTATTCGGCGGGTATTTTGAAGCGGGCGGCCAATTAATTGCTATCTGGCAGCCTGCAGAGATAGTTATTATTTTAGGTGCTGGTTTCGGGGCGATGATTATTGGTAACCCGAAGCATGTGCTGAAAGAGATCGCCCATCAAATTAAAGGCGTAATCAGTAAAAAACAGCTCGGACCGGAGTTTCAGCGCCAGCTATTAATGTGCCTGTATGAGTTGCTCGAAATGGTACAAAACGGTGGCCTGCGGATGTTGGATCAGCATATTGAGCAGCCGGAAGAGAGCACCGTTTTCCAGAAATACCCGCTGGTGTTAACTCAGAAACGGCTGGTGACCTTTATTGCCGATAACTTTCGCCTGATGGCGATGGGTAAAATTGACGCCCACGAACTGGAAGGCATTCTCGATCAGGAGCTGGACACCGCTGAAGAGGCGCTGTTAACGCCATCACGCTCACTGCAACGTACCGCCGAAGCGATGCCGGGATTTGGCATTTGCGCGGCGGTGCTGGGCATCATCATTACCATGCAGTCAATTGACGGATCTATCGCCCTGATCGGCCTGAAAGTGGCGGCGGCGCTGGTGGGGACGTTTTTAGGCGTGTTTATCTGCTACTGCCTGATGGACCCGCTTGCCAACGCGATGGAACAACAGGCGCGGGCGGAACATTCTTTGCTGGAATGCGTGCGTACCGTGCTGGTGGCGCAGGCAGGCGGAAAACCGACGCTGCTGGCGGTGGACGCCGGGCGTAAGCTGCTGCATCTGGCGTCCAAACCGACCTTCGCCAACCTCGACGCGTGGGTGAATGCGATGCTGGAGCAAGAATAAGCATGAGAAAGACGGGCAACCGCCGCGATCGTGGGGCAAAAACCACCATCGTTCGGCGGCAGATCAAAAAGAATCATGCCGGGCACCACGGCGGGGCGTGGAAGGTGGCGTTCGCCGACTTTACTTTGGCAATGATGGCGCTATTTATGACGCTGTGGATTGTCAACAGCGTCAGTAAATCCGAGCGTGAAAGCATTATCGCCGCGCTGCACGGGCAGTCGATTTTCAATGGCGGCGGGCTGTCGCCGTTAAATAAAATTAGCCCGTCTCATCCGCCAAAACCTGCCACCGTGGCGGTGCCGGAAGAGACGGAGAAAAAAGTGCGCGACGTTAACGAGAAAACGGCGCTGCTGAAGAAGAAATCCGCCACTGAGCTTGGCGAGCTGGCAACCAGTATTAACACCATCGCCCGTGATGCGCATATGGAAGCGAATCTGGAGATGGAGATTGTTCCCCAGGGATTACGCGTGCTGATTAAAGACGACCAGAACCGCAATATGTTTGAACGTGGCAGCGCGAAGATTATGCCGTTCTTTAAAACGCTGCTGGTGGAACTCGCGCCAGTGTTCGACTCGCTCGATAACAAAATTATTATTACCGGGCATACCGATGCGATGGCCTACAAAAACAATATCTACAACAACTGGAACCTTTCGGGCGATCGCGCGCTTTCGGCTCGTCGGGTGCTGGAAGAGGCCGGAATGCCGGAAGATAAAGTGATGCAGGTGAGCGCAATGGCGGACCAGATGCTGCTGGACGCCAAAAATCCGCAAAGCGCGGGTAATCGGCGCATCGAGATTATGGTGCTGACTAAAAGCGCGTCCGATACGCTGTATCAATACTTTGGTCAGCATGGGGATAAAGTGGTGCAGCCGCTGGTGCAAAAGCTGGATAAGCAGCAGGTGCTTTCGCAGCGAACGCGTTAAATGCTGAATCTTTACGCATTTCTCAAACCTTAAAATCACTGTATACTTTACCAGTGTTGAGAGGTGAGCAATGCGTAAAATCATTCATGTGGATATGGACTGCTTTTTCGCAGCGGTGGAGATGCGCGACAATCCCGCCCTGCGCGATATCCCTATTGCTATTGGCGGCAGCCGCGAACGTCGGGGGGTGATCAGCACCGCCAATTATCCCGCGCGTAAATTCGGCGTACGCAGCGCTATGCCGACAGGGATGGCGCTCAAATTATGCCCGCATCTCACCTTGCTTCCGGGGCGCTTTGACGCCTACAAAGAAGCCTCGAATCATATCCGCGAAATTTTCTCGCGTTACACTTCGCGCATTGAACCACTGTCGCTGGATGAAGCCTATCTCGACGTCACCGATAGTGTCCATTGCCACGGTTCTGCGACCCTCATCGCCCAGGAAATCCGCCAGACGATTTTCAACGAGCTGCACCTGACGGCGTCTGCGGGCGTTGCGCCAGTTAAGTTTCTCGCCAAAATCGCCTCCGACATGAATAAACCCAACGGCCAGTTTGTGATTACTCCGGCAGAAGTTTCGGCATTTTTACAAACCTTACCGTTGGCAAAAATTCCCGGTGTTGGCAAAGTCTCGGCAGCAAAGCTGGAAGCGATGGGGCTACGAACCTGCGGTGATGTGCAAAAGTGTGATTTGGTGACGTTGCTTAAACGCTTTGGCAAATTTGGCCGCATTTTGTGGGAGCGTAGTCAGGGGATTGACGAGCGCGACGTTAACAGCGAACGGTTGCGAAAATCCGTCGGCGTGGAACGCACGATGGCGGAAGATATTCATCACTGGTCTGAATGTGAAGCGATTATCGAGCGGCTGTATCCGGAACTTGAACGCCGTCTGGCAAAGGTAAAACCTGATTTACTGATTGCTCGCCAGGGGGTGAAATTAAAGTTCGACGATTTTCAGCAAACAACTCAGGAGCACGTCTGGCCGCGGCTGAATAAAGCTGACTTAATCGCCACCGCGCGTAAAACCTGGGATGAACGTCGCGGCGGGCGCGGTGTGCGACTGGTGGGGCTGCATGTGACGTTGCTTGACCCGCAAATGGAAAGACAACTGGTGTTGGGATTATGAATAACATACAAATAAGAAACTATCAGCCTGGCGATTTTCAGCAACTATGCGCTATTTTCATTAGAGCGGTTACGATGACCGCCAGTCAGCATTATTCTCCACAACAAATTGCCGCCTGGGCGCAGATTGACGAATCTCACTGGAAAGAGAAACTCGCACAATCACAAGTGCGGGTTGCAGTCATTAATGCACAACCGGTTGGTTTTATTTCCCGCATTGAACATTATATCGATATGTTATTTGTTGACCCGGAATACACCCGCCGCGGTGTCGCCAGCGCCTTGTTAAAACCTTTGATTAAGTCTGAATCCGAACTTACGGTGGATGCCAGCATAACCGCAAAACCCTTTTTTGAACGTTATGGTTTTCAGACAGTTAAGCAGCAGCGAGTTGAATGCCGGGGAGCGTGGTTTACTAATTTTTATATGCGATATAAACCGCAACATTAAATCCAGCTTGCAATGAAAATAATGCCCGCCATTCAGTGGATTTGCCCGAGCCCGTATCGCCCACATCACGGGCGTAAAAACTGGTTTCTGGGCATTGGGCGTTTTACCGCTGATGAGCAGGAACAATCGGATGCGATCCGGTATGAGACGCTGCGTTCGTCGGGGCCGGGCGGTCAACATGTCAATAAAACCGACTCGGCGGTACGCGCCACGCATCTGGCATCTGGAATTAGCGTGAAGGTTCAGTCAGAGCGCAGCCAGCATGCGAACAAACGGCTGGCGCGATTGCTGATTGCCTGGAAGCTGGAACAACAGCAACAGGAAAATAGCGCGGCGCTGAAATCGCAGCGGCGAATGTTCCATCACCAGATTGAACGTGGCAACCCGCGACGAACGTTTACAGGGATGGCTTTTATCGCTGTGTAATTGAGGAATGTCTCCCGCCGTTTTCTACATGAAAGCGGCGGGCAAAACGAAAGGAATAGTCATGTTTATCGGTCATCTTCCGGCTGGTTATATAATAACTTGTACTTTAATGAAACGCCTACCGCTGATTGTTCGTCATGCGTGCAGGGCGATGGTTATTGGCTTAGTTGGGGTCGTTGCGCCCGATTTTGCTCTTTTCTGGTGCTATCTGGTTGATAACGGGCAACGACATCATCATCTTTACCCTACACATTGGCCATTATTATGGTTTGCTCTGCTGGCGGCGACATTGGTATGGGCAGGTATCGCGAAGAATAAAAAATTCTTCTGACTTCAGGCGGCGTAACATGTTTCCTGGGGAAATTCTCCCGTGGTTAAATATGTTCTTCTGACTTTTCCCCAGGCTCTGAACATATAAAAATTCTGCTTTTCACCCTTAAGTTCTTTCACGGATTCCAGCGCGAAAGTATCTTTGCTGATCAAAAATTCTCCCCATGAAATATGGTCGCAGCTATATAAATATGCGACCTTTTCATGGGTTTCATAATGCTTTGTTATTTCAATGTAAATCGCCATACGATTCAGCCCTTCTTTCCTGAGGTGAATGGTCGTTATTTTAATGCCTGCCGAATGAGTTTTTCGAACGTTGGATTAAAGTGATTCTGATGAGCGGTTATGAAGGGCATCAGAAGGGTTCCCAGTGCGAGCATACCCGGCGGCGCAAACATGAAAATCAGAGCTTCCTGGATGGCTGACTGTTGCAGGGGGGATGTTATTAAGGCTGATATCAGAGAGAAGACACCTGCTATGACAGAAAATGTGCCTATTATCAGAACTACTGTGAACTATAACGACATAAACGCCAGGTTGGTATATACGCCTTCAAGTAATACCCCCGAAGGTGTTTCTTGCCAGGAACCACGGAACGTCGTTGTATGGCTTCTTCCCCAAAACCAGGTCGTATGCGAGATAGTAAATTGCTCATGACCAATCTTACCTTTCATTTCATCGTCGTCATCAATAGCGCTGGTTAGTTTCCGACGGGCTTCATCGATGGAATATGGCGTTGAACAGGAAAAGGTTTCGAGAGGTGGATACCAGATACGGTGTAATTTTTAGGGATCATTGTTCATCCTTGAACGGTCCACGCCCGCAGGCGTGGACGCTATCGTTATTACTTCGCCGGAATTTCTTTCAGCAGTTCAGTCAGAAGCCGCCAGTAGTGACCTACGCTTTCGATGTGGACTTGCTCATCCGGAGAGTGTGGACCGGTGATTGTTGGCCCGATAGAAACCATGTCCATTTCCGGATACGGTTTTTTGAACAGACCACATTCCAGGCCCGCATGGATAATCTGGATGTTCGGCGTCTTGTTGAACAGACGCTGATAGGTTTCACGTACCAGATGCATTACCGGAGAATTAGCGTCCGGCTGCCAGCCAGGATATGCGCCTTTCGCTTCGGTTTTCGCGCCTGCCAGTTTACCCAGCGAATCCAGCATGCTCACCACGTAGTCTTTACCGCTGTCGATCAGAGAACGGATCAGGCAGTGAATTTCTACGTTGTTGTCGGTCATGGTCACCACACCGACGTTCAGGGAGGTTTCAACCACGCCTTTGGCTACATCGGAGTTACGAATCACACCGTTCGGGGTGGCGTTCAGCAGACGAATAAAGGTATCGCGAGATTTCGCAATCAGGGCAGCTTTATCGTTCGCTACAGAGTCCAGCAACAAGGCCAGATTCTTCTCTTTTTCTGCCAGTTCGTTTTTCAGGATGTCCTGATAGGTATTCACCAGAGATTTCAGTGCGTCGACTTTATCAGCTGCGACAGCAATGGTCGCAAAGGCTTCACGCGGGATGGCGTTACGCAGTGTGCCGCCGTTGAAATCGATAAGACGCAGATCCAGTTCTTCTGCATGACCCGCCAGGAAGCGAACCAGCAGTTTGTTCGCGTTACCCAGGCCAACGTGGATTTCACCGCCGGAGTGACCGCCTTTCAGACCTTTTAAGGTTAACTTGAAGGTTTCAAAGCCAGCTGGAACCGCTTCACGATCTAAATGCAGGTTGGAGGTGAAGTCGATACCCCCCGCACATCCCATGTAGATTTCACCTTCTTCTTCGGAGTCGGTGTTAATCAGAATGTCAGCCTGCAACCAGTTGCTTTGTAAACCGAATGCGCCGTCCATACCGGCTTCTTCGGTCATAGTCAGCAGCACTTCCAGCGGGCCGTGAACCACGTTTTCGTCAGCCAGAACCGCCAGCGCAGACGCCATACCAATGCCGTTATCTGCACCCAGCGTGGTGCCGCGCGCTTTAACCCATTCGCCATCAATATAAGGCTGGATAGGATCTTTGGTGAAGTCGTGCACGGTGTCGTTGTTTTTTTGCGGCACCATATCGAGGTGAGCCTGCAGGACAACCGGTTTACGGTTTTCCATACCTGCGGTGGCAGGTTTACGAATCAGGATATTCCCCACTTGATCGCGTTCGACGTGGAAACCTTTTTCTTTTGCCCAACCTACAATGTATTCAGCGAGTTGCTCTTCATGATAGGACGGGTGAGGAATAGAACAGATTTTGGCAAAAATATCCCACAGCGGCTGTGGAGATAATTGAGACAGTTCAGACACGTTAAGTCTCCTTGTCGATCACCCGCAAAACAGTATTGCAGGTCACAGGGTTAGCAGAAAATGTTGTCAGCACAAGTCAGGCTTGCGAGATATGTTTGAGAATACCACTTTATCTAGCGACAGGTAGTAGCAGTGCGTAAAAAGACGCGGACTTATGTGAAATACTGGTTTTTAGTGCGCCAGATCTCTATAATCTCGCGCAACCTATTTTCCCCTCGAACACTTTTTAAGCCGTAGATAAACAGGCTGGGACACTTCACATGAGCGAAAAATACATCGTCACCTGGGACATGTTGCAGATCCATGCACGTAAACTCGCAAGCCGACTGATGCCTTCTGAACAATGGAAAGGCATTATTGCCGTAAGCCGTGGCGGTCTGGTACCGGGTGCGTTACTGGCGCGTGAACTGGGTATTCGTCATGTCGATACCGTATGTATTTCCAGCTACGATCACGACAACCAGCGCGAACTGAAAGTGCTGAAACGCGCAGAAGGTGACGGTGAAGGCTTTATCGTCATTGATGACCTGGTAGATACCGGTGGTACTGCGGTTGCGATTCGTGAAATGTATCCTAAAGCACACTTTGTGACTATCTTCGCGAAACCGGCTGGTCGCCCGCTGGTTGATGATTATGTGGTTGATATCCCACAAGATACCTGGATTGAGCAACCGTGGGATATGGGCGTCGTATTCGTCCCGCCAATCTCCGGTCGCTAATCTTTTCAACGCCTGGCACTGCCGGGCGTTGTTCTTTTTAACGTCAGGCAGGTTACAATAGCTTCCAGTAAGTATTCCTGGAGGTTGCATCCATGACACAGGCTAACCTGAGCGAAACCCTGTTCAAACCCCGCTTTAAACATCCTGAAACCTCGACGCTAGTCCGCCGTTTTAACCACGGTGCGCAACCGTCGGTGCAGTCGGCCCTCGATGGCAAAAATATTCCTCATTGGTATCGCATGATTAACCGCCTGATGTGGATCTGGCGCGGTGTTGATCCGCGTGAAATCCTCGACGTTCAGGCGCGCATTGTGATGAGCGATGCTGAACGCACCGACAATGATTTATACGATACGGTGATTGGCTACCGTGGCGGCAACTGGATTTACGAGTGGGCCACCCAGGCGATGGTGTGGCAACAGAAAGCCTGTGCGGAAGAAGATCCGCAACTCAGCGGGCGTCACTGGCTGCACGCAGCTACGTTGTACAATATTGCCGCCTATCCGCACTTGAAGGGCGATGATCTGGCTGAACAGGTACAGGCGTTGTCAAATCGCGCGTATGAAGAAGCTGCGCAACGTCTGCCTGGAACAATGCGGCAAATGGAGTTTACCGTTCCGGGGGGCGCGCCCATCACTGGCTTTTTGCATATGCCAAAAGGTGATGGTCCATTCCCGACAGTATTAATGTGTGGTGGTCTGGATGCGATGCAAACCGACTATTACTCCCTTTATGAGCGCTATTTTGCACCGCGCGGCATTGCGATGCTGACTATTGATATGCCTTCAGTCGGTTTTTCCTCAAAATGGAAACTCACCCAGGATTCCAGCCTGCTGCACCAACATGTCTTAAAGGCGCTGCCTAACGTTCCATGGGTAGATCACACTCGCGTTGCCGCCTTTGGTTTTCGTTTCGGTGCTAACGTTGCTGTACGCCTGGCTTATCTCGAGGCATCACGTTTGAAAGCGGTGGCCTGTCTTGGCCCGGTGGTTCACACCTTGCTGAGTGATTTTAAGTGCCAGCAACAAGTGCCGGAAATGTATCTTGACGTTCTGGCGAGCCGACTGGGAATGCATGATGCTTCTGATGAAGCGTTGCGTGTTGAGCTGAATCGCTATTCATTAAAAGTGCAAGGATTGCTGGGACGTCGTTGCCCAACGCCAATGTTATCAGGGTACTGGAAGAACGATCCGTTCAGCCCGGAAGAGGATTCACGCTTAATCACGTCGTCATCTGCGGATGGTAAATTGTTAGAGATTCCGCTTAACCCCGTGTATCGGAATTTTGACAAGGCGCTTCAGGAAATCACCAACTGGATCGAAAAGCGATTGTGTTAAAAATTTGCTAAATTTTGTCAATTTGGTAAAACAGTTGCATCACAACAGGAGATCGCAATGACGTTACCGAGTGGACACCCGAAAAGCAGATTGATCAAAAAATTTACCGCACTAGGCCCGTATATTCGTGAAGGTAAGTGCGAAGATAATCGATTCTTTTTCGATTGTCTGGCTGTATGCGTCAACGTGAAACCCGCGCCGGAAGTGCGTGAGTTCTGGGGCTGGTGGATGGAACTGGAAGCGCAGGAATCCCGTTTTACATACAGCTATCAGTTTGGTCTGTTCGATAAAGCAGGCGACTGGACGAGTGTTCCGGTAAAAGATGCCGAAGTGGTAGAGCGGCTGGAGTATACCTTGCGTGAGTTTCACGAGAAGCTGCGTGAACTGTTGGTAACGTTGAATCTGAAACTGGAACCGGCGGATGATTTTCGTGACGAGCCGGTGAAGTTAACGGCGTGAATGAAATGTGCCGGATGCATCGCATCCGGCAATATTCATTAAAACTGATAGGTCATGCCAACCGCGACAATATCATCATTGTTGATATTCAGCTTATTATCGCTATCCAGCTGATTGATTTTATAATCAACAAACGCTGACATATTTTTGTTGAAATAATACGTAGCACCGACATCGATGTAATTGACCAGATCTTCATCGCCGATGCCTTCAATATCTTTCCCTTTCGATAAGACGTAACCCAGTGATGGACGCAGACCAAAGTCGAATTGATATTGTGCGACCGCTTCAAAGTTCTGCGTCTTATTGGCAAAGCCGCCAGAGATTGGCGTCATTTTGCGTGTTTCAGAATAGAAAGTTGCCAGATAAATATTATTAGCATCATATTTCAGGCCCGTTGCCCACGCTTCTGCACGCTTACCCGTGCCACGGCTTTGCAGGTTCTGCTCGTTGGTGCGATCGGAGTTGGTATAGGCCCCACTAATGGCGAAATCACTACCGCCAAAGTCATAGGTTAACGAGGTGCCGAAGCCATCGCCATTCTGCTTTTTCACATCGCGGTTTTCGTTTTTCCCTTGATATTGCAAGGTTAAATTCAAGCCATCGATAACGCCGAAGAAGTCGGTGTTACGATAAGTCGCCAGCCCGCTGGCGCGTTTGGTCATAAAGTTATCGGTCTGTGCGGAGGAGTCGCCACCAAATTCCGGGAACATATCGGTCCAGGCTTCCACGTCATACAACGCGCCCAGGTTACGACCATAATCGAAAGAACCCAAATCTATATATTTCAACCCGGCAAAAGCGAGTCGCGTTTTTTGCTGTGCGGTATCACTCTCCGCTTTATTTCCGGCAAACTCTGCTTCCCAACGCCCATAACCAGTCAGTTGATCGTTAATTTGTGTTTCGCCTTTAAAGCCAAAACGGATATAACTCTGGTCGCCATCTTTACTGTCATTATCACTCATATAATGCATGGCTTTAACTTTGCCATAGACATCCAGTTTATTACCGTCTTTGTTATATACTTCTGCGGCCTGTACGGATGCAGATGCCACAATACCCATCACCACTAATGCCAGAGTGCTCTTTTTCATTTTCTTTCCTGATTTTAATTTACGCGCGAATATTCAGCGGGAGAGTCCCGTTGAAAACAGGAAAGTTTTTAACCTGAGATTGTTAAAGATATATTACAACTTAATAATATTCTTAAAATGTGCTAATTTATTAAATCTGTAATAAAAGCGTAAACAACTGCCGTTACGCTTGCTGATCCCGCGCAACAAAACGCTATGCTTTGCTCGCAGATGGTTGGCAACCGACGACAGTCCTGCTAAAACGTTCGTTTGATATCATTTTTCCTAAAATTGAATGGCAGAGAATCATGAGTGACAGCCAGACGCTGGTGGTAAAACTCGGCACCAGTGTGCTAACAGGCGGATCGCGCCGCCTGAACCGTGCCCATATCGTTGAACTTGTTCGCCAGTGCGCGCAGTTACATGCCGCCGGGCATCGGATAGTCATTGTGACGTCGGGCGCGATTGCCGCCGGACGTGAGCACCTGGGTTACCCGGAACTGCCAGCGACTATTGCCTCAAAACAACTGCTGGCGGCGGTAGGGCAGAGTCGACTGATTCAACTGTGGGAACAGCTGTTTTCGATTTATGGCATTCACGTCGGGCAGATGCTGCTGACTCGTGCTGATATGGAAGACCGTGAACGCTTCCTGAACGCCCGCGACACCCTGCGTGCGCTGCTCGATAACAACATCGTTCCAGTAATTAATGAGAACGATGCTGTCGCTACGGCAGAAATTAAAGTTGGTGACAACGACAACCTTTCTGCTCTAGCGGCGATTCTGGCGGGTGCCGATAAACTGCTGCTGCTGACCGATCAAAAAGGTTTGTATACCGCTGACCCGCGCAGCAATCCGCAGGCAGAACTGATTAAAGATGTTTACGGCATTGATGACGCACTGCGCGCGATCGCCGGTGACAGCGTTTCAGGTCTTGGAACCGGCGGCATGAGCACTAAATTGCAGGCCGCGGACGTGGCTTGCCGTGCGGGCATCGACACCATTATTGCCGCGGGCAGCAAGCCGGGCGTTATTGGTGATGTGATGGAAGGCATTTCCGTCGGTACGCTGTTCCATGCCCAGGCGACTCCGCTTGAAAACCGTAAACGCTGGATTTTCGGTGCACCGCCTGCGGGTGAAATCACGGTAGATGAAGGGGCAACCGCCGCCATTCTTGAACGCGGCAGCTCCCTGTTGCCGAAAGGCATTAAGAGCGTAACCGGCAACTTCTCGCGTGGTGAAGTGATCCGCATTTGTAACCTCGAAGGTCGTGATATTGCCCACGGCGTCAGTCGCTATAATAGCGATGCATTGCGCCGCATTGCCGGACACCACTCGCAAGAAATTGATGCAATACTGGGATATGAATACGGCCCGGTAGCCGTTCACCGTGATGACATGATTACCCGTTAAGGAGCAGGCCGATGCTGGAACAAATGGGCATTGCCGCGAAGCAAGCCTCGTATAAATTAGCGCAACTCTCCAGCCGCGAAAAAAATCGCGTGCTGGAAAAAATCGCCGATGAACTGGAAGCACAAAGCGAAATCATCCTCAACGCTAACGCCCAGGATGTTGCTGACGCGCGTGCTAATGGCCTCAGCGAAGCGATGCTTGACCGTCTGGCACTGACGCCCGCACGGCTGAAAGGCATTGCCGATGATGTGCGCCAGGTGTGTAACCTCGCCGATCCGGTGGGGCAGGTAATCGATGGCGGCGTGCTGGACAGCGGCCTGCGTCTGGAGCGTCGTCGCGTACCGCTGGGGGTGATTGGCGTGATTTATGAAGCGCGGCCGAACGTGACGGTTGATGTCGCTTCGCTGTGCCTTAAAACGGGTAACGCGGTGATCCTGCGTGGCGGCAAAGAAACCTGCCGCACTAACGCTGCAACGGTGGCGGTGATTCAGGACGCCCTGAAATCCTGCGGTTTACCGGCAGGAGCAGTACAGGCAATTGATAATCCGGATCGCGCACTGGTCAGTGAAATGCTGCGTATGGATAAATACATCGACATGCTGATCCCGCGCGGCGGCGCTGGTCTGCATAAGCTATGCCGCGAACAGTCGACAATCCCGGTGATCACAGGCGGTATAGGCGTATGCCATATTTACGTTGATGAAAGTGCAGAGATCGCTGAAGCATTGAAAGTGATCGTCAACGCGAAAACTCAGCGTCCGAGCACGTGTAATACGGTAGAAACGTTGCTGGTGAATAAAAACATCGCTGATAGCTTCCTGCCCGCATTAAGCAAACAAATGGCGGAAAGCAGCGTGACATTACACGCAGATGCTGCCGCACTGGCGCAGTTGCAGGCTGGACCCGCGAAGGTGGTGGCTGTTAAAGCCGAAGAGTATGACGATGAATTTCTGTCATTAGATTTGAACGTCAAAATCGTCAGCGATCTTGACGATGCCATCGCCCATATTCGTGAACACGGCACACAACACTCCGATGCGATCCTGACCCGCGATATGCGCAACGCCCAGCGTTTTGTTAACGAAGTGGATTCCTCCGCTGTTTACGTTAACGCCTCTACGCGTTTTACCGACGGCGGCCAGTTTGGTCTGGGGGCGGAAGTCGCGGTAAGCACACAAAAACTGCATGCGCGCGGCCCAATGGGGCTGGAAGCACTGACCACCTACAAGTGGATCGGCATTGGTGATTACACCATTCGTGCGTAAATAAAACCGGGTGATGCAAAAGTAGCCATTTGATTCACAAGGCCATTGACGCATCGCCCGGTTAGTTTTAACCTTGTCCACCGTGATTCACGTTCGTGGACATGTCCTTTCAGGGCCGATATAGCTCAGTTGGTAGAGCAGCGCATTCGTAATGCGAAGGTCGTAGGTTCGACTCCTATTATCGGCACCATTTAAATCAATAAGTTACACATCATTAGTACCTTCCTTATTTTTTGACTGGGACAAATTTGGGACCGATGGGTTCAGGATCGAGTCTATTTGCCGTGCGTGTTCGGTAAGGTGATTAGGTGCAAGGTGAGCATATCGACGAACCATTTCGATAGACTCCCAGCCTCCCATTTCCTGTAACACTGACAACGGGACTCCGGCTTGAACCAGCCAACTTGCCCAGGTGTGTCTCAAGTCGTGAAATCTGAAATCATCAATACCAGCCCGTCTCAGCGCCGCTTTCCAGGCTGTGTTTGCGTCATACCGCATCTTCCTTACTGTTGGCGCTTTCGTTCCGTCTGGTTTGGTACAGCTTTCCTTGTACACAAATACCCAACGGTGATGATTCCCGATTTGTTTTTTCAATACGCGACATGCAGTATCATTCAGCGCAACGCCAATTGCGCGGTTTGATTTACTCTCTTCCGGGTTTATCCATGCCACCCGGCGCTGCATATCTATTTGTTGCCATTCAAGGTTGATGATGTTCGAGCGTCTTAAGCCTGTTGCCAGTGCAAATTCAACAACAGACTTTAATGGCTCCGGACATTCATCAATCAGCCTTTGTGCTTCATGGGGCTCCAGCCAGCGGATCCGTTTATTCTTTGGTTGAGGCACTTTAATAATTGGTGCCTTATCCAGCATTTTCCATTCACGCTCTGCGGCTCTTAGTAGGGCCTTTATAAATGAAAGATGCGTAGCCTTCGTTGCAACGGACGCTGGTTTTGGCGTGTATTCTGGAACAGGTTTCCCTTTTTTTCTGCATGCTTCTGCCCTGAGTTTCCAGTTTTCCTCATGACGCCGGTTCGTCATTTTCTGCATTGCTGAATAAATTTTTGATTCAGTAATGTCTCTTAGTTGCATTCCTGCGAAATGTTGAAGCCAGAATCCGATCCGGCTTTTGTCATCGTCCAGTGATTTTTTATGTGCTTTCTCTTCAAGCCACCTGACACACGCTTCCTCGAACGTTATATCAGGTATTTCACCAAGTTTGCTGACCCGCCATGCTTCAGCCTTTAGCTTGTCATGGAGTTCTGTCGCCTGCCTTTTGTCCTTTGTTCCAAGAGACTGTTTAAATCTTTTACCGTTCGGCAATGTGAAACTGGCGTACCATATTTCACCTCTGCGGAAGAGTGACATTTTCTTTCCTCTGTTATGCCATCACCCGCGCTCACCTGGACAGTATGCAGCGGAGACTGAAGAGCCGCAATGCAGGCTTGTCGTGTTGTGAGGTAAGGAGATTTATTCTTAGTGGGATCTTTGCGTGTTGCCTGAAGACGCCCTGTGCGTATCCAGTTAATGGCAGTCGGTCTGGATATCTTGAGAAAATGACAGGCCTCATCGAGTGTGAGGCTGTATGGCTCCATTATTTCACCTCTTGCTGTGACATTGTTGAGAAATGGATACCAGCTCGTTGCTGCCAGACGATCCAACCGAGAGTCATATCCCATGCCATGTATTCGTTATCGCCGTTTTTTGCTCTCCGACGATCTACTAAGTCACCAAAACGCTTTTCCATGAATAATTCATAAGCTTCGCGTTCATCTGGTTCTACTTCCAGAGATAGGAGTGCGATTTCATAAGCACGGCGCTCAATATCGTCTCGCACGTCAAGGCTGCTGATACGCTCTTTAATTTCTTTAATCAGTTCTTTGTCGGTAAAAGTGGTCATTATGCTCCAGCCTCCGGTGCTTTTGGCATTACTGCCCAGTGAGTGATATTGACGTTTTCAAGGTCCCCGACCTGAAATGTCCACTGCCATTCTCCGGTTTCTTTTTGTCCCCAGGTGTACCAGAGAGAACGCCAGCCAATTAGCCAGCCTTCTCCGTTAGCATCGAATAACAAAACACTTTCATTTGCTGGTGGCAGTTCAGTTGACACTGGTATTACTTTGTTTTCCTGTGCTGCACATTTAGCTTCAAGCGCATCGAATTTACGCACCAGGTATTCAGCATCCGTTTCATTCACTTTCAGATCTCGCGGTACACATCTCCCACGAAGAAACCCTTCCATTTCGAAAACATTCATGCGCATTTGCGTAACTCCGATAATTCGTTAAAGCGTTCCATAAACATCCCGTAGGCATGGCCTGGAGCCAGTGGAATCACGTTGAACATCTCTGTTGCCGGGATACCTTCCAGCACAGGCCAGAAAGAGCCATCATCAAGCCCGAGATCGCGGCGTTCGGTTGCCAGCATAATGAGATCGGCATATTTCACTGGCGTGCTCATAACAGGAGGTAACCCGTATTTCTCACGGATTACGGCGTCTATTTTTTCTTCCATCCGTTTATAGTCAGGAAGAAGTCGTTTCAGTGGTGCGGGGATGTCCTGGCAATATGCTTCTGTTGCATCATGCATTAAAGCTTCAAAAGCAAATTCCTGCGGCACCAGCTGGCTGCAAAGCACCGCATGTTGGGCGACACTGTAGAAGTGTGAAAGATGTCCTGCAAAGCGACAGATATTTGAAAGGGAAACCGCGATATCGTTAATCACGATGTCGTCTTTATTTATCCTGTCATAATAAAAATGCTTCCCGGAAAAAGTTTTAATAAATGACATTTTGTTCTCCACGTATATGCGCTGCACCGCGCTGAATTCGGGTAAAAGGAAGCCCTCACCGTCCGGCGATTATTGAGTCAATTACATTTCCATAAATGCCCCCGTAGGGGCGGTTAGTTTCTCCACAAAACAGAGAAGAACACCTGCGGTGGCAGCCGCCCGGATGGATTGGGTTATGAGCCCGTCGTCCGGTGATGCTCTTCTCTGTTTTGTAAAAAGGACGGTACCAGCCGGAAGCAAGGGTACAAACTGGTACCGCCAGGACTACACACAGCATAAAGTTGTGGTGCCGGGTGCCTCCCGGTGCCTGGCGAAGGTTGCACACCAGGCGGGTGGGTATCCACAGAAGGTCGACTGTCAGCCTCAACCTTAACCCGCGTGCGCTGAGCCGCATTCACCACAACGCTAAGGATTCTCTCTGGTTGAAAATACTTAGCTGTTATGTGCCTGCTTTTAGCCACATCAGGCGAGGTGGACCTGGTTATTCCCCAACAACAAGGATTCGGTTAATCTGGATATCCCCAGCAACAATAAGAGAATTCAATGTGATCGCTGAATTAACGGCAGCAATGACGGCTATTCGTGAAATCGCCCAGATTGCAAAACTAATGAACGAGGCAAAAACTCAAGCTGAAGTAAATGCGGCTATTGGTGAGCTGAACTCAAAGCTTGCGTCTATTCAGCGCGAATGCGTGTCTCTCGTTGAACTGGTGGGCTCTTATCAAGAAATAAATGCTTCTCTCAAAGCTAAAATTGCAGAATTCGAAAACTTTGAGGCTCAGACGGAAGGCTATATCCTTAACCAACTTGAGTCGGGTACTTTTGTATACTCGAAGGAGGTAATCGTGAACGGTGGCAGCATAACCATGCATCTTTGCCCAAAATGTTTTGGACAAAAGATAGTATCGATACTTCAACCATTCCCGGTTAGCGAAGATGAGCTTTTTCATAAAAGCAGGTGCCTCCACTGTGAAAATAAGTTTCTGATGAATAAAAATCCGGATTACGTATCGCCTCCATCCATTGAGGAGTTGGCCAGAAAACTTAACGGCAATCTGTAGATTGCTACTGTTGTGGATATCCAGATTGTTAAAGAGCGAAGCGTCCTATAGGGCGCTTTTTTGTTGCTAACGAATCATCTTGGACTTCATATGCCCAAGGCGGCTACTTCTTGGTCGTCCTGACTGTTCGTTTTTGACATTTACTGACCGCTTACGACACATGCACCATGCACCGTGTTGCAACCAGATTTTGTTGTAATCCTGTAGTTGGTCTGGAACAAAAGATAAAATTAAAATGCGAGATGCGCAAGTGATATTTTGCGAGATGTGCAAAATGATGGGTGATAAAAAGCCACCTTTCGGTGGCCGATGGATGGGATATTGAAGTTAATTATGTCTCTTAAGGGTTTGCGACTGACTGATTAAGACCTTTCCAAAGACCATGAATCGGTGTTCGTTTTCGCTAGTAATTCCCCATTCACGGTAAATCTGGTTATCAGAAATCACCAGCAGTTTGTCAGGAATCATTTGAAGTCTTTTAACGTATATTTTGTCATCAAAACCAAAGACATATATACCATCACCATCAAACTGATTGATGCTGACATCAACGAAGATGAGATCTCCTGGCTCAATGGTTGGACACATACTGTCCCCACGAACGTTGATAACTTTGATGTGATTGGCTGGTCGTCCGCCGAACATTGATACAGCATTATCAGTTCTGTATTCGATGGCATGAATCACATCAATGACATCACCGCCCTGGATAAGGCCATTTCCCGCACTGGCACTGATATCCAGCATTTCAATACGGAACACATCCTTCACCTGCGCAACATCCTCATTATTACTGTTTTTATATACAGTATTACTTTTGAGGGCAGAGGTAAAGAGATCAGCAATATCAACACCTAAGCTCTTGGCAATATTACTCAGTGTTTGTTCGGTAAATTGTTTCTGCTTACCCGTTTCTAAGCGCGAGATGTTCGCCGCATCTACTCCTATTGCTTCAGCGAGATCGGCGATTTTCATGTTCTTCGCTTGGCGAAGTTGTCTGACTCGGTTTCCTATGTTCATGCGTTTATTACATTTCTTTATTGCGTGATAAGCAAATCAACTTGCGCAAAATACTTGCGTGAAATAACATGCATAACGCGCAATATTTGGAGGTTATATGCAATCACAATTACGAAATGTGCGTAAGGCGCATGGTTTCACTTTGCAGCATGTTGCTGCGGGTGTTCAAGTCAATCCAGCGACGTTGAGTCGTATTGAGAGGCTGGAACAGATTCCATCTATCGAGCTTGCAGAACGTTTAGCCAATTTTTTTAAGGGTGAAATCAGCGAAATGCAGATTCTTTATCCGGCACGTTTTCAATCTAGCCAAAACCAGAATGGGTTTAAACCACAGGAACAGGAGGTGAACCGTGGGTAAGCATCACTGGAAAGTAGACAAACAGCCTGAGTGGTACGTGAAAGCTGTCAGAAAAACTATCGCAGCGTTGCCGGGGGGTTACGCTGAAGCTGCTGACTGGCTGGATGTAACAGAGAACGCATTATTTAACCGCCTTCGTGCCGATGGCGATCAGATTTTCCCGCTGGGATGGGCAATGATTTTGCAACGTGCTGGTGGAACTCACTTCATTGCTGATGCTGTGGCGCAGTCTGCAAATGGCGTCTTTGTGTCTCTTCCTGACGTCGAGGATGTGGACAACGCCGATATTAACCAGCGTCTGCTGGAAGTCATTGAACAGATCGGCAGTTATTCAAAACAGATTCGTTCAGCAATCGAAGACGGTGTAGTGGAACCGCATGAGAAGACAGCAATTAATGACGAGCTGTACCTCTCAATTTCGAAGCTGCAGGAGCATGCAGCACTGGTCTACAAAATTTTTTGCATTTCAGAAAGTAATGACGCCCGCGAGTGTGCAGCTCCGGGCGCCGTGGCGTGTCGTGACTGTGGAGAAACTAACGCATGAACAGTTTAACAACACACTACCGTCGCTCGCAACTGATTGCACTTCCTGTACCGGGTGGAAAAGCGAAGGTGGAGTATTGCTATGCAGTGAATGTACCAGGTGACAGGGAAATTGTAACCCACAGCTTTGCAGAGTGGGCTGTGGGCGATTTCAACCGGCAAAAGGAGACAGTCCTTTGCGACAAGTTAACCGCTGGTTCAAAGATCACTACGGAGTGCCCGTCAGAGTCATTCGTTGGGAGCCGGAAACACAACGGGTTATCTACCTCCGCGAAGGCTATGAGCATGAGTGCTTCAGCCCGCTCGAACAGTTTCGTCGTAAATTCAGGGAAATAGAGGTCGGTCATGAGCACTAAATTAACCGGCTATGTATGGGATGGTTGCGCTGCGTCAGGCATGAAGTTATCCAGCGTGGCAATTATGGCCCGCCTGGCTGATTTCAGTAATGACGAAGGTGTGTGCTGGCCATCAATTGAAACCATTGCCCGCCAGATTGGCGCGGGGATGAGCACCGTCAGAACGGCTATCGCACGGCTGGAAGCAGAAGGCTGGTTAACTCGTAAGGCGCGTCGCCAGGGTAACCGCAATGCGTCGAATGTTTATCAGCTTAACGTTGCGAAGCTTCAGGCAGCGGCATTTTCTCAACTGTCAGATTCTGACCCGTCAAAATCTGACGCATCAAAATCTGACCCGTCAAAATTTGATGCGTCGAAATCTGGCAAAAAAGCGGGTTTTCACCCGTCAGAATCTGGCGGGGATCCGTCAGTAAAATCAAAACATGATCCGTCAGATAAAAAACCCTCTCGTCCGGACGCTTCGCAACCGGACACGCAGATGGATGAACAGGATTTTTTAACTCGCCATCCTGATGCGGTTGTATTCAGCCCTAAAAAGCGCCAGTGGGGGACGCAGGATGATTTGACCTGCGCACAGTGGCTCTGGAAAAAAATCATCGCCCTGTACGAGCAGGCTGCCGAATGTGACGGCGAGGTGGTTCGTCCCAAAGAACCGAACTGGACAGCCTGGGCAAACGAAATTCGCCTGATGTGTGTGCAGGATGGTCGTACTCACAAACAAATCTGCGAGATGTACAGCCGCGTCAGCCGCGATCCGTTCTGGTGCCGTAACGTGCTCAGCCCGTCGAAGCTGCGGGAAAAATGGGATGAGCTTTCCCTGCGCTTATCGCCGTCCGTAAGCACGTACACCGAAAAACGCGAAGACCCGTACTTCAAATCCAGTTACGACAACGTGGACTACAGCCAGATCCCGGCAGGATTCAGGGGGTGATCATGAGTCTTTTGAATGACGTTCAGAAATTCATTGAAGCCCATCCGGGGTGTACTTCCGGAGACATTGCGGATGCTTTTGCTGGTTACTCACGGCAGCGCGTTCTGCAGTCAGCAAGCAAGTTACGTCAGAGTGGGCGTGTGGCTCACCGTTGTGAAGGGGATACACGCAGACATTTCCCGCGCCTGACTGAGAGAGCGCAGGAACTGGAACCACAACCAGTTCGAGAAACCAGATCTGTGCGCAATTTCTATGTCGGCACTAACGATCCCCGGGTGATTTTGTGCCTGACCCGGCAGGCTGAAAAACTGGAGTCCAGGGGCTTATACCGTCGTGCTGCAACGGTGTGGATGGCGGCATTCCGTGAAAGCCACTCCCAGCCAGAACGAAACAATTTTCTGGCGCGTCGTGAGCAGTGTTTACGGAAAAGCAGCAAGTGCGCTGTATCGAGTGATGAGTGGTATCTGTCAGGGAATTACGTGGGGGCGTAATGACGACGTTAACTCAATGCCAGCAGCAGGTGCTGGATATGCTGATTTCTTATCAGAAAGAGCGTGGCTTTCC
>NZ_VATP01000026.1:0-5321 GCF_005781125.1 Escherichia sp. E2748
ACGCGGCCATAAATGCGTAATGACACCGGTAAACCGAAAGGCAGGAACAGGAGAGCGCACGAGGGAGCCACCAGGGGGAAACGCCTGGTATCTTTAAGTCCTGTCGGGTTTCGCCACCTCTGACTTGAGCGTCGATTTTTTTGTGATGCTCGTCAGGGGGGCGGAGCCTATGGAAAAACGCCTCCGGCGGGGCGTGGCCTTATCCTGGCTTTTGGGTTGCTTTCCCCTTACGTTTATCTTCTGTCTTACTTGCCACTTAGTACGTTCCGTCCGCTCGCCGCAGACAAGTGACCGAGCGTAGCGAGCGAACGGGCGAGGAAGCGGAAAAGAACCGGAGATAACATGGAGCACTGACGCTGTGATGACGAAACAACAGAAAACTGCGCTTAATATGGCGAAGTTTATCCAGGGGCAGACTCTGCTTCTGCTGGAAAAGCTTAATGAACTTGATCTCGATGCTGAGGCGGATCTTTGCGAAAAGCTGCATGAAGATGTGGAACAACTCTGTCGCTCTCTGACTATTCGTCTGGATGGTCTTCAGGGGGATTTATAATGGCCCGTGTATCAATTAGCGAAGCGGCTCGTCTTGCCAGTGTCAGTCGTCCTACTATTTACAAGCTACTTAAATCTGGTGAGTTAAGTTACACCTCTGTTGTAAAGCATGGTAAATCCGTAAAAATCATTGATACAACTGAACTTATGCGCGTTTTTTGCACCCTTAATCTTGACAGTGAACGTGACAGTAGTGCTGTAACATTTGACGATCGCTCTACAGGGATTAACAGTGAATTTTTACAGGATTTACAGCATCAGGTGGCGCTTCTGCAGGCGGAAAACGCCGGGCTAAAAGATGCGATGAATGCCCGGGACGAGCATATCAGTTCACTTCGTCAGGCTATGCAGCTTCTGGAGCATAAGCAGCCCCCGTCTGAAATGCCGGAGCCGACGACAGCGCCCTGGTGGAAGTTCTGGCAAAAATGAGCGTCTTTAATGCAATTTAGTGAAATCTAATGCAATTACCGCATTAAACCAGAGGCACGTTACCGACTGTATACAGTCGCGTGCCAAAGGGTTCCCCTTTGAAACCCACCCGGGAATTTTGCGCATGCGCAAAACCGCACACCCGTGGCCCTAGTCAGGGCTCGCCGCCCCGACTCCCTGCCAGCTCCTCACGATCCCGCAATAAATTGCGGGTCCGTTCACCGCTTTATTTCGCCAGTTTGTGTCAGACTGTGATCTGAATGGCGCAGACTGGCGCGGAGGCTGAACGATGAAAGAATGGTTTACGACCCTTATCGATGATCTGAAATTCCTGGGGGCGGAGTTTAAAAGTGAGTTTTTTGATCCGGAGATTAAGCCAGTGACGGCGGAGGAGCATCAGCCGAGGATGGATGACATGCACCGTTCTACCGTAGCCGGGAAGTTATCCCGGGGCGTTTTGCAAATCAGGGACGGGAAACTGACCGTTTATGGCATGAAACAGAACCGGTAGTTCATCCCTAACCCGGATTTTAGGGCTGGAAAACCGGGAAAAATCCCGGTTTCAACTGCTGTTCTGCGCCAGACCGGATGTCATGCACTGCGCTGCATAACCATTCACAGGCCGTAAACTCTCTCAGTGCCTTTCTGGCGGGGTTTCGCCGGGTAAGCTGTGGTTTTCATCGGTTTCGCGCTGAAATCGCTCTGAGCGCGTTCTGGTGGTGCCGACAACGGATGTTATGGTAAATCAGAGTCATCTGCAGGTACAAAAAAAGCCCCGCAGGACTTTTGGTGACTGACTTATTTCCCCTGAGGATTTACTGGATTTCAGTTTATCTGTGTTCCCCGTTTTTTTTTATTGTCGCGCTGGCGTTTATCAGGTTCCCCTATTGATTCGGCAATTCGTTTAGGACCAGGCTTAAGACCCATGACAGTTATCCTTTGTAAATTCAGGAGGAAATCCCTCCGTCTGAATATGTCTCTGTAATAAAAAACAATCAATGTTATCCATTCCCTTTATTGTGATTCTCACATAACGGATGTTAAATGTTTCCACCCCCACCCCATCATTCCTTACCGACGCTCAGCGTCACCTCTGCCTAGTAACATATTGCTACATATGGAGAAATCAGGGCTGAGTTCCTGCAGGTGTATGATCAATGTCTATTAACCATACAAAATTAAAGGACTTGATATGGCACAGTCGAAAACCGGCTCACAGATACCCGCTATCTGCTGGCCGGTGCCAAAAAACAACCGTGGCCGGGAATTCCGTAACCTGGAGGATATACAGGCGCATCTTGAGGGGGAAGCCACCGGGCACTGGCTTATCGGACGTAGCGGCATGTGGCACGGCGGTATTCATATCACGGACACCACCACGCCGTGGTGTGCGCTCAGCGGGCAGGCGGTAAATGAGGCCGTTGATTTCCCTGTGCCGTTTAAGGGGGAGCAGGCCGTGCGCTGCATGGCGGACGGTGAGGTGGTGGCGTACCGGATTAACCGGGATTACCTCAGCGTGCCGTGGTACTGGGGGGATTTACGCTACTCCGGGTCTTTTGTGCTGGTCAGGCACTGTGTTCAGCCCGGGGAAACGGCAGAAAGCGGACTGACCTTTTACACGCTGTATATGCATCTCGCGCCGTGGCTGGCCTACCCGGAGCAGGACAGCACGGCGTTTAAGGTGGCAGACGGCCAGCTCCTGAAGGCGTATGTGGATGAATCCCGGCAGTGGGTGGCGGCGGAGCTGCCTGCCGGGACGCGGGTGATGTGGGATAAAGCGGTCAGCGATGACACGATGACCGGGAGCAACGGGCGACAGTACGCGCACGTCACGCTGGCGGAGCCGGTTTCGGGCCGCATGAGCCTGAAAACCGGGGACCGGGTGTGGGTTGTGTGCGACAAAGGGAACCTGGTTCCTGAACGTGACAGGGCCACCTGTCCGGCGTGGTGGACGCCATTCCTGCCGCCGTCACGTGAAGCCGTGCAGTTTGATACGGTGGTATGCCCGACCCCTTATCCGATTAAGGCCGGGGACCCGGTGGGACATCTGGGGTATTTTCAGGCGCCCACGGAGGACGGGCATGAAAAGCGCTATCAGGTGCATATCGAATGTCTGACCACGGACAATTTGCCGCATTTCCTGAGAAACCCGGAGGGTGCGGGTCGCGACACGCCCGCCTTTGCGCGCTGTCCGAAGGGGATACCGGTGTACCTGCAATTCAGAAGCGGAGAAATACAGAAGGGGCTGATAGCCACGACGAGCGTAACGGTAATGCCGCTGTCCGGGCAGGCGGTGACAGACAAAGAGGGTAAGCGTTACTGGCCGGATGGTTCGTCGCGCGGGCTGCTGGCGGAGTCGGATGTGCTGCTGCTGTCGCGGTACGATCTGGCCGGTCGGGGGTTTGAAACCACGGAGGACAGTCCGTCGAGCTTTGACCATCTTGACGGGAAGACGCAGCCGAAAGGGCTGGTAAAGACGATATTGGAGCGTTTTTTCAGCGTGGCGGACAATGACGATAATCACTACAGCAAAGGGGTTGCGTTCAACTACCGGCAGTTGCTGAATCAGATTGATGCTCCGAAAGCGTCGTGGTATTTGCCGGAACAGTACCGGCGTGCGGTGCAGAACCCGGCAATGCGCGATCACCTGTACCGGCTGTGTGTGAAGCATCCTTGTGAGTGGTACTACTCTTCGGAATCCCCGGTGTGGAAAGCGTTCTTTACGCCGCAGAAGAAGAGGGAGGAGCCGGAATGGTACGCGTACAGCGAGAAGTTTCTGACTGACCTACGCTGGATTCACCGGGTGCCGTGCATGTTGGAAAATCAGTGGCATATGCACCCGCTGGTGTTTCTCGATGCACTCAGGGAGCCGAAAAAGCAGGGATGGGCACACAGCCCGTTTGCTGATCTGATTGGCCATGCTGAGTCTGTCAATGATTATACCGCCTATAACCGGACCTGGCCGCATCCACACCCTACGCATAAACAGGCATATACCCACACTAATCTGACATCGATGGCAATCGCTCAGGTAATGGTGGCGATGGAAAAGTATGAAATGTTTGCGACTGGGCGGTTTCAGATAACGCCGACGGTGATGAAGGAAAGTGTCTATAAGCTGAATCTGGACGTAAATGCACGGTATGACGAGACGATGCAGGACCGGATGTTTGAGGAATATATTATCAGGGTGAAACGTAAACCTATTATTGATTATCTGGAGGGAAATGGCAGCGTGGAGGAGGCCGCCTATGCCTGTGCACTGGAGTTTGCGTCGGTGGGCGTACAGAAGGGATTGCCTATCAGTCCTGATCCCCATGAGTTTGAGGTGGCTCCAGATGGCAATGTGCTGAAAGATAAGCATGGTAACCCCGTTCATAAAAGACGATATGCCAAGCATGACGGAGTGACGTATTACTCGGGTGATGGGCTAAACAAGGCTCTGATTATGCCGGATGCGATAATTAAGGCTCTGGAGGCGTCAAAACATGATGGTAAATAAATATCTGGCTGTTGTTTTACTTTTCGGAGTAACACCGCTTTCCTGGGGGGGGCCGCAGGCCGGGGACTATAGAGTTAAGGTGAGCCACGAACCTTTTGCTGAAACACTAAATCTGTCTGGTATTCAGAAAGGTTATACCGATGAGTGGAAGCGCATTATGCAACAGCAACTAATGGAGCAGGTTAATTACGCTGGGCATTATCGACTGTATGTCGGCTATGGAGACGATCTTCCTAATGAATGTGGGGATGGCCACCCGCTATGTGGCTGGGTTATTGATAAAACTACGGGGCAGGTTGTGTCAACTCTGCCTAAATTTATTACGATCGAAAATGACATGAGTCATCCGAGTACAGTGCAAAGTTGTGCTGTTTACTCCCCTGAAGATGAGAACGATCCACCTCCACCTGGAGCAATGGCTGATTTTCCAATATTTTATCGTGACAGTACCTTATTATGGATGAATGGTACGTTACTATCGGCGTCAAATCCGAATAATGATAAATGTGAATATAAAATATACAGTTTTAAAGGTGGTAAATTCTCAATAATTGGGAAAGGAGACCCATCGGATGACCCTCATTTTCCGCATGATTAGTTGAGTAAAGCGGGGTTAGGGGGAGCCACACGGAGAGTAATGCTTAATGCAAATGACAAATGGTTGACCACAAAATAAAAAGGATCTTCTTGAGATCCTTTTTTTCTGCGCGTAATCTCTGGCTCTGTAAACGAAAAAACCACCCGGCAAGGTGGTTTTTCGAAGGTACAGTAAACCGGCAAGTTTCTGAACCGTGGTAACAGTCTTGTGCGAGACATGCCACCAAATTTGTCCTTCCAG
>NZ_VATP01000027.1:0-4145 GCF_005781125.1 Escherichia sp. E2748
TTTTTGTGATGCTCGTCAGGGGGGCGGAGCCTATGGAAAAACGCCTCCGGCGCGGACTTTTCCCGGCACTTGGCTTTTGGGTCACATGTTCTTTCCGGTGCCATCCCCTGATTCTGTGGATCACCGTAGCTCCTCTTTTGAGAGTGAAGACTCCGCTCGCCGCAGCCGAACGACCGAGCGCAGCGAGTCAGTGAGCGAGGAAGCGGAAGAGCACCGGAAATGGCATGTTCTCCTTACGCATCTGTGCGGCATTTCACACCAGACATGGTACACCTTTCATACACTACGCACTGACCCCGCATAAGTAAGCCAGTATACACTCCGCTAGCGCTGCGTGACTGGTTCAGGGCTGCGCCCCGAAACCCGCTAAAAGCCACTGACGCGCCTGCGGCTTGTCCAACACCGCGCCGACCGGGAAAAGATTTCCCGCCCGTCCCGGCGTTATCAGGAGGCCGGATTGGCAGACAAACGCAGCAAAATGCTCACGATGTGGGTAACGGAAGACGAGCACCGGCGTCTGCTGGAACGCTGCGGCGGTAAACAGCTCGCGGCCTGGATGCGCCAGACGTGCCTGGGCGAGAAGCCCGCCCGTGCTGGCAAACTTCCCTCGACCTCGCCGGCACTGCTTCGTCAGCTTGCCGGTATGGGTAACAACCTCAATCAGATTGCCCGACAGGTTAACGCCGGTGGCGGTAGCGGGCACGACAGCGTGCAGGTCGTCGCCGTGCTGATGGCCATCGATGCCGGACTCGAGCAGCTGCGGCACGCCATACTGGAAAAGGGGGCTGACAATGATCGTTAAGTTTCACCCCCGGGGGCGCGGCGGCGGTGCCGGGCCGGTGGATTATCTGCTGGGGAAAGACCGCCAGCGCGAAGGTGCCAGCGTCCTGCAGGGGAATCCGGAGGAAGTCCGGGAGCTTATCGACGCCTCGCCCTACGCCAAAAAATACACATCCGGCGTCCTGTCCTTTGCTGAACAGGACTTACCTTCCGGTCAGCGTGAAAAGCTGATAGCGAGCTTCGAGCGGATTCTGATGCCCGGACTCGATAAAGACCAGTACAGCGTGCTGTGGGTTGAGCACCGGGACAAGGAGCGACTGGAGCTGAACTTCCTGATCCCGAACACGGAGTTGCTGACCGGCAGACGTCTCCAGCCGTATTACGACCGCGCCGACCGTCCGCGCATCGATGCCTGGCAGACCATCGTGAACGGCAGGCTGGGGCTGCACGACCCGAACGCGCCGGAGAACCGGCGGGTGCTGGTCACGCCACCCGCGCTGCCGGAAGCGAAGCAGGAAGCAGCTCAGGCGATTACGCGGGGTTTACTGGCCTTAGCCTCGTCCGGGGTGCTGAAAACGCGTCATGACGTCACTGAGGCGCTGGAAAACGCAGGTTTTGAGGTGGTGCGCACCACAAAAAACAGCGTCAGCATTGCCGACCCGGACGGGGGGCGAAACATCCGACTGAAGGGAGCCATCTATGAGCAGTCTTTTAACGCTGGCGAAGGACTTAGAGCAGAAATCGAAAGCGCAGCAGCAGAGTACCGGCGAGATGCTGAAAGCCGCATTCAGCGAGCACGAGAAGTCTGTCAGAGCGGAACTGAGCGAAAGCGAGAAGAGAATCAGCGCCGCCATCCTCGACCACGACCGGACGCTGTCCTCAGCCATGCGCCAGCGCACGAAAGGGATGCTGCGCATGGTCAGCCAGACGTGGCTGACCATCGTCCTGGTGTCAACGCTGCTGATCGCCTCGATCGCGGGCATTCTGTGGTGGCAGGGGCAGCAGATACTCGACAACTACACGACCATCCGGGAGCAGAAGAGCACGCAGGCCATGCTGTCCGAGAGGAACAGCGGCGTGCAACTCTCGACCTGCGGAGAGCAGAGACGTCGCTGTGTGAGAGTGAACGCGGAAGCGGGACGATTCGGAGAGGATTCGAGCTGGATGATACTGGCGGGGAAATAGCCTATGACGGAGCTGGAAAAACAGTTGCTGAACGCATTAGCGCAGCTACAGCTGGACTACTCGAAAAGGCTGGACGAGTGGGAGAATGCCTTTGCGGAATGGCGGACGATGTCTGGTCTTATGCAACGGGAGAACGCGGCGCTGAGCGAGCGCGTCACGGTCTTGAGCAGGCAGGTGCTGCGTTTGAGCGAGCGGCTAAGCCGGTTGTCGCAAGGCTGAACGCGATTGAAGCACACCGGAATCAGGAGCGGACGGCGCAGCATCAGAAAGCGCCGGAGCTGGAACGATCGCCGCGACAGCTGACGGATGACGGTCCGTCGCTGTAACAAACCGGGTAAAACAGGGCTTTCGGTGCGGATCTGCGCTGAAAGCCGGAGCCATTCATCCGGCTGCATGGCTATGCAGTCGGGTGAAATTTATCAGGCGCAGGCGGCGCTGTTTGCGGGATGGTTTACTGCCTGTTTTGCCGGACTGACGCCGCATTTGCGCCGAACCCGTCCGGGGCGGTGCCGACAAGGAATGTTATGGTAAATCCGTTTTAATGCGGCAGCTTCAACAACAACCCGACCACAGTGGCGTTACACTCTGGATTGGCCGTAAAAGGCTACTGCCTGAGCCCATAAACCACCGCTAAGCTGTTGTGTCAATCCATTGTCATCCAGGAAATTAAAGAAATTCAGTTCGTTATTAAAAGTGTAAATTCCACAATTTCCATAGTTGTACTCAACTACTTTTTTCCATCCGCTATTTTGCATATTGCCCCATTCCTGAAAAAGCCCTCCGTTAACTTCTCGAATGATAGTAACCCCTGAAGGCCCGTCAATATATTGACTGTTAACATCAAGCGTCTCCGGAAATATCCCGTTCACGCTTTCAATCCACTGTGAGATTTTTTCATTTGTAATAAAAACCTCTTCGCTGTATTTAAAAAAACGCTTAACGACAAATAAATATGATGAGATGATTCGCCCGGATGTGTCTGTGGCATTAATATAAAATAATGTGTCGCAACACCGTTCATCCGCGTCAGGAAACGTCACTGTACCATCCCCGCTGACCGCCACCAGATTGTTGCCTTTGCTGGAGCCGCACTGCCATGTCACCTTACCATTATTGGCCGGATCATTATCTATGACCATTTTAAAGGTCGCGCCAGGGAACAGGGAGTTGGGGAAATAACAGCCATTAACCATGTCATTTTTAATATCAAAAACATGACCATCAACTAAAACACCTGTGATTTCATTCATAAACAAATCCTCACTAATAAGATGAATAATTTCATTCCAGTGTGAAATGACGTTGAGGATGTTAATGGAATTAAGGATTGTGAAGGAGTTATTTATATATCATATAGTAGTGTGTTCATTGTTATATATTAAATACTTCCGCTGGCCTTATCGGTATAGTGACTATCAAAGATAACTATCGTAGCCCCTGGAAGACCGTTTCGGTGCACTGTTGCTTGTTCTCAACCACTTTACAGCCCCGGGCTGTGAATGGTCATTATGGGGAGCGGGGAGCTGGTTTGCGCTGCGGGTTATTCGGGGTATGAGGATTTTTGTGTTTCGTGGTCTGCTCAACCGGTGGAAACAGACGCGGCTGAGACAGATGCTGAGGCGGTAGAACTACTCAGAAAATATCTTTCTCATCGTTATTGATATGATCCTCTTGAGATCCTTGTGCTACAGCCGTAATCTGCTCATCGCAAAAACAAAAAAACCACCGCTACCAACGGTGGTTCGTTTGCCGGGAAAAAGAGCTACCAACAAGTTTTCCCGAAGGTAACAGTCCTGTGCGAGAAGACATGTCACCAAATTTGTCCTTCCAGTGTAGCCTCAGTAAGGCCACAACTTCAAGAACTCTGAATACATCTCTCGCACATCCTGTTTACCAGTGGCTGCTGCCAGTGGCGTTTTATCGTGTCTTTCCGGGTTGGACTCAAGTTGATAGTTACCGGAACAGGCGCAGCGGTCGGACTGAACGGGGGGTTCGTGCATACAGTCCAGCTTGGAGCGAACTGCCTACCCGGAACTGAGTGTCAGGCGTGGAATGAGACAAACGCGGCCATAACAGCGGAATGACACCGGTAAACCGAAAGGCAGGAACAGGAGAGCGCACGAGGGAGCCACCAGGGGGAAACGCCTGGTATCTTTAAGTCCTGTCGGGTTTCGCCACAT
>NZ_VATP01000028.1:0-252259 GCF_005781125.1 Escherichia sp. E2748
AGTCATCTTACTTTTTTGATATCGCCTCGTTTGGTGCGAGGGGGGGGACTTGAACCCCCACGTCCGTAAGGACACTAACACCTGAAGCTAGCGCGTCTACCAATTCCGCCACCTTCGCCCAGTGCGAGCAATATCAACGTGGTTTTTGGTGCGAGGGGGGGGACTTGAACCCCCACGTCCGAAAGGACACTAACACCTGAAGCTAGCGCGTCTACCAATTCCGCCACCTTCGCATACCATCAATTCTTAAAAAAGAATTGCTACCACGGAGGCGCATTCTAGTGGTTTTCAGCTTTTCGTCAATAGTTAATTATCGCCTGATGTGTAATTGCTGGAAAAATGGCCATCAGCGGATTGTGGATAATTCGTTTGTCGGTCGGATAAAGCGTTCAGGCCGTACCCGCCACGACATGCAGGTACAGATGCCAGATGCGACGCTGACGCGTCTTATCTGGCCTACGGGTAACGTACATTGGTTGGATAAAGCGTTCAGGCCGCATCCAACACGACATGCGGCGACAGGTGCAAGATACTTAACCTTTCTTCGCCTGGCGGGTCATAATGGCGCGATACACCTTGAAGCGCCCGGTTTGCGCGATAACTTCATGGAAGCCAAATGTCTCATCCAGCACATCCGGATAAGGCAGGAAGGCGTTCGCTACAATTCGCAGCTCGCCGCCGCTGTTAAGATGACGCACCGCGCCGCGAATCAGCGTTTGCGCCGCATCCAGGCTGGTTTGCATCCCATCGTGGAACGGCGGGTTGGAGATGATCATATCAAAACGACCTTTCACTTCGGAAAAGACGTTGCTGGCAAAGACTTCACCTTCAACACCGTTGGCAGCAAGCGTCGCACGGCTGGCTTCTACCGCTGGCGCAGAGACATCGCACAGAGTGAGACGAATCTTCGGTGAGTGGCGCGCAAAGGCAACCGAAAGCACGCCCGCGCCACAGCCGACATCCAGCACTTTACCTTTGGTGTGCGGAGTTAACGTCGAGAGCAGCAACTGGCTACCGACATCCAGACCGTCGCGGCTAAACACGCCAGGCAGCGTTTTGACCGTCAGGCCATCGACGCTGTATTCGCCCCAGAATTTATCGGCATCAAATACCGGCTGTTTTTCCAGACGACCAAAATAGAGGCCACAGCGACGGGCGCTGTCTACCTTATTCAGCGGCGCATAATCGGCCAGCATCTGCTCGGCGCTGCGTACGCCGCTGCGGTTCTCGCCAACGACAAAAATATCCGTCCCCACCGGCAGCAGAGAAAGTAAATTCATCAACTGGAACTGGGCTTCTGGTTTATTCTTCGGCCAGTAGTAAATCAGCGTATCGCAATCTGCGACATCATCCGCTGTGGCGACCAGACTAAAACGGGCGTTATCCCCCATCTGGCGGCTTAACACCTGCCAGTGGTGGAATTGCTGGGTATGAGCACGGCTGGCCGCGGTATCTAAACGCGCGGGCAGGTCATCCTGTAAGTCTCCGGCAAACAGAATACGGCTTTGTTCGAAATCATCACTGTGACGCAGCAAGACTTCACTTGCCGGGGTAAATGCAGACATGGAATGCTCCTCAATTGATACTGGCGGCGATTATAGCCATATGTTGGCGCGGTATCGACGAATTTGCTATATTTGCGCCCCTGACAACAGGAGCGATTCGCTATGACATCCCGACGAGACTGGCAGTTACAGCAACTGGGCATTACCCAGTGGTCGCTGCGTCGCCCTGGCGCGTTGCAGGGGGAGATTGCCATTGCGATCCCGGCACACGTCCGTCTGGTGATGGTGGCAAACGATCTTCCCGCCCTGACCGATCCCCTGGTGAGCGACGTTCTGCGTGCATTAACCGTCAGCCCCGATCAAGTGCTGCAACTGACGCCAGATAGGATCGCGATGCTGCCGCAAGGCAGTCGCTGCAACAGCTGGCGGTTAGGTACTGACGAACCGCTATCACTGGAAGGCGCTCAGGTGGCATCACCGGCGCTCACCGAATTACGGGCAAACCCAACGGCACGCGCCGCGTTATGGCAACAAATTTGCACATATGAACACGATTTCTTCCCTCGAAACGACTGATTTACCAGCGGCTTTCCACATTGAACAACGCGCCCACGCCTTTCCGTGGAGTGAAAAAACGTTTGCCAGCAATCAGGGCGAGCGCTATCTCAACTTTCAGTTAACGCAAAACGGCAAAATGGCGGCGTTTGCGATTACGCAAGTGGTGCTGGATGAAGCTACATTGTTCAATATTGCGGTCGATCCCGACTATCAGCGTCAGGGGCTGGGAAGGGCGCTGCTGGAACATCTGATCGACGAACTGGAAAAACGCGGCGTGGCGACGCTATGGCTGGAAGTCCGTGCTTCAAACGCTGCCGCCATTGCCCTGTACGAAAGTTTAGGCTTTAACGAGGCGACGATTCGCCGCAATTACTACCCCACCACGGACGGTCGCGAAGACGCCATCATCATGGCGTTGCCAATCAGTATGTAAGACAAGGTGGAATAATGAAGTGGGACTGGATTTTCTTTGATGCCGATGAAACGCTGTTTACCTTTGACTCATTCACCGGCTTGCAGCGGATGTTTCTTGACTACAGCGTCACCTTTACCGCTGAAGATTTTCAGGACTATCAGGCCGTTAACAAGCCACTGTGGGTGGATTATCAAAACGGCGCGATCACTTCATTACAGCTTCAGCACGGGCGTTTTGAAAGTTGGGCCGAACGGCTGAACGTCGAGCCGGGTAAACTCAACGATGCCTTTATTAATGCGATGGCAGAAATCTGCACGCCGCTGCCGGGCGCGGTTTCCCTGCTTAACGCCATTCGTGGTAACGCCAAAATCGGCATAATCACCAACGGTTTTAGCGCCTTGCAGCAAGTGCGTCTGGAACGCACGGGCCTGCGTGATTACTTCGATTTGCTGGTGATTTCCGAAGAAGTTGGCGTTGCCAAACCGAATAAGAAAATTTTCGATTATGCGCTGGAACAGGCGGGCAATCCTGACCGTTCACGCGTGCTGATGGTTGGCGACACTGCCGAGTCCGATATTCTCGGTGGCATCAACGCCGGGCTTGCGACCTGCTGGCTGAATGCGCACAATCGCGAGCAACCAGAAGGCATCGCGCCCACCTGGACCGTCTCTTCGTTGCACGAACTGGAGCAGCTCCTGTGTAAACACTGATTGCCTCCCCCCCGTTGATGGGTAAAATAGCCGCAATTTTTCGTTTTCAACAAGCGCGGCGCGATGCCGCTTACTCAAGAAGAAAGAATTATGACGTTGTCTCCTTATTTGCAAGAGGTGGCGAAGCGCCGCACTTTTGCCATTATTTCTCACCCGGACGCCGGTAAGACTACCATCACCGAGAAGGTGCTGCTGTTCGGACAGGCCATTCAGACCGCCGGTACGGTAAAAGGCCGTGGTTCTAACCAGCACGCCAAGTCGGACTGGATGGAAATGGAAAAGCAGCGTGGTATCTCTATTACCACTTCTGTGATGCAGTTCCCTTATAAGGATTGCCTGGTTAACCTGCTCGACACCCCGGGGCACGAAGACTTCTCGGAAGATACCTATCGTACCCTGACGGCGGTGGACTGCTGCCTGATGGTTATCGACGCCGCAAAAGGTGTTGAAGATCGTACCCGTAAGCTGATGGAAGTTACCCGTCTGCGCGATACACCGATCCTCACCTTCATGAACAAACTTGACCGTGATATCCGCGACCCGATGGAACTGCTCGATGAAGTTGAGAACGAGCTGAAAATCGGCTGTGCGCCGATCACCTGGCCGATCGGCTGCGGCAAGCTGTTTAAAGGCGTGTACCACCTTTATAAAGATGAAACCTATCTCTATCAGAGCGGTAAAGGCCACACCATTCAGGAAGTCCGCATTGTTAAAGGGCTGAATAACCCGGATCTCGACGCAGCAGTCGGTGAAGATCTGGCACAACAACTGCGTGACGAACTGGAACTGGTGAAAGGCGCGTCTAACGAGTTCGACAAAGAGCTGTTCCTTGCGGGCGAAATCACCCCGGTATTCTTCGGTACTGCGCTGGGTAACTTCGGCGTCGATCATATGCTGGATGGCCTGGTGGAGTGGGCGCCTGCGCCGATGCCGCGTCAGACCGATACCCGTACCGTAGAAGCGAGCGAAGATAAATTTACCGGCTTCGTATTTAAAATTCAGGCCAACATGGACCCGAAACACCGCGATCGCGTGGCGTTTATGCGTGTGGTGTCCGGTAAATATGAAAAAGGCATGAAACTGCGCCAGGTGCGCACCGCGAAAGATGTGGTGATCTCCGACGCGCTGACCTTTATGGCGGGCGACCGTTCGCATGTTGAAGAAGCGTATCCGGGCGACATCCTTGGTCTGCACAACCATGGCACTATTCAGATCGGCGACACCTTTACCCAGGGTGAGATGATGAAGTTCACCGGTATTCCGAACTTCGCGCCAGAACTGTTCCGTCGTATCCGGCTGAAAGATCCGCTGAAGCAAAAACAGCTGCTCAAAGGGCTGGTACAGCTTTCCGAAGAGGGCGCGGTGCAGGTGTTCCGTCCGATCTCCAACAACGATCTGATCGTTGGTGCGGTTGGTGTGCTGCAGTTTGATGTGGTGGTATCGCGCCTGAAGAGCGAATACAACGTCGAAGCGGTGTATGAGTCAGTCAACGTCGCCACCGCTCGCTGGGTAGAATGCGCGGACGCGAAGAAATTCGAAGAGTTCAAGCGTAAGAACGAAAGCCAACTGGCGCTGGATGGCGGCGACAACCTCGCTTACATCGCTACCAGCATGGTCAACCTGCGCCTGGCGCAGGAGCGTTACCCGGACGTTCAGTTCCACCAGACCCGCGAGCATTAATTCTTGCCTCCAGGGCGCGGTATCCGCCGCGCCCTGTCAATTTCCCTTCCTTATTAGCCGCTTGCGGAAGGTTCTTAAAACATTAGCTTTTGCTTATGTTTGCGCGTTTTTTAGTCGATACGGCGAGCGGTTTCAAAATTGTGATCTATATTTAACAAAGTGATGACATTTTTGACGGCTTTAAATACCGATCAATACGTAGATATCAGTATTTAAAACCGTTAACTGTCATCCGATTGATATTAATAACTGATTCAGAGGCTGTAATGGTCGTTATTCATCACTCATCGCTTTTGTGATGGCGACCATTGACTTCTGTACAGGGTGAAGTCTCTCCCTTTCAGCAATGCAACCTCGTGTTGCCTGGCTCAAATTACGAGCAAACATACAGGAATAAATCGATGACTATGACAAGACTGAAGATTTCGAAAACTCTGCTGGCTGTAATGTTGACCTCTGCCGTCGCGACCGGCTCTGCCTACGCAGAAAACAGCGCGCAGACAACCAATGAAAGCGCAGGGCAAAAAGTCGATAGCTCTATGAATAAAGTCGGTAATTTCATGGATGACAGCGCCATCACCGCGAAAGTGAAGGCGGCCCTGGTGGATCATGACAACATCAAGAGCACTGATATCTCTGTCAAAACCGATCAAAAAGTGGTGACCCTGAGTGGTTTCGTTGAAAGCCAGGCCCAGGCCGAAGAGGCTGTGAAAGTGGCGAAAGGCGTTGAAGGCGTGACCTCTGTCAGCGACAAACTGCACGTTCGCGACGCTAAAGAAGGTTCTGTGAAGGGCTATGCGGGTGACACCGCCACCACCAGTGAAATCAAAGCCAAACTGCTGGCGGATGACATCGTCCCTTCCCGTCATGTGAAAGTTGAAACCACCGACGGCGTGGTTCAGCTCTCCGGTACCGTCGATTCCCAGGCACAAAGCGACCGTGCTGAAAGTATCGCCAAAGCGGTAGATGGTGTGAAAAGCGTTAAAAATGATCTGAAAACTAAGTAATTCGTCGTAATTCGTTCTCCCGAACTTTGTCGGGAGGCGCGATGTGCACCACACTAAAAATATCGCATTGAGTGATTTTCACGCTCATATCAAGCGGTGACATTAACTATGGTAAAGGAGACGCTTATGTTTCGTTGGGGCATCATATTTCTGGTTATCGCGTTAATCGCCGCCGCACTTGGGTTTGGTGGTCTGGCCGGTACCGCTGCAGGCGCAGCTAAAATTGTCTTTGTCGTCGGGATTATTCTGTTCCTGGTGAGTTTGTTTATGGGCCGAAAACGACCCTAGATTTCAAACTATTAAGAAAATTTTATACAAGGCCAGTCCAGCGGACTGGCTTTTGCGGTTTTAGTGAATAATAAATTGCGTTACTTTGTCAGTCTTTCACAACAAAAACAGGAAGGCAGAGGTGGGGCAGCGAATACCTGTAACGCTTGGTAATATTGCGCCGTTGTCGCTAAGGCCGTTCCAGCCTGGACGAATTGCTCTGGTGTGCGAAGGCGGCGGGCAGCGTGGAATTTTCACGGCTGGTGTGCTGGATGAGTTTATGCGCGCGCAGTTTAATCCTTTCGATCTTTATCTCGGCACATCTGCCGGGGCGCAGAACCTTTCGGCATATATCTGCAATCAGCCCGGTTACGCGCGCAAAGTCATCATGCGCTATACCACAAAACGCGAATTTTTCGATCCAGTGCGCTTTGTACGTGGAGGAAATCTTATCGATCTCGACTGGCTGGTGGAGGCCACCGCAAGCCAGATGCCGTTGCAAATGGACACCGCCGCGCGGCTGTTTGACAGCGGTAAATCCTTTTATATGTGTGCCTGTCGTCAGGATGACTACGCGCCGAATTACTTTTTACCAACCAAACAAAACTGGCTGGATGTGATTCGCGCCTCCAGTGCGATACCTGGTTTTTATCGTAGCGGAGTGTCGCTGGAAGGCATTAACTACCTGGATGGTGGGATCAGTGATGCGATTCCGGTTAAAGAGGCGGCAAGGCAGGGAGCAAAAACGTTGGTCGTCATCCGCACCGTGCCGTCACAAATGTACTACACGCCGCAGTGGTTCAAGCGTATGGAACGCTGGCTGGGTGACAGTAGCCTGCAGCCGCTGGTCAATCTGGTGCAGCATCATGAAACCAGCTATCGTGACATTCAGCAGTTTATTGAGAAACCACCGGGCAAGCTGCGGATATTCGAAATTTATCCGCCGAAGCCATTGCATAGTATTGCGCTCGGTAGTCGGCTTCCGGCACTGCGCGAAGACTATAAACTTGGGCGTTTATGCGGTCGTTATTTCCTCGCCACGGTTGGCAAGCTATTAACTGAAAAAGCGCCGCTTACCCGCCATCTGGTGCCAGTGGTGACACCGGAATCGATAGTCATTCCGCCTGCGCCAGTCGCCAACGATACGCTGGTTGCCGAAGTGAGCGACGCTCCGCAGGCGAACGACCCGACATTTAACAATGAGGATCTGGCTTGATTTGCCGTTTTATCGACACCCACTGCCATTTTGATTTCCCGCCGTTTAGCGGCGATAAAGAGGCCAGCCTGCAACGCGCGGCACAAGCGGGCGTAGGCAAGATCATTGTTCCGGCAACCGAGGCGGCAAATTTTGCCCGCGTGCTGGCACTGGCGGAAAATTATCAGCCACTGTATGCCGCATTGGGCTTGCATCCGGGTATGTTGGAAAAACATAACGATGCATCGCTGGATCAGTTACAGCAGGCGCTGGAAAGGCGTCCGGCGAAGGTGGTGGCGGTGGGGGAGATCGGTCTGGATCTCTTCGGCGATGATCCGCAATTTGAGAGGCAGCAGTGGTTGCTCGACGAACAACTGAAACTGGCGAAACGCTACGCTCTGCCGGTGATCCTTCATTCACGGCGCACGCACGACAAACTGGCGATGCATCTTAAGCGTCACGATTTGCCGTGCACTGGCGTGGTTCACGGTTTTTCCGGCAGCTTGCAGCAGGCCGAACGGTTTGTACAGCTGGGCTACAAAATTGGCGTAGGCGGTACTATCACCTATCCACGCGCCAGTAAAACCCGCGATGTCATCGCAAAATTACCGCTGGCATCGTTGTTGCTGGAAACCGACGCGCCGGATATGCCGCTCAACGGTTTTCAGGGGCAGCCTAACCGCCCGGAGCAGGCTGCCCGTGTGTTTGCTGTGCTTTGCGAGTTGCGTCCGGAACCTGCGGATGAGATTGCCGAAGTGTTGCTTAATAACACGTATGCGGTGTTTAACGTATGTGGGTAGTTTGTCTTTCGTGTCGGATAAGGCGTTCACGCCGCATCCGGCAGTCGGTGCATAATGCCAGATGCGACGCTGACGCGTCTTATCATGCCTGGAGGCCTGTGCCGATCCGTAGGCCGCATCCGGCATGTCACAAATACAGCGCCGGAAATATCAACCGGCTCACCCCGCGCTCCCGTAACGCATCAGCCAACGGCTCAACGTCTTCCGGCGTGGCGCTCGCCCAGCTTTGCGCCTCGCCATACACGCCGTGGGCATGAAACGCGTTCAGGCGAACCGGAACATCGCCAAGTCCCTTGATAAACGCCGCCAGCTCATTGATGTGTTGCAAATAATCCACCTGGCCAGGGATTACCAGCAAACGCAGTTCCGCCAGCTTGCCGCGCTCTGCCAGCAAACAGATGCTGCGCTTAATCTGCTGATTATCGCGTCCGGTTAGCTGTTGATGGCACGCGCTCCCCCACGCTTTGAGATCGAGCATCGCGCCGTCGCAAACCGGGAGTAATTTTTCCCAGCCGGTTTCGCTCAACATACCGTTACTGTCCACCAGACAGGTGAGGTGGCGCAGTTGCGGATCATTTTTGATAGCAGTAAACAGCGCCACCACAAACGGCAGCTGGGTCGTGGCTTCGCCGCCGCTCACCGTTATCCCTTCAATAAACAGCACCGCTTTGCGGACATGGCTAAGCACCTCATCCACGCTCATGGATTGCGCCATTGGCGTGGCATGCTGCGGACACATCTTCAGGCAGGTATCACATTGCTCGCAGACCATAGCGTTCCACAGCACTTTGCCGTCAACAATCTGCAACGCCTGATGCGGACACTGTGGCACGCACTCTCCGCAATCATTACAGCGCCCCATCGTCCACGGATTGTGACAATTTTTGCAGCGCAGATTGCAGCCCTGCAAAAACAGAGCCAGACGACTGCCTGGCCCGTCAACGCAGGAGAAGGGGATAATCTTACTGACTAAAGCGCATCTGCTGTTCATGGCTTATCACGCGCGGCTGGCGTTCCAGAATACGAGTGTTACGTGCGGCCTCTTCGCCCAGCCAGGTGGTGTTGGTGCGTGAACCTTCGGCGCGATATTTTTCTAAATCCGACAAACGCACCATATAACCGGTAACGCGAACCAGATCGTTACCGCTGACATTGGCGGTAAACTCACGCATTCCGGCTTTAAAGGCACCGAGGCAAAGCTGTACCAGCGCCTGCGGATTACGTTTGATGGTTTCATCGAGCGTCAGAATGTCGCTGATGCCGGAATAATAATAAGCATGATGCGGGGCGACAGTTTGCAGATGGGTGATCGGATCTGGCTCATCGCCATACGGCAAGCGTGCGCCCGGCGTGGTGCCGATATCAGAACTGATCCCCGACTGTGCGTGCAACATGGCGCGTTTTTGCCAGCCATATTTCACAGGGGTATTGGCGACAAACTCCGCCAGTTGCGCGCTGATGCGATAACCCACTTCATTTGCAGCGGTTTCTTTACCGTAGCGCGCGGCAATCCCTTCTTTCTCGCACAGCAAGTTAACCGCTTCCGCCAGCCCATACATGCCAAACATTGGCACAAAACGTTCAGGGTTAATCAGCCCTTCTTTCACCAGGAAGCTATTCTCAAAGAAGTGTGATTGTTGATAGAGGAATTCACACCGCGCATCGATGATGGCGATCTGCTGTTGGCAGTAGTGCGGTAGAGTGCGCGTAAAGAAGTCTTCCAGCGATTCACTGCGCTCGGCAATGGCTTTCAGGTTAAGGCGCACCAGCGTGCTGCCACCCCCCGCCAGCGGCAGTGAGTTGTAACAGCTCACAATCCCGTAGCCCCCTTTTGTGAAAATTTTATCATGCACCGGACCGTTGGCGATGTGCGGTTTGCTACATTCACAGATGTTTTTCGCCACTTCCAGCAGCAGGTCATCAGGGGTAATTTCAGGATCGTAGATAAAGGTCAGGTTCGGTGAAACCTGCTTCAGCTCTGCGTCTGCGCGTAAAATCGCTCGGGTAATAGGCGAGTCAGACGGGCCGATATTGGCGTGCATAAAGGCGTCTGGCAGGGTTCTGTCGAGGTAACGCCAGAAACGTTTTATTCGAATGTCGATCTCGTCTTGTGTTAGAATTCTAACATACGGCTGCAACAACGCATCCAGCTGCCCCAGGTAGACCGGCATCGATGTGACCGAAGGGACATGATGATAAAGAATGGTCAACAGAGAGAGCGCGTCATCAAGATCTTTCGCGCCTTCCAGCTCCAGCCATTCGGAACCGTTCGCCAGAAAACGGGCGTAATCGGGTAAGACATAGCGCGGTTTGTACGGCGCATGACCTTCAAACATATCGCAGATTACGCCTTCATCCAGCGCGCGGCAGGCTTCGGCAGGCAGCTGCGGATAAGGCAGATTGTTTTCTGCTTCAAGCGCCAGAAAATGGCGTTTCTGCTCCGGACTAAGCACCGGGCTTGTGACAATTTGCTGGCAACGTTGTTGCAGTGCAATCTCGTGAGAAGTGGGCATCTTCTTTTCCTTTTATGCCAAAGGTGATGCGCCATTGTAAGAAGTTTCGTGATGTTCACTTTGATCCTGATGCGTTTGTCACCACCGGTGCATTCATTTGAAAGTGAATTATTTGAACCAGATCGCATTACCGTAATGCAAATTTGTAAGTAGATTTTCTTAATTGTGATGTATATCGAAGTGTGTTGCGGAGTCGATGTTAGAATACTAACAAACTCGCAAGGTGAATTTTATTGGCGACAAGCCAGGAGAATGAAATGACTGATCTGAAAACAAGCAGCCTGCGTGCACTGAAATTGATGGACCTGACTACCCTGAATGACGACGACACCGACGAGAAAGTGATCGCCCTGTGTCATCAGGCCAAAACTCCGGTCGGCAATACCGCTGCTATCTGTATCTATCCTCGCTTTATCCCGATTGCTCGCAAAACGCTGAAAGAGCAGGGCACCCCGGAAATCCGTATTGCTACGGTAACCAACTTCCCACACGGTAATGATGACATTGAAATTGCGCTGGCAGAAACCCGTGCGGCAATCGCCTACGGTGCTGATGAAGTTGACGTGGTGTTCCCGTACCGTGCGCTGATGGCGGGCAACGAGCAAGTTGGTTTTGATCTGGTGAAAGCCTGTAAAGAGGCTTGCGCGGCGGCGAACGTACTGCTGAAAGTGATCATCGAAACTGGCGAACTGAAAGACGAAGCGCTGATCCGTAAAGCGTCTGAAATCTCCATCAAAGCCGGCGCTGACTTCATCAAAACCTCTACCGGTAAAGTGGCTGTGAACGCGACGCCGGAAAGCGCGCGCATCATGATGGAAGTGATCCGCGACATGGGCGTAGAAAAAACCGTTGGTTTCAAACCGGCGGGCGGCGTGCGTACTGCGGAAGATGCGCAGAAATATCTCGCCATCGCAGATGAACTGTTCGGTGCTGACTGGGCAGATGCGCGTCACTACCGCTTTGGCGCTTCCAGCCTGCTGGCAAGCCTGCTAAAAGCGCTGGGCCACGGCGACGGTAAGAGCGCCAGCAGCTACTAAGTAAGATGCTTTGCGCCTGATGCGCTGCACTTATCCGGCCTACGAGACGTATCATCCGTAGGCCGGATAAGGCGTAGACGCATCCGGCAAAAGCCGCCTCATACTCTTTTCCACGGGAGGTTACCTTGTTTCTCGCACAAGAAATTATTCGTAAAAAACGTGATGGTCATGCGCTGAGTGATGAAGAAATTCGTTTCTTTATCAACGGCATTCGCGACAACACTATCTCCGAAGGGCAGATTGCCGCTCTCGCGATGACCATTTTCTTCCACGATATGACGATGCCGGAGCGTGTCTCGCTGACCATGGCGATGCGAGATTCAGGAACCGTTCTCGACTGGAAAAGCCTGCATCTGAATGGCCCGATTGTTGATAAACACTCCACCGGTGGCGTCGGCGATGTGACTTCGCTGATGTTGGGGCCGATGGTCGCTGCCTGTGGCGGCTATATTCCGATGATCTCCGGTCGCGGCCTCGGTCATACTGGCGGTACGCTCGACAAACTGGAATCCATCCCTGGTTTCGACATCTTCCCGGATGACAACCGTTTCCGCGAAATTATTAAAGACGTCGGCGTGGCGATTATCGGCCAGACCAGCTCACTGGCTCCGGCGGATAAACGTTTCTACGCGACCCGTGATATTACCGCAACCGTGGACTCCATCCCGCTGATCACTGCCTCGATCCTGGCGAAGAAACTGGCGGAAGGTCTGGATGCGCTGGTGATGGACGTGAAAGTGGGTAGCGGCGCGTTTATGCCGACCTACGAACTCTCTGAAGCCCTTGCCGAAGCGATTGTTGGCGTGGCTAACGGCGCTGGCGTGCGCACCACCGCGCTGCTCACCGATATGAATCAGGTGCTGGCCTCCAGTGCAGGTAACGCGGTTGAAGTACGTGAAGCGGTGCAGTTCCTGACGGGTGAGTATCGTAACCCGCGTCTGTTTGATGTCACGATGGCGCTGTGCGTGGAGATGCTTATCTCCGGTAAACTGGCGAAAGATGACGCCGAAGCGCGCGCAAAATTGCAGGCGGTGCTGGACAACGGTAAAGCGGCAGAAGTCTTTGGTCGTATGGTGGCAGCACAAAAAGGCCCGACCGACTTCGTTGAGAACTACGCGAAGTATCTGCCGACAGCGATGCTGACGAAAGCAGTCTATGCTGATACCGAAGGTTTTGTCAGTGAAATGGATACCCGTGCGCTGGGAATGGCAGTGGTTGCGATGGGCGGCGGTCGCCGTCAGGCATCTGACACCATCGATTACAGCGTCGGCTTTACTGATATGGCGCGTCTGGGCGACCAGGTAGACGGTCAGCGTCCGCTGGCGGTTATCCACGCGAAAGACGAAAACAGCTGGCAGGAAGCGGCGAAAGCGGTGAAAGCGGCAATTAAACTTGCCGATAAAGCACCGGAAAGCACACCAACTGTCTATCGTCGTATCAGCGAATAACGGTATACTGATCTGATCATTTAAATTTGAAGCACTGAGTACGGAGAACATATGAAACGTGCATTTATTATGGTGCTGGACTCATTCGGCATCGGCGCTACAGAAGATGCAGAACGCTTTGGTGACGTCGGGGCTGACACCCTGGGTCATATCGCAGAAGCCTGTGCCAAAGGCGAAGCTGATAACGGTCGTAAAGGCCCGTTGAATCTGCCAAATCTGACCCGTCTGGGGCTGGCGAAAGCACATGAAGGTTCTACCGGTTTCATTCCGGCAGGAATGGACGGCAACGCTGAAGTTATCGGCGCGTACGCATGGGCGCACGAAATGTCATCCGGTAAAGATACCCCGTCCGGTCACTGGGAAATCGCCGGTGTCCCGGTTCTGTTTGAGTGGGGATACTTCTCCGATCACGAAAACAGCTTCCCGCAAGAGCTGCTGGATAAACTGGTTGAACGCGCTAACCTGCCAGGTTACCTCGGTAACTGCCACTCTTCCGGTACGGTCATTCTGGATCAGCTGGGCGAAGAGCACATGAAAACCGGCAAGCCGATTTTCTATACCTCCGCTGACTCCGTGTTCCAGATTGCCTGCCATGAAGAAACTTTCGGTCTGGATAAACTCTACGAACTGTGTGAAATCGCCCGTGAAGAGCTGACCAACGGCGGCTACAACATCGGTCGTGTTATCGCTCGTCCGTTTATCGGCGACAAAGCCGGTAACTTCCAGCGTACCGGTAACCGTCACGACCTGGCCGTTGAACCGCCAGCACCGACCGTATTGCAAAAACTGGTTGATGAAAAACACGGCCAGGTGGTTTCTGTCGGTAAGATTGCGGACATCTACGCTAACTGCGGTATCACTAAGAAAGTGAAAGCGACTGGTCTGGACGCGCTGTTTGACGCCACTATCAAAGAGATGAAGGAAGCGGGTGATAACACCATCGTCTTCACCAACTTCGTAGACTTCGACTCTTCCTGGGGCCACCGTCGCGATGTCGCAGGCTATGCTGCGGGTCTGGAACTGTTCGACCGCCGTCTGCCGGAACTGATGTCTCTGCTGCGCGATGACGACATCCTGATCCTCACTGCTGACCACGGTTGTGATCCGACCTGGACCGGTACTGACCACACGCGTGAACACATTCCGGTACTGGTTTACGGCCCGAAAGTAAAACCGGGTTCGCTGGGTCACCGCGAAACCTTCGCGGATATCGGCCAGACTCTGGCAAAATATTTTGGTACTTCTGATATGGAATATGGCAAAGCCATGTTCTGATGGATTTGGGCGGAGCGTTGACTCCGCCTTTGTTATGTCACAAAAAGGATAAAACGATGGCTACCCCACACATTAATGCAGAAATGGGCGATTTCGCTGACGTAGTTTTGATGCCTGGCGACCCGCTGCGTGCGAAGTATATTGCTGAAACTTTCCTTGAAGATGCTCGTGAAGTGAACAACGTTCGCGGTATGCTGGGCTTCACCGGTACTTACAAAGGCCGCAAAATTTCCGTAATGGGTCACGGTATGGGTATCCCGTCCTGCTCCATCTACACCAAAGAACTGATCACCGATTTCGGCGTGAAGAAAATTATCCGCGTAGGTTCCTGTGGCGCTGTTCTGCCGCACGTAAAACTGCGTGACGTGGTGATCGGTATGGGTGCCTGCACCGATTCCAAAGTTAACCGCATCCGTTTTAAAGATCATGACTTCGCGGCTATCGCTGACTTCGACATGGTGCGTAACGCAGTAGATGCAGCTAAAGCCCTGGGCGTTGATGCTCGCGTTGGTAACCTGTTCTCCGCTGACCTGTTCTACTCTCCGGACGGCGAAATGTTCGACGTGATGGAAAAATACGGCATCCTCGGCGTGGAAATGGAAGCGGCTGGTATCTACGGCGTGGCTGCAGAGTTTGGTGCCAAAGCACTGGCTATCTGCACCGTGTCTGACCACATCCGTACTCACGAGCAGACCACTGCTGAAGAGCGTCAGACCACCTTCAACGACATGATCAAAATCGCACTGGAATCCGTTCTGCTGGGCGATAAAGAGTAATTGTGTTTCGCTGAAAGGCGATTGCCTTGTGAAGCCGGAGCGGGAGACTGCTCCGGCTTTTTAGTATCTATTCATCAATAGCAACTGATTTATAGATTTACTATTATTTTTCATATGGATAGGAAATCAAATCCATTCAAGTATCTATTCACGAATCTATTCATTTATGTTCAACCGTCATCCAGTAAGGGCATATCAGCAACTCTGGCGGACAACCATAAATTCCTGCCATTTTGCTTTTGATATTTGAGCTAAGCCGTTCCGTCTTTTCGATCCGTTTTAGAGAATTAATCGAGATACCTAACATTTTACTTACTTCAGCAAGCGATAATTTATGCCTGATACGCACGGCGGCTAGCCAGGATATACCCTGGCTGAACATTAAATTGATAATCTCCCGTTCCTGGTTCTCCAGATCGATCATATTTCCTTCCCTGGATATTTTAATGAGCGAGTTACCGTACCGCCCCCGCTATCCACGCCGACAACTCCCGTAGCTCTTTTTCCTGTTCAGGGAAGTCGACCAGCAGCGCTTCGCACTCCTGTTGCAGCATATCCGCGCGGTAAAGACAGCCTTGCAGCCGCCCGGCGAGAGCTTCCAGCGGCGCGGGGTTAAGGCTGTCGGTAAACACCTGGGCGCGGGTGATATGGCCTTTTTCAACGTCGAAATGCAGTTCTACGCCGCCCCAGGTAAAGCGTTCGTCCAGCAGATGCGAGAACGCCGGAGCCTGACCGAAGTTCCACTCCCAGCTACTCTGGCGGGCAAAGGTTTCGGCGAAGTTCGGCAAGTCTGGCGTTTTGTCCGGGGAGATGATTTCCGCTTCCACGCGCTCGCCATAATGGGCGAAAAAGGCCTCGGTTATGGCCTCGCAAACCTGCTCATGGGTAATTCCCGGTAGCAGCTCGGTCAGATTGGTCACGCGGGAACGTACTGAAGTAATGCCTTTCGCCGCCAGTTTCTTTTTATCCGGATTGAGATAGTTTGCCAGGCGGCTGAGGTCGGCATTGAGCAGCAAGGTGCCATGGTGGAAACCGCGATCCTTGGTTTCGCGATAGGCCGAGCCTGAGACTTTGCGGTCACCTTCGGCGGTTTTCACCACCAGATCGTTGCGCCCGGAAGCTTCTGCGGTGACGCCGAGCGCGTTCAGCGCATTAAGCACAATCTCCGTGGAGATGGTTTTATCGTACTCCGGCTTGCCAGCCATAAAGGTAAAGCAGGTATTGCCGAGATCGTGGAACACCGCGCCGCCACCGCTGCTGCGCCGTGCCAGGCGGACGTTATCTTCTTCCATTCGTCGGGTATTACACTCTTTCCACGGGTTTTGCGCACGACCAATCACTACCGTGTCGGCATTGCGCCAGAGAAACAGAACGCGCTGCGTGGCGGGCATCTGGCGAAAAATACACTCTTCCACCGCCAGGTTAAACCACGGATCGTAAGAGTCAGAGATGAGCAGGCGTAATGTGGACATAACGATTTCCTTTCTTGTAGTAATGGGTCACTCTTTTTTCTCGCTTTCTTCCTCTTCCGGTACCGGTTTGCTGGCGGTTAACAGGAAGGGCGATTGCTGCCAGCGGGTACGTTTACCCTGCAACAGTGTGCGAGTCAGCACCACGCCGATTGCCAGCGAGAGCAGCAGCATCAGGCGTAGAATATTGGTGGTGTTATCCACCTGTTTGGCTTCGGTGGCGAGCGTATGGGTATCGAGCGTGAGGCGCAGATAGCCGAGCGGTCCATTTTTCCCCTTAATCGGTTCGACAATCTGCTGGTTAAAATAGCCACCTGCTTTTTTACCGTCGAGCGCCAGTCGGTCGCGCACCTCGACGCTTTCGCCTGCGCGGGCGATAAGATCGCCTTGTTCGTCATACACACCCGCGTCGAGGATGCGACTTTCGTCCGTCAACTGATCGAGGATCGCCCGAATGCGTTTTTCATCAGGTGAGTTGGTACGCATCAGCGGCGCAACGTTCAGGGTTACCTGATGCGCCAGGGTACGGGCCAGTTCTTCCAGCTGTGGATTACGCTGTCGCTGGTGGTTTTGACTAAACCATGATGCTCCCTGCATTAGTGCGACTAACAACGCGAGACAGAACAGGACAATCACTGCCCGATGCAGCCGGAATTTTAGTTTTGTGCGAGCCATATTCCACCCGTTGAAAATTTGAGACTTAATGTTGCCAGAAGCAATGGATACAAGGTAGCCTCATGCGTTATTTTCCCTGCTTCGAACGATTTTACAGGAGCCTTAATGCCTAACATTACCTGGTGCGACCTGCCTGAAGATGTCTCTTTATGGCCGGGTCTGCCTCTTTCATTAAGTGGTGATGAAGTGATGCCACTGGATTACCACGCAGGTCGTAGCGGCTGGCTGCTGTATGGTCGTGGGCTGGATAAACAACGTCTGACCCAGTACCAAAGCAAACTGGGCGCGGCAATGGTGATTGTTGCCGCCTGGTGCGTGGAAGATTATCAGGTGATTCGTCTGGCAGGTTCACTCACCGCCCGGGCTACGCGCCTGGCCCACGAGGCGCAGCTAGATGTCGCGCCGCTGGGGAAAATCCCGCACCTGCGCACGCCGGGTTTGCTGGTGATGGACATGGACTCCACCGCCATCCAGATAGAATGTATTGATGAAATTGCCAAACTAGCCGGAACGGGCGAGATGGTGGCGGAAGTGACCGAACGGGCGATGCGCGGCGAACTCGATTTTACCGCTAGCCTGCGTAGCCGCGTGGCGACGCTGAAAGGCGCTGACGCCAATATTCTGCAACAGGTGCGTGAAAATCTGCCGCTGATGCCAGGCTTAACGCAACTGGTGCTGAAGCTAGAAACGCTGGGCTGGAAAGTGGCGATTGCCTCCGGCGGCTTTACCTTCTTTGCTGAATACCTGCGCGACAAGCTGCGATTAACCGCCGTGGTAGCCAATGAACTGGAGATCATGGACGGTAAATTTACCGGCAATGTGATCGGCGACATTGTGGACGCGCAGTACAAAGCGAAAACCCTGACCCGGCTGGCGCAGGAGTATGATATTCCGCTGGCGCAAACCGTGGCGATTGGCGATGGTGCCAACGACCTGCCGATGATCAAAGCGGCAGGGCTGGGGATTGCCTACCATGCCAAGCCAAAAGTGAATGAAAAGACGGAAGTCACCATCCGTCACGCTGACTTGATGGGGGTATTCTGCATCCTCTCTGGCAGCCTGAATCAGAAGTAATTGCTCGCCCGCCATCCTGCGGGCGGCACAGTATTAACGAGGTACACCGTGGCAAAAGCTCCAAAACGCGCCTTTGTTTGTAATGAATGCGGGGCCGATTATCCGCGCTGGCAGGGGCAGTGCAGTGCCTGTCATGCCTGGAACACCATCACCGAGGTGCGTCTTGCTGCGTCGCCAACGGTGGCGCGTAACGAGCGTCTGAGTGGCTATGCCGGTAGCGCCGGAGTGGCTAAAGTCCAGAAACTCTCCGATATCAGCCTTGAAGAGCTGCCGCGTTTTTCCACCGGATTTAAAGAGTTCGACCGCGTATTAGGCGGCGGCGTTGTGCCGGGAAGCGCCATTCTGATTGGCGGTAACCCAGGTGCCGGGAAATCCACGCTGCTACTGCAAACGCTGTGCAAACTGGCGCAGCAGATGAAAACGCTGTATGTCACCGGCGAAGAGTCGCTGCAACAGGTGGCAATGCGTGCTCATCGCCTTGGCCTGCCGACCGACAATCTCAATATGTTGTCGGAAACCAGCATCGAGCAGATCTGCCTGATTGCCGAAGAAGAGCAACCGAAGCTGATGGTAATTGACTCGATCCAGGTGATGCATATGGCGGATGTTCAGTCATCGCCAGGCAGCGTGGCGCAGGTGCGTGAAACAGCGGCTTATCTGACGCGCTTCGCCAAAACGCGCGGTGTGGCGATTGTCATGGTGGGGCACGTAACCAAAGATGGTTCGCTGGCTGGCCCTAAAGTGCTGGAACACTGTATCGACTGTTCGGTGCTTCTGGACGGCGATGCCGACTCCCGTTTTCGCACCTTGCGCAGCCATAAAAACCGCTTCGGCGCGGTGAATGAGCTGGGCGTATTTGCGATGACCGAACAGGGGCTGCGTGAAGTCAGCAACCCTTCAGCCATCTTTTTAAGCCGTGGCGATGAAGTGACCTCTGGTAGTTCAGTGATGGTGGTATGGGAAGGAACGCGTCCACTGCTGGTGGAGATTCAGGCGCTGGTCGATCACTCGATGATGGCGAATCCACGCCGCGTGGCGGTAGGTCTGGAGCAAAACCGTCTGGCGATCCTGTTGGCGGTGCTGCACCGTCACGGCGGCCTGCAAATGGCCGATCAGGATGTGTTTGTGAACGTGGTCGGCGGCGTGAAGGTAACCGAAACCAGTGCCGACTTAGCGTTACTGCTGGCGATGGTTTCCAGTCTGCGTGACAGACCGCTACCGCAGGATCTGGTGGTGTTTGGTGAAGTCGGGCTGGCAGGGGAGATCCGCCCGGTGCCCAGCGGCCAGGAACGAATCTCAGAAGCGGCGAAACACGGTTTTCGCCGGGCGATTGTTCCGGCGGCTAACGTACCGAAAAAAGCGCCGGAAGGGATGCAGATTTTTGGCGTTAAAAAACTCTCCGACGCGCTTAGCGTGTTCGACGACTTATAATGAGAGATACGGAGGGAGATATGTCGTCATTTGATTACCTGAAAACTGCCATCAAGCAACAGGGCTGCACGCTACAGCAGGTAGCTGATGCCAGCGGTATGACCAAAGGGTATTTAAGCCAGTTACTGAATGCCAAAATCAAAAGCCCCAGCGCGCAAAAGCTGGAGGCGTTGCACCGTTTTTTGGGGCTTGAGTTTCCACGGCAGAAGAAAACGATCGGCGTTGTATTCGGTAAGTTCTACCCACTGCATACCGGACATATCTACCTTATCCAGCGCGCCTGTAGCCAGGTTGACGAGCTGCATATCATTATGGGCTTTGACGATACCCGTGACCGCGCGTTGTTCGAAGACAGTGCCATGTCGCAGCAGCCGACCGTGCCGGATCGTCTACGCTGGTTATTGCAAACCTTTAAGTATCAAAAAAACATTCGTATTCATGCCTTTAACGAAGAGGGCATGGAGCCGTATCCGCACGGCTGGGATGTGTGGAGTAACGGCATCAAAAAGTTTATGGCTGAAAAGGGGATCCAGCCGGATCTGATCTATACCTCGGAAGAAGCCGACGCGCCGCAGTATATGGAACATCTGGGGATCGAAACAGTGCTGGTCGATCCGAAACGCACCTTTATGAGTATCAGCGGTGCGCAGATCCGCGAAAACCCGTTCCGCTACTGGGAATATATTCCTACCGAAGTGAAGCCGTTTTTTGTGCGCACCGTGGCGATCCTCGGTGGTGAATCGAGCGGTAAATCCACCCTGGTAAACAAACTCGCCAATATCTTCAATACCACCAGTGCGTGGGAATATGGTCGTGATTATGTCTTTTCACACCTCGGCGGCGATGAGATTGCATTACAGTATTCCGACTACGATAAAATCGCACTGGGTCACGCACAATATATTGATTTTGCAGTGAAATATGCCAATAAAGTGGCGTTTATCGACACCGATTTCGTGACAACTCAGGCGTTCTGCAAAAAGTACGAAGGACGTGAGCATCCGTTCGTGCAGGCGCTGATCGATGAATACCGTTTTGATCTGGTGATCTTGCTGGAGAACAACACTCCGTGGGTGGCGGATGGTTTACGCAGCCTCGGCAGTTCGGTGGATCGCAAAGAGTTCCAGAACTTGCTGGTGGAGATGCTGGAAGAGAACAATATCGAATTCGTGCGGGTTGAAGAGGACGATTACGACAGCCGTTTCCTGCGCTGCGTGGAGCTGGTGCGGGAGATGATGGGGGAGCAGGGATAAGACCCAATGCCTGATGCGACGCTTACCGCGTCTTATCAGGCCTGCTGTTTCGCAACGTATTGAAATCGCTGAGTTTGTTGGCCGGAAAAGGCGTTTACGCCGCATCCGGCATTCGGTGCTCAATGCCTGATGCGACGCTTACCGCGTCTTATCAGGCCTGGAGTTTCGCAACGTATTGGAATCGCTGGTTTTGTAGGCCGGATAAGGCGTTTACGCCGCATCCGGCATTTTACGCATTACTTCGCAATACGCTTGTACTTGATACGCTTCGGCTCCAGCGCGTCTGCGCCCAGCGTGCGTTTCTTGTACTCTTCGTACTCGGTAAAGTTACCTTCGAAGAACTCAACTTTACCCTCATCCTGGTAATCCAGAATGTGCGTGGCGATACGGTCGAGGAACCAACGGTCGTGCGAGATAACCATCGCGCAGCCCGGGAACTCCAGCAGGGCGTTTTCCAGCGCGCGCAGGGTTTCGATATCCAGGTCGTTGGTTGGTTCGTCGAGCAGCAGCATGTTGCCGCCAACCTGCAGCAGCTTCGCCAGATGCAGACGACCGCGCTCACCACCGGAAAGTTCGCCAACGCGTTTACCCTGATCAACCCCTTTAAAGTTAAAGCGGCCAACGTAGGCGCGGCTTGGCATCTCGGTGTTACCGATCTTCATGATATCCAGCCCGCCGGAAACTTCTTCCCAAACGGTTTTGCTGTTATCCATTGAGTCACGGAACTGATCAACAGACGCCAGTTTCACCGTTTCACCTAAAGTGATGGTGCCGCTGTCCGGCTGTTCCTGACCGGAGATCATACGGAACAGGGTCGATTTACCCGCGCCGTTCGGACCGATGATCCCGACGATTGCCCCTTTCGGGATCGAGAAGCTCAGGGAGTCAATCAGCAGGCGATCGCCGTAGGATTTACGCAGGTTGCTGACTTCCAGCACTTTATCGCCCAGACGCGGTCCAGGTGGAATAAACAGTTCGTTGGTTTCGTTACGTTTCTGATATTCGGTGCTGTTCAGCTCTTCAAAGCGTGCCAGACGTGCTTTACCTTTCGACTGACGGCCTTTAGTACCCTGACGTACCCACTCCAGCTCTTTCTCGATCGACTTACGACGCGCCGCTTCTTGAGAAGCTTCCTGCGCCAGACGCTGATCTTTTTGCTCCAGCCAGGAGGAGTAGTTGCCTTCCCACGGAATACCTTCACCGCGGTCCAGTTCGAGGATCCAGCCCGCAACGTTATCGAGGAAGTAACGGTCGTGGGTAATCGCCACAACGGTGCCTTCGAAGTCGTGCAGGAAGCGTTCCAGCCAGGCCACGGATTCGGCATCCAGGTGGTTGGTCGGTTCGTCGAGCAGCAGCATGTCTGGTTTTTCCAGCAGCAGACGGCACAACGCCACGCGACGACGCTCACCACCGGAGAGGTTAGCGATTTTCGCGTCCCAGTCCGGCAGACGCAGCGCATCCGCCGCACGCTCCAGCTGTACGTTCAGGTTATGACCGTCGTGAGCCTGAATGATCTCTTCCAGACGGCCCTGTTCAGCGGCCAGTTTGTCAAAATCGGCATCCGGATCGGCATACAGCGCGTACACTTCATCCAGACGTTTCAGGGCGTTAACCACTTCAGAAACGGCTTCTTCAATGGATTCACGCACGGTGTGTTCCGGGTTCAGCTGCGGCTCTTGCGGCAGGTAACCAATCTTGATGTCTGGCTGCGGACGCGCTTCACCTTCGATGTCTTTATCAATGCCCGCCATAATGCGCAGCAGGGTGGACTTACCGGCGCCGTTCAGGCCCAGGACACCAATTTTTGCCCCAGGGAAGAAACTCAGAGAGATGTTTTTCAAAATATGACGTTTCGGCGGAACAACTTTGCCGACACGATGCATGGTATAAACGAATTGAGCCACGTTGGACTTCGCCTCTATGTTTATCGTGATGATGAGTTTTCAAAGGCGAAGTGTAGCCTTTTTCCCCGCCTAATCCCAGTTGGTCGATCACCTTCGCAGTATACTCGTCATACTTCAAGTTGCATGTGCTGCGCTTACGCTCGCTCACCCCAGTCACTTACTTCTGTAAGCTCCTGGGGACTCACTCACTTATCGCCTTCCTGCAACTCGAATTATTTAGAGTATAAAAGTAAAAAAGTGTCCGTAACGTGGCGTAAACGGCAATGACTGGTTAGCATAAATCTATTACGCGGCATGATGCTGCATTGATGTATTTACACTTAGAGGGTGCGCTTGTGGAAAAAGCCAAACAAGTTACCTGGCGGCTGTTGGCTGCCGGTGTCTGTCTGCTGACGGTCAGCAGCGTGGCGCGAGCCGACTCACTGGATGAGCAGCGTAGCCGTTACGCGCAAATCAAGCAGGCCTGGGATAACCGACAAATGGATGTGGTCGAACAAATGATGCCATCCCTGAAGGATTACCCGTTATACCCCTACCTGGAATATCGCCAGATCACCGATGATCTGATGAATCAACCGGCGGTGACGGTCACTAACTTTGTTCGCGCTAACCCCACGCTTCCTCCCGCTCGCACGCTGCAATCTCGTTTCGTCAATGAACTGGCGCGGCGTGAAGACTGGCGTGGCTTGTTAGCCTTTAGCTCGGAAAAGCCAGGCACAACCGAAGCCCAGTGTAATTACTACTATGCAAAATGGAACACCGGGCAGAGTGAAGAAGCCTGGCAGGGGGCGAAAGAGCTGTGGCTAACCGGAAAGAGCCAGCCTAACGCTTGTGACAAGTTATTTAGCGTCTGGCGAGCGTCCGGCAAACAAGAACCCCTGGCTTATTTAGAGCGTATCAGCCTTGCGATGAAAGCAGGCAATACCGGGCTGGTGACGGTGCTGGCAGGGCAAATGCCTGCCGATTACCAGACTATTGCTTCGGCAATCATTTCGCTGGCGAATGATCCTAATACTGTGCTGACCTTCGCGCGTTCCACCGGCGCGACCGATTTTACCCGTCAGATGGCGGCGGTGGCATTTGCCAGCGTGGCGCGTCAGGATGCTGAAAACGCACGACTGATGATCCCTTCACTTGCCCAGGCACAGCAGCTTAATGAGGATCAGATTCAGGAGCTGCGTGATATCGTCGCCTGGCGTCTGATGGGCAACGATGTTACCGACGAACAGGCGAAATGGCGTGATGACGCGATTATGCGTTCGCAATCCACGTCGTTAATTGAACGCCGCGTGCGGATGGCGCTTGGCACTGGCGATCGTCGTGGTCTGAATACCTGGCTGGCGCGTCTGCCAATAGAGGCGAAAGATAAAGATGAATGGCGTTACTGGCAGGCGGATCTACTGCTGGAACGCGGGCGTGAAGCTGAAGCAAAAGAGATTTTGCATCAACTCATGCAACAGCGTGGATTTTACCCGATGGTCGCTGCGCAACGTATTGGCGAAGAGTATCAACTAAAGATTGATAAAGCGCCGCAGAACGTTGACAGCGCCCTGATCCAGGGGCCGGAGATGGCGCGCGTGCGCGAGTTGATGTACTGGAATATGGATAACACCGCACGTAGCGAGTGGGCCAATCTGGTGAAGAGCAAGTCAAAAACAGAGCAGGCGCAATTGGCACGCTATGCCTTTAATAATCACTGGTGGGATCTCAGTGTTCAGGCGACGATCGCCGGGAAATTGTGGGATCATCTGGAAGAACGATTCCCCCTGGCCTACAACGATCTCTTCGAACGTTACACCAACGGCAAAGATATCCCACAAAGCTATGCAATGGCGATTGCCCGTCAGGAGAGCGCCTGGAATCCGAAAGTGAAATCACCGGTAGGAGCCAGCGGCCTGATGCAGATTATGCCCGGTACGGCGACTCAGACGGTGAAGATGTTCTCTATTCCTGGTTATAGCAGCCCTGGGCAATTGCTGGATCCGGAAACGAACATCAACATTGGCACCAGTTACCTGCAATATGTTTATCAGCAATTTGGCAATAACCGCATTTTCTCCTCGGCAGCTTATAACGCCGGTCCAGGGCGGGTGCGCACGTGGCTTGGTAACAGCGCCGGGCGTATCGACGCAGTGGCGTTTGTCGAGAGCATTCCGTTCTCCGAGACGCGCGGTTATGTGAAAAATGTGCTGGCTTATGACGCGTACTATCGCTATTTCATGGGCGATAAGCCCACGCTTTTGAGCGCTACGGAATGGGGACGTCGTTACTGATTTGAACCTTTATGATATGCTATCGTACTCTTTAGCGAGTACAATCGGGGGAGGCATTTTGCTTCCCCCGCTAACAATGGCGACACACTATGGCCCAACAATCACCCTATTCAGCAGCGATGGCAGAACAGCGTCACCAGGAGTGGTTACGTTTTGTCGACCTGCTTAAGAATGCCTACGAAAACGATCTCCATTTACCGTTGTTAAATCTGATGCTGACGCCAGATGAGCGCGAAGCATTGGGGACTCGCGTGCGTATCGTCGAAGAGTTGCTGCGTGGTGAAATGAGCCAGCGCGAGTTAAAAAATGAACTCGGCGCGGGCATCGCGACCATTACGCGTGGATCTAACAGTCTGAAAGCCGCCCCCGTTGAGCTGCGCCAGTGGCTGGAAGACGTGTTGCTGAAAAGCGATTGATTTTGTAGGCCTGATAAGACGCGGCAGCGTCGCATCAGGCATTGTGCACCGAATGCCGGATGCGGCGTGAACGCCTTATCCGGTTTACAATGGCTGATACACGGCATTATGAAACGGACTCAGCGCCAGAATCACCGCCTGATGATAGACGCTGGCGCGAGTGAGTTTCCCGGCGGTAAACACGCCGATGGCTCCTTCCTTACGACCAATCTCATCAATACCGGTATAACGCGACATCACGGGGCCGAGCGCCTCGCCTTCACGCACTTTCTGCAGAATCACCGCAGGTAACGGCAAAGTAGCCGAACGCGCCTCGCCGCGCTGGCTGGCGTTTTCAATGACCACCCAACTGAAGGTACTGTCACCATCAATGCCCGCTTCAATCGCCACCCAAAAATCGGCCTCTGGATGTAAACGGCGGGCATTTTCTACCCGATTTCGTGCGCCAGCGCGCGTTTCCTCACTGCCAAAGGGTTGTTCCGGTACGCCGCTCTCGACGGCAACGGACTCAATGTGGCAGGATCCTTCGCCGAAGATCTCGTGAAATGCCTGCAGAATGGCCTGAATTTTAGCGGGATTGGTGGTCGCACAGACAACATGGTGCATAATCAGGATTACTCAAAAATTAACGTTACAGCAGTATACGGAAAAAAAGCATGTTACAGGTATACCTAGTCCGCCACGGTGAAACGCAGTGGAACGCCGAGCGACGTATTCAGGGTCAGTCTGATAGCCCACTGACTGCCAAAGGTGAGCAACAAGCAATGCAGGTGGCGGCACGTTCCAAAGAGCTTGGAATCACACATATCATCAGTAGCGATTTAGGTCGCACCCGGCGCACGGCGGAAATCATCGCTCAGGCTTGCGGCTGTGACATAATCTTTGATTCCCGCCTGCGTGAATTAAATATGGGCGTGCTGGAAAAAAGACATATCGACTCTCTGACCGAAGAAGAAGAGAACTGGCGTCGCCAACTGGTAAATGGCACTGTTGACGGGCGTATTCCTGAAGGCGAGTCAATGCAGGAACTGAGCGAGCGCGTCCATGCTGCACTGGAATCTTGTCGGGATTTGCCACAGGGAAGTCGACCGCTACTGGTGAGCCACGGTATCGCGCTGGGATGCCTGGTGAGTACTATTCTGGGCCTACCTGCACGGGCAGAACGCCGCTTACGTCTGCGTAACTGTTCTATTTCGCGCGTGGATTATCAGGAAAGCCTGTGGCTGGCGTCTGGTTGGGTCGTTGAAACCGCAGGGGATATCTCGCATCTGGACGCCCCTGCATTAGACGAGCTGCAGCGTTAACGACGTACTGGAATCAGCAGTTCGCAGCGCAGATTAATTGGGCGATCTCCCGCTTTGGCATCTTCTGCCGGATAGTATCGCTCAATATCCTGACCTTTACGGCGCGTCAGGTTCAGCATCGGCATACAGGTTCCGTACACCGTCAGGATAAATTCCTGCACGCCTGTCCCCAGCCCTTCATAGGTAAACATCACATATTCGCCGCCCTGCAACAGCACCGGATGCCCCGTCAGTACATAGCCGTCTGCTTGCTCCTGAGCCAACGCAGTTGTGTAGAACACCTCTTGCTCGTCGTCTTTATCCTGGCTTGGACGCGTTTCATTCAGGCCGTAAAGTACTGGCGGAATAGTCGGCGCATTACCGAGAAAATCGTGCCAGAACTGATAACGCATTTCATGGCGGAAATCAGAGATTTGCTCCAGTGAACAGGAGTAACTCTGAGTTACGCCAATCAGCGGCGTGTCTTCCAGCGTGACAAATTTGTGCTCTGGCATGGTGAATTCACCCAGACGCAGCGGTGGGCGAATACCAAAGGCGCTCCATTCAGGAGAACGGCGGTAAAGTGCGGGAGTCTGGGCAAACTGCTTCTTGAATGCACGAGTAAATGTCTGTTGAGAGTCGAAGCGGTATTGCAGCGCAATATCCAGAATTGGGCGCGCGGTCAGGCGTAGTGCAACCGCCGATTTCGACAAACGACGAGCACGAATATACGCGCCAATAGCATGGCCAGTGACATCTTTAAACATTCTCTGTAAGTGCCACTTGGAATAACCTGCTTTCGCCGCTACATTGTCGAGCGACAGTGGCTGATCCAGATGACCTTCCAACCAGATTAAAAGGTCGCGAATAATGCCGGCCTGATCCATAAAATATCCTCATCCTTTCACAACGAGCACCTGACATCAGGTAATTGGATAATAGCATTTTTTGCTGTTTTAGCATTCAGTGTTTTTTTCTTAGCAGAGTATGTTTTAGGTCTTGACGGAAATAAAAGTGTTGAGATTTTGTTCTTAATCAATATGTTATTTACCGTGACGAACTAATTGCTCTGTGTAACTTATAAAAATGGTAACAATATGAAATACAAGCATTTGATCCTGTCTTTAAGCCTGATAATGCTGGGGCCATTGGCACATGCGGAAGAAATTGGTTCGGTCGATACCGTATTTAAAATGATCGGCCCGGATCACAAAATTGTCGTAGAAGCCTTTGACGATCCCGATGTGAAAAATGTCACCTGTTATGTGAGTCGGGCAAAAACCGGCGGTATTAAAGGGGGATTGGGCCTGGCGGAAGATACTTCCGATGCGGCTATTTCTTGTCAGCAAGTCGGGCCGATTGAATTGTCAGAGCGCATTAAAAACGGCAAAGCTCAGGGCGAAGTGGTATTCAAAAAACGTACGTCGCTGGTCTTTAAGTCGTTACAGGTCGTACGCTTCTATGACGCCAAACGCAACGCGCTCGCTTACCTGGCTTACTCCGACAAAGTTGTAGATGGGTCGCCGAAAAACGCGATTAGCGCGGTGCCTGTCATGCCGTGGCGGCAATAACAGAGGCGATATATGCAACGGGAAACGGTCTGGTTAGTGGAAGACGAGCAAGGGATAGCCGACACGCTGGTCTACATGTTGCAGCAGGAAGGTTTTGCCGTCGAGGTCTTTGAGCGAGGCTTGCCGGTGCTGGATAAAGCACGCCAGCAGATTCCCGACGTCATTATTCTCGATGTAGGTCTGCCGGATATCAGCGGCTTTGAATTGTGCCGTCAGTTGCTGGTGATCCATCCGGCGCTACCTGTACTGTTCCTGACAGCCCGTAGTGAAGAGGTGGATCGCCTGCTTGGACTGGAAATTGGCGCTGACGACTACGTGGCTAAACCGTTTTCACCCCGCGAAGTGTGCGCCAGAGTGCGCACTTTACTGCGTCGGGTGAAGAAGTTCTCAACGCCGTCTCCCGTCATCCGTATTGGTCATTTTGAATTGAATGAACCCGCGGCGCAGATCAGCTGGTTTGACACGCCGTTAACGCTAACACGGTATGAGTTTTTGTTGCTGAAAACGTTACTCAAGTCGCCGGGCCGCGTCTGGTCCCGTCAGCAACTGATGGATAGCGTCTGGGAAGATGCGCAGGACACCTACGATCGCACTGTCGATACTCACATTAAAACGCTGCGTGCCAAACTGCGCGCTATTAATCCCGAGCTTTCGCCGATCAATACCCATCGCGGCATGGGATACAGCCTGAGGAGCCTGTAATGCGTATTGGCATGCGGCTGTTGCTGGGGTATTTTTTACTGGTGGCGGTAGCCGCCTGGTTCGTACTGGCTATTTTTGTCAAAGAAGTTAAACCGGGCGTGCGAAGGGCGACGGAAGGGACGTTGATCGATACGGCAACGTTGCTGGCGGAGCTGGCGCGTGCCGATTTGCTCTCTGGTGACCCAACGCATGGGCAGTTGGCGCAGGCATTTAACCAGCTACAAAATCGCCCGTTTCGCGCCAATATCAGCGGCATCAACAAAGTGCGCAATGAATATCATGTCTATATGACTGATGCGCAGGGCAAAGTATTGTTTGATTCGGCCAATAAAGCCGTCGGGCAGGATTATTCGCGCTGGAATGACGTATGGCTAACGTTGCGTGGTCAGTATGGTGCGCGCAGTACGTTGCAAAATCCTGCCGATCCCGAAAGTTCTGTGATGTATGTTGCTGCACCTATTATGGACGGCACGCGGCTGGTTGGCGTTTTGAGCGTAGGCAAACCGAACGCGGCGATGGCGCCGGTGATTAAACGCAGCGAGCGGCGAATTTTATGGGCGAGCGCCATTTTGCTGGGAATTGCGCTGGTAATCGGCGCAGGAATGGTTTGGTGGATCAACCACTCCATTGCCCGACTCACTCGTTATGCTGATTCCGTTACCGACAATAAGCCCGTTCCGCTTCCTGAACTCGGCAGTAGCGAGTTGCGTAAGTTAGCGCAGGCGCTGGAAAGTATGCGCGTGAAGCTGGAAGGGAAAAACTATATTGAGCAGTATGTCTACGCGTTAACTCATGAGTTGAAAAGTCCGCTGGCGGCAATTCGTGGCGCGGCGGAAATTTTACGCGAAGGTCCGCCACCGGAAGTGGTAGCCCGTTTTACCGACAATATTCTGACGCAAAATGCGCGAATGCAGGCGCTGGTGGAAACGCTATTACGCCAGGCAAGACTGGAGAATCGCCAGGAGGTCGTTCTTTCTGCGGTTGCTGTGGCGGCTTTATTTCGCCGCGTCAGCGAAGCGCGCACCGTGCAGTTGGCAGAAAAAAATATCACTCTGCATGTTATGTCCACCGAGGTTAACGTTGCTGCTGAACCTGCGTTGCTGGAACAGGCGCTGGGGAATTTACTGGATAATGCTATCGATTTTACTCCCGAGAATGGCTGCATAACGCTTAGTGCTGGGGTGGAGCAGGAACACGTTACGCTTAACGTGCAGGATACCGGTAGCGGTATTCCTGACTACGCGCTGTCACGTATTTTTGAGCGTTTCTACTCTTTGCCGCGTGCGAATGGGCAAAAAAGCAGTGGTCTGGGGCTGGCGTTTGTCAGTGAAGTTGCCCGTTTGTTTAACGGCGAAGTCACGCTGCGCAACGTGCCGGAAGGCGGCGTATTGGCCTCGCTTCGACTTCACCGTCACTTCACATAACTTCAAATTCTTCCCACATAGCCTTCATATCCTGTCGCCATTGCAAAGGAGAAGACTATGTTGAAATCCCCCCTGTTCTGGAAAATGACCACCCTGTTTGGTGCAGTATTGCTGTTGTTGATTCCGATAATGCTGATTCGGCAGGTGATTGTCGAACGTGCCGATTACCGTAGCGATGTGGAAGATGCGATTCGCCAAAGTACCAGCGGGCCGCAAAAACTCGTTGGGCCGCTCATCGCTATTCCTGTGACCGAGCTTTATACGGTGCAGGAAGAGGATAAAACCGTGGAGCGGAAACGAAGTTTTATCCATTTCTGGTTACCTGAGTCGTTGATGGTTGATGGTAATCAGAATGTGGAAGAACGCAAGATTGGTATTTATACCGGTCAGGTCTGGCACAGTGATTTAACGCTAAAAGCCGATTTCGATGTTTCGCGTCTTAACGAACTCGACGCACCAAATATCACCTTAGGCAAGCCATTTATTGTGATTAGCGTCGGGGATGCGCGTGGTATTGGCGTGGTGAAAGCGCCTGAAGTTAACGGAACAGCGCTGACCATTGAACCCGGTACCGGGTTGGAGCAAGGCGGGCAGGGCGTGCATATCCCTTTACCCGAAGGGGACTGGCGGAAGAAGAACCTGAAGCTGAATATGGCACTGAATTTAAGCGGTACTGGTGATTTGTCCGTGGTGCCGACGGGACGTAATAGTGAGCTTGTCTTAACCAGCAACTGGCCCCATCCCAGTTTTTTAGGTGATTTTTTGCCAGCGAAACGAGAAATAAGTGCATCCGGTTTTCAGGCGCAATGGCAAAGTAGCTGGTTTGCCAATAATCTCGGTGAGCGTTTTGCTTCAGGCAATGATACCGGCTGGGAAAACTTCCCGGCGTTTAGCGTCGCAGTCACTACGCCTGCCGATCAGTATCAATTAACGGACCGGGCGACTAAGTACGCTATTTTGCTGATTGCCCTGACTTTTATGGCCTTCTTTGTTTTTGAAACGCTCACCGCGCAACGTTTGCACCCGATGCAATATTTGCTGGTGGGGCTGTCATTGGTGATGTTTTATTTGCTCTTGCTGGCGCTTTCTGAACACACCGGTTTTACCGTGGCATGGGTAATTGCCAGCTTGATAGGGGCATTAATGAACGGTATTTACTTGCAGGCGGTATTAAAAGGTTGGCGCAATAGCATGTTGTTTACCCTCGCGCTGTTGTTGCTGGATGGTGTGATGTGGGGACTGCTCAACTCTGCCGATAGCGCACTGTTGTTGGGAACCAGTGTGCTGGTGGTGGCGCTGGCAGGCATGATGTTTGTGACGCGGAATATCGACTGGTATGCATTTTCACTGCCAAAAATGAAAACCAGTAAAGAAGTCACAACGGACGATGAGTTACGTATCTGGAAATAAAAAAACGGCGCTAAAAAGCGCCGTTTTTTTGGACGGTGGTAAAGCCGATTAATCTTCCAGATCACCGCAGAAGCGATAACCTTCACCGTGAATGGTGGCGATGATTTCCGGCGTATCCGGCGTAGATTCGAAGTGTTTACGAATACGACGGATCGTCACGTCTACAGTACGGTCGTGCGGTTTCAGCTCACGGCCGGTCATTTTCTTCAGCAGTTCAGCACGAGACTGAATTTTGCCTGGGTTTTCACAGAAGTGAAGCATGGCGCGGAATTCGCTACGCGGCAGTTTGTACTGCTCGCCATCAGGGCCGATCAATGAACGGCTGTTGATGTCCAGTTCCCAACCATTGAACTTGTAGCTTTCAACGCTACGACGTTCTTCGCTGACAGTACCCAGATTCATGGTACGAGACAGCAGGTTGCGCGCACGGATAGTCAGTTCACGCGGGTTGAACGGTTTGGTGATGTAGTCATCTGCGCCAATTTCGAGGCCGAGAATTTTATCGACTTCGTTGTCACGGCCAGTCAGGAACATCAACGCAACATTTGCCTGCTCACGCAGTTCACGCGCTAACAGAAGACCGTTCTTACCCGGCAGATTGATATCCATGATCACCAGGTTGATGTCATATTCAGAGAGGATCTGATGCATTTCCGCGCCATCTGTCGCTTCGAAAACATCATAGCCTTCCGCTTCGAAAATACTTTTCAACGTGTTGCGTGTTACCAACTCGTCTTCAACGATAAGAATGTGCGGGGTCTGCATGTTTGCTACCTAAATTGCCAACTAAATCGAAACAGGAAGTACAAAAGTCCCTGACCTGCCTGATGCATGCTGCAAATTAACATGATCGGCGTAACATGACTAAAGTACGTAATTGCGTTCTTGATGCACTTTCCATCAACGTCAACAACATCATTAGCTTGGTCGTGGGTACTTTCCCTCAGGACCCGACAGTGTCAAAAACGGCTGCCATCCTAACCATTTTAACAGCAACATAACAGGCTAAGACGTGCCGGACACCCAATAAAACTACGCTTCGTTGACATATATCAAGTTCAATTGTAGCACGTTAACAGTTTGATGAAATCATCGTATCTAAATGCTAGCTTTCGTCACATTATTTTAATAATACAACTAGTTGCCTTATACAACTAATAAACGTGGTGAATCCAATTGTCGAGATTTATTTTTTATAAAATTATCCTAAGTAAACAGAAAGATATGTAGCAATTTTTAACAATTGCACCGTTAGTATAGTCAAGAAATAGTTTAGCTTTTTTTAAGTTAAGTGAAGGGCTTTTTCTGCGACTTACGTTACGAATTTGTAAATTCTCTCCGCGTAATAAGTTGACATTCATCACCCTGTGCGCGGTTATTTGATCAAGAAGAGTGGCAACATGCGTATAACGATCATTCTGGTAGCACCTGCCAGAGCTGAAAATATTGGTGCAGCGGCCCGGGCGATGAAAACAATGGGATTTAGCGAGCTGCGCATTGTCGATAGCCTGGCACACCTGGAACCAGCTACCCGCTGGGTGGCACATGGTTCTGGTGATATTATTGATAATATTAAAGTTTTTCCAACGCTGGCTGAATCGCTACACGACGTTGATTTTACCGTTGCCACCACTGCGCGCAGTCGGGCGAAATACCATTACTACGCCACGCCGATAGAACTGGTGCCGCTACTGGAGGAAAAATCGACATGGATGAACCACGCGGCGCTGGTCTTTGGTCGCGAAGATTCTGGCTTGACTAACGAAGAGTTGGCGCTTGCTGATGTCCTCACCGGCGTGCCAATGGTGGCGGATTATCCATCACTGAATTTGGGACAGGCGGTGATGGTCTATTGCTATCAATTAGCAACATTAATACAACAACCGGTGGAATCTGCCGCAACGGCGGACCCATTTCAACTGCAGGCTTTACGTGAACGTGCCATGTCATTGTTAACGACTCTGGCGGTGGCAGATGACACCAAACTGGTCGACTGGTTACAACAACGCATCGGGCTGTTGGAGCAACGAGACACGGCCATGTTGCATCGTTTATTGCATGATATTGAAAAAAATATCACCAAATAAAAAACGATAAGGAAGGGCGTTTTCAGATTTTTATTCTGACTGCAATGGGCAATATGTCTCTGTGTGGATTAAAAAAAGAGCATCTACCAGCACTCTATGAACTGGTAACCTGCCGTGAGCAAATTAAAATTTTATTGACTTAGGTCACTAAATACTTTAACCAATATAGGCATAGCGCACAGACAGATAAAAATTACAGAGTACACAACATCCATGAAACGCATCAGCACCACCATTACCACCACCATCACCATTACCACAGGTAACGGTGCGGGCTGACGCGTACAGGAAACACAGAAAAAAGCCCGCACCTGACAGTGCGGGCTTTTTTTTCGACCAAAGGTAACGAGGTAACAACCATGCGAGTGTTGAAGTTCGGCGGTACATCAGTGGCAAATGCAGAACGTTTTCTGCGGGTTGCCGATATTCTGGAGAGCAATGCCAGGCAGGGGCAGGTGGCCACCGTCCTCTCTGCCCCCGCCAAAATTACCAACCATCTGGTCGCAATGATTGAAAAAACCATTAGCGGTCAGGATGCTTTACCCAATATCAGCGATGCCGAACGTATTTTTGCCGAACTTCTGACGGGACTCGCCGCCGCCCAGCCGGGATTTCCGCTGGCGCAATTGAAAGCGTTCGTTGATCAAGAATTTGCCCAAATCAAACATGTCCTGCATGGCATTAGCTTGTTGGGGCAATGCCCGGACAGCATCAACGCCGCGCTGATTTGCCGTGGTGAAAAAATGTCGATCGCCATTATGGCCGGGGTACTGGAAGCGCGTGGCCACAACGTTACCGTTATCGATCCGGTCGAAAAGCTGCTGGCAATCGGTCATTACCTCGAATCTACGGTCGATATTGCTGAGTCCACCCGCCGTATTGCGGCAAGCCGCATTCCGGCTGACCATATGGTGCTGATGGCTGGTTTCACTGCGGGTAACGAAAAAGGTGAGCTGGTGGTGCTGGGACGTAACGGTTCTGACTACTCCGCCGCGGTACTGGCCGCCTGTTTACGCGCCGATTGTTGCGAGATCTGGACGGATGTCGACGGTGTCTATACTTGCGACCCACGTCAGGTACCCGATGCGAGGCTGTTGAAGTCGATGTCGTACCAGGAAGCGATGGAGCTTTCCTACTTCGGCGCTAAAGTTCTTCACCCTCGCACCATTACCCCTATCGCTCAGTTCCAGATCCCTTGCCTGATTAAAAATACCGGAAATCCTCAAGCACCAGGTACGCTCATTGGCGCCAGCCGTGATGAAGATGAATTACCGGTCAAGGGCATTTCCAATCTGAATAACATGGCAATGTTCAGCGTTTCTGGTCCGGGGATGAAAGGGATGGTCGGCATGGCGGCGCGCGTCTTTGCGGCAATGTCACGTGCCCGCATTTCAGTGGTGCTGATTACGCAATCATCTTCCGAATACAGTATCAGTTTCTGCGTACCACAAAGCGACTGTGCGCGTGCTGAACGCGCGATGCAGGAAGAGTTCTACCTGGAACTGAAAGAAGGTTTGCTGGAGCCGCTGGCGGTCACTGAACGGCTGGCCATTATTTCGGTGGTGGGCGATGGTATGCGCACCTTGCGTGGGATCTCGGCGAAATTCTTTGCCGCACTGGCCCGCGCCAATATCAACATTGTCGCCATTGCTCAAGGGTCTTCTGAACGCTCAATCTCTGTCGTGGTAAATAACGATGATGCGACCACTGGCGTACGCGTTACCCACCAGATGCTGTTCAATACCGATCAGGTTATCGAAGTGTTTGTGATTGGCGTCGGTGGCGTTGGCGGCGCGCTGCTGGAGCAACTGAAGCGTCAGCAAAGCTGGCTGAAGAACAAACACATCGATTTACGCGTTTGCGGCGTTGCTAACTCGAAGGCGCTGCTGACTAATGTGCATGGCCTTAACCTGGATAACTGGCAGGAAGAACTGGCGCAAGCCAAAGAGCCGTTCAACCTTGGGCGCTTAATTCGCCTGGTGAAAGAATATCATTTGCTGAATCCGGTGATTGTCGATTGCACTTCCAGCCAGGCGGTGGCGGATCAATATGCCGACTTCCTGCGCGAAGGTTTCCACGTGGTGACTCCGAACAAAAAGGCCAACACCTCGTCGATGGATTACTACCATCAGCTGCGTTACGCGGCGGAAAAATCACGGCGTAAATTCCTTTATGACACCAACGTCGGTGCGGGGTTGCCGGTCATTGAGAACTTACAAAACCTGCTCAACGCGGGTGATGAATTGATGAAATTCTCTGGCATTCTTTCTGGTTCGCTTTCTTTCATCTTCGGTAAGTTAGACGAAGGGATGAGCTTCTCCGAGGCCACCACGCTGGCAAGAGAAATGGGCTATACCGAACCGGACCCGCGAGATGATCTTTCTGGTATGGATGTGGCGCGCAAGCTGTTGATTCTCGCTCGTGAAACTGGACGATCACTGGAACTGGCGGATATCGAAATCGAATCTGTGCTGCCCGCAGAGTTTAACGCGGAAGGCGATGTTGCGACTTTTATGGCGAACCTGTCACAACTCGACGATCTCTTTGCCGCGCGCGTGGCGAAGGCCCGTGATGAAGGAAAAGTTTTGCGCTATGTTGGCAATATTGATGAAGATGGCGTCTGCCGCGTGAAGATTGCTGAAGTGGATGGCAACGATCCGCTGTTCAAAGTGAAAAACGGCGAAAACGCATTGGCCTTCTATAGCCACTATTATCAGCCACTGCCGCTGGTCCTGCGCGGATACGGTGCGGGTAATGACGTTACAGCTGCCGGTGTCTTTGCCGATCTGCTGCGCACCCTCTCATGGAAGTTAGGAGTCTAAAATGGTTAAGGTTTATGCTCCGGCTTCCAGTGCCAATATGAGCGTCGGGTTTGATGTGCTCGGGGCGGCGGTGGTGCCTGTTGATGGTTCCTTGCTGGGAGATGTAGTGACGGTTGAGTCAGCAGAGCGCTTCAGTCTCAACAATCTTGGACGGTTTGCAGGCAAGCTACCGTCAGAACCGCAGGAAAATATCGTTTATCAGTGCTGGGAGCGTTTTTGCCAGGAAGTGGGTAAGCAAATTCCGGTGGCGATGACCCTGGAAAAGAATATGCCGATCGGTTCTGGCTTAGGTTCCAGCGCCTGTTCGGTGGTCGCGGCGCTGGTGGCGATGAATGAACACTGCGGTAAGCCGCTCAATGATACCCGCCTGCTGGCCTTGATGGGCGAACTGGAAGGGCGTATCTCCGGCAGCATTCATTACGACAACGTGGCACCGTGCTTTCTTGGCGGCATGCAGTTGATGATCGAAGAAAACGGCATCATCAGCCAGCAGGTACCAGGATTTGATGAGTGGTTATGGGTGTTGGCGTATCCGGGGATTAAAGTCTCGACGGCAGAAGCACGGGCTATTTTACCGGCGCAGTATCGCCGCCAGGATTGCATTGCGCACGGGCGACATCTGGCAGGCTTCATTCACGCCTGCTATTCCCGCCAGCCTGAACTTGCCGCGAAGCTGATGAAAGATGTTATCGCTGAACCCTATCGTGAACGTTTATTGCCAGGCTTCAGGCAAGCACGTCAGGCGGTCGCGGAAATCGGTGCGGTAGCGAGCGGTATCTCCGGCTCGGGGCCGACCTTGTTCGCCCTGTGCGATAAACTGGATACCGCCCAGCGAGTTGCCGACTGGTTAGGTAAGAATTACCTGCAAAATCAGGAAGGTTTTGTTCATATTTGCCGGCTGGATACGGCGGGCGCACGAGTACTGGAAAACTAAATGAAACTCTACAATCTGAAAGATCACAATGAGCAGGTCAGTTTTGCGCAAGCCGTAACGCAGGGATTGGGCAAAAATCAGGGGTTGTTTTTCCCTCATGAGCTACCGGAATTCAGCCTGACCGAAATTGATGAGATGCTGAAACTGGATTTCGTCACTCGCAGCGCGAAGATCCTCTCGGCGTTTATTGGTGATGAGATCCCACAGGAAGTTCTGGAAGAGCGCGTGCGCGCGGCATTCGCTTTCCCGGCTCCGGTTGCCAAAGTTGAAAATGACGTCGGTTGTCTGGAGTTGTTCCACGGGCCAACGCTGGCATTTAAAGATTTCGGCGGTCGCTTTATGGCGCAAATGCTGACCCATATTGCGGGCGATAAGCCAGTGACTATTCTGACTGCGACTTCCGGCGACACCGGAGCGGCAGTGGCTCACGCTTTCTACGGTTTACCGAACGTTAAAGTGGTCATCCTTTACCCGCACGGCAAAATCAGTCCACTGCAAGAAAAACTGTTCTGTACGCTGGGTGGCAATATTGAAACCGTCGCCATCGACGGCGATTTTGATGCCTGCCAGGCTCTTGTTAAACAGGCGTTCGATGATGAAGAACTAAAAGTGGCGTTGGGACTGAACTCTGCTAACTCTATTAACATCAGCCGTTTGCTGGCGCAGATTTGCTATTACTTTGAAGCCGTGGCGCAGTTGCCGCAGGAAGCGCGTAACCAGCTAGTTGTTTCAGTGCCGAGCGGAAATTTCGGCGATTTAACGGCAGGATTGCTGGCGAAATCACTCGGTCTGCCGGTGAAGCGTTTTATCGCTGCCACTAACGTTAACGATACGGTGCCGCGTTTCCTGCACGACGGGCAGTGGGCGCCTAAAGCTACCCAGGCGACATTATCCAATGCGATGGATGTCAGCCAGCCAAACAACTGGCCGCGAGTGGAAGAGTTGTTCCGCCGTAAAATCTGGCAACTGAAGGAGCTGGGTTATGCGGCGGTGGATGATGAAACCACCCGGCAGACAATGCGTGAGTTAAAAGCACTGGGCTATACCTCGGAACCGCATGCTGCCGTGGCTTACCGTGCGCTGCGTGACCAACTTCATCCGGGAGAATATGGCCTGTTCCTCGGCACCGCGCACCCGGCGAAGTTTAAAGAGAGCGTGGAAGTGATTCTTAGTGAAACGCTGGAATTGCCAAAAGAGCTGGCAGAACGTGCTGATTTACCCTTACTTTCACATAGTCTGCCTGCCGATTTTGCTGCGCTGCGCAAACTCATGATGAATCATAATTAATATCCATTAAATTCCGAAAAAATAGCCGGGCTTGTGTTTATACAGCTCGGCTTTTTTGTGGAGAAAATATGAGAAAAATCGACAGAAAAAAAGGAGAAATTTTCAATAAATGCGGTAACTTAGATTGGATAATGACAACGAGGATTCTTTTACCGTAAGCTCCTTATATCGGCCCATAACTGGCAATGATAATAAGGAGTCACCTGTGAAAAAGATGCAATCTCTCTTACTCGCATTTTCCCTGATTCTGGTTGCTCCTATGGCAGCGCAGGCTGAGGAAATAATGCTGGTGCCATCAGTAAAGTTACAGATTGGCGATCGTGATTATCGCGGTTTCTACTGGGATGGCGGTTACTGGCGTGACCACGACTGGTGGCACAGAAATTATGAATGGCGAGGCAATCGCTGGCACCCATACGGACTGCAGCCGCACTATAATAATCATCGCGATCATCGTGACGATCATCGTCATGATCACCGGGATGATCATTATCCGGGGCCTGGCAGACATCATCGCTAAATATAAATGCCGGATGACCTCCGGCATTCACCGCAAACTTAACGCAGTTCGTAGCGTTTAAACACCAGTTCGCCATTGCTGGAAGAGGCTTCATCGAAGAAGTAACCTTCACTGTTAAAACCTGTCAGTTGCTCTGGCTTGGTCAGGCGATTTTTAATGATAAACCGACTCATCAGGCCACGCGCTTTTTTAGCATGGAAGCTGATGACCTTAAACTTGCCGTTCTTCTCATCGAGGAATACCGGCTTGATTATCTCGGCATTTAATTTCTTCGGTTTCACTGATTTAAAATACTCATCTGACGCCAGGTTAATCACCACCTGATCGCCTTGTGCTTCGAGCGCTTCGTTTAGCTTGTTGGTGATCACATCCCCCCAGAACTGGTACAGGTCTTTACCCCGCGCATTCTCAAGACGGATCCCCATCTCCAGACGGTATGGCTGCATTAAATCGAGCGGGCGCAGTACGCCGTACAAACCGGAAAGCATACGTAAATGCTGCTGGGCAAAAGAGAAATCTTCTTCACTAAAGGTTTCGGCTTGCAAGCCGGTATAGACATCGCCTTTAAATGCCAGAATTGCCTGCCGGGCATTCTCTGGCGTGAAATCTGGCTGCCAGTCATGAAAGCGGGTAGCGTTGAGATCGGCCAGCTTGTCACTGATTTTCATCAGCTTGCCAATCTGCGGTGCCGTTAGTTTTCGCGCTTCATGGATAAGCTGTTGGGAGTTGTCTAACAGCTCCGGCAGCGTGTAGCGTGTGGTGGCCAAAGGGCTTTGATAATCAAGTGTTTTAGCAGGTGAAATCAGAATCAACATATCCAGTCCTTGCAGGAAATTTACTGCGACTGTAGCAAAAAAAGTGGATGAGTTGATCGATAGTTGTGATTACTCCTGCGACAAATCATCCCACGCATCAGGGGAAAGTTGCTGACTGATATCCGGGTAGCGCAGCGGATCAAACACCGGACGTACGCCGAGTTTTCGCTGGCGCAGATAATCGCTGGCAATGATATGCACCACGGGGGAAAGCAGCAAAATCGCTGTCAAATTGGTGATTGCCATGCAGGCCATAATAATATCGGCCAGTTGCCACATCATCGGAAGGCTCAGTAGGGTACCGCCAATGACCGTAACAAAGATACAGATACGCAGACTCCAGATAGCTTTCCGGTTGTTCAGCCGTAAAAAGAAGAGATTATTTTCGGCATAAATGTAGTTGGCGACGATCGAGCTGAAGGCAAATAGAATCACTACTATCGTGACAAATTCTGCCCCCCAGGAACCCATTAATACACGCATCGCTTTCTGAATGAGTTGGATACCTTCCAGTGGCAAATAGGTGGTGCCGTTACCAGCCAGCAATATCAGCATGGCGCTTGCCGTACAAATCACCATCGTGTCGATAAAGATGCCGATCATCTGGACAATACCTTGCGCTGCCGGATGCGGTGGCCATGATGCCGCCGCCGCCGCTGCGTTCGGTGTTGATCCCATCCCCGCCTCATTGGAAAACATACTGCGCTGAAAGCCGTTAGTAATCGCCTGACTCAGGGTATAACCCGCCGCGCCGCCTGCCGCTTCCTGCCAGCCAAAGGCGCTTTCAAAAATAGACCAAATAACGTGTGGAAGTTGCCCGATATTCATTGCGCAAATGACCAGGCTGGCGAGTACCCAGATTAACGCCATAATAGGGACAAACCATTGCATTAACCGGGCGACGCCATGAATGCCGTGAGTTATCGCCAACAAGGTAAAAATGGCGAGAATGACACCCGTTACTAACGGAGGGAAATCAAATGCAAAGCTCATCGCGCGAGCGACGGCATTTGCCTGAACACCGCTGAAAATCAGTCCGTAGGCGATGAGCAAAAAGACGGCGAACAGAACGCCCATCCAGCGCATCCCTAACCCACGCGCCATATACCATGCTGGTCCGCCGCGAAACTGCCCATTGACGTCACGTTCTTTATAAAGCTGGGCAAGGGAACATTCGGCAAAAGAGGTCGCCATGCCAATAAACGCGGCAACCCACATCCAGAAAATAGCACCCGGTCCACCGGCGGTGATAGCCAGCGCAACGCCTGCCAGGTTGCCGCTGCCGACGCGCGCGGCGAGACTGGTACACAATGATTGAAAAGAAGTTAAACCGCCTCGTTGCGGATGAATGCTATTTTTAAGACTTTTGCCAAACTGACGAATATAGCGAAATTGAACGAACCCAGAACGAAAAGTGAACCAACAGCCTGCGCCGAAGAGCAGGTAGATCATCACTGATCCCCATAGTACGTTGTTAATAAAAGAGAAAAAATCAGGCATTCGTATCCCTCTTGTCGCCGGCGCGCGGTTACATTCCTGTGTAAACGTTACCAATTGATTAAGAATTATATACGATGTGCATTGGTTGATAACGTCTGCGTAGCATACATGAGGTTTTGTTTAAAAATGGCGGGTGATATCAACGCCATGTCAGAAATCCGAAACAGTCTTGCCTGGTAATAACCCTTTTGTCTGCGGTTGCGCTGTCGTTACGTCGTGATATCATCAGGGCAGACCGGTTACATCCCCCTAACAAGCTGTTTAAAGAGAAATACTATCATGACGGACAAATTGACCTCCCTTCGTCAGTACACCACCGTAGTGGCCGACACTGGGGACATCGCGGCAATGAAGCTGTATCAACCGCAGGATGCCACAACCAACCCTTCTCTCATTCTTAACGCAGCGCAAATTCCGGAATACCGTAAGTTGATTGATGATGCTGTCGCCTGGGCGAAACAGCAGAGCAACGATCGCGCGCAGCAGATCGTGGACGCGACCGACAAACTGGCAGTAAATATTGGTCTGGAAATCCTGAAACTGGTTCCGGGCCGTATCTCAACTGAAGTTGATGCGCGTCTTTCCTATGACACCGAAGCGTCAATTGCGAAAGCAAAACGCCTGATTAAGCTCTACAACGATGCAGGTATTAGCAACGATCGTATTCTGATCAAACTGGCTTCTACCTGGCAGGGTATCCGTGCTGCAGAACAGCTGGAAAAAGAAGGTATCAACTGTAACCTGACTCTGCTGTTCTCCTTCGCTCAGGCACGTGCTTGTGCGGAAGCGGGCGTGTTCCTGATTTCTCCGTTTGTTGGCCGTATTCTTGACTGGTACAAAGCCAATACCGATAAGAAAGAGTACGCTCCGGCAGAAGATCCGGGTGTCGTTTCTGTATCTGAAATCTACCAGTACTACAAAGAACACGGTTATGAAACCGTGGTTATGGGCGCAAGCTTCCGTAACATCGGCGAAATTCTGGAACTGGCAGGCTGCGACCGTCTGACCATCGCACCGGCACTGTTGAAAGAGCTGGCTGAGAGCGAAGGGGCTATCGAACGTAAACTGTCTTACACTGGTGAAGTGAAAGCGCGTCCGGCGCGTATCACCGAGTCTGAGTTCCTGTGGCAGCACAACCAGGACCCAATGGCAGTTGATAAACTGGCGGAAGGTATCCGTAAGTTTGCTGTTGACCAGGAAAAACTGGAAAAAATGATCGGCGATCTGCTGTAATCATTCTTAGCGTGACCGGGAAGTCGGTCACGCTACCTCTTCTGAAGCCTGTCTGTCACTCCCTTCGCAGTGTATCATTCTGTTTAACGAGACTGTTTAAACGGAAAAATCTTGATGAATACTTTACGTATCGGCTTAGTTTCCATCTCTGATCGCGCGTCCAGCGGCGTTTATCAGGATAAAGGCATCCCTGCGCTGGAAGAATGGCTGACATCGGCGCTAACCACGCCGTTTGAACTGGAAACTCGCTTAATCCCCGATGAGCAGGCGATCATTGAGCAAACGTTGTGTGAGCTGGTGGATGAAATGAGTTGCCATCTGGTGCTGACAACCGGCGGTACTGGCCCGGCGCGCCGTGACGTAACGCCCGATGCGACGCTGGCAGTAGCGGACCGCGAGATGCCAGGCTTTGGTGAACAGATGCGCCAGATTAGCCTGCATTTTGTGCCAACTGCGATCCTTTCGCGCCAGGTGGGGGTGATTCGTAAGCAGGCACTGATCCTTAACTTACCCGGTCAGCCGAAGTCCATCAAAGAGACACTGGAAGGCGTGAAGGATGCCGAGGGTAAGGTCGTGGTACATGGCATTTTCGCCAGCGTACCGTACTGCATTCAGTTGCTGGAAGGACCTTACGTTGAAACTGCACCGGAAGTGGTGGCAGCATTCAGACCGAAGAGTGCAAGACGCGAAGTTAGCGAATAAAAAAATCCCCCCAGGCGGGGGATGAGACTGATGACAAACGCAAAACTGCCTGATGCGCTACGCTTATCAGGCCTACGAGTTTCCTGCAATATATTGAATTTGCACGATTTCTTAGGCCGGATAAGGCGTTCACGCCGCATCCGGCATAAACAAAGCGCACGTTGTTAACAATCTTATCCCTTCGAGCGGGGGGATCTTAACGATTAGTGAGACTCACCAATCGGCAGAACGGTGCGACCAAACTGCTCGTTCAGCACTTCACCCATTGCCAGATAAATTGCGCTGGCACCGCAGATCAGGCCAATCCAGCCTGCGAAGTGGATGATTGCTTCGTTACCGGCAATGTTACCGATCGCCAGCAGGGCAAACAGCACGGTCAGGCTAAAGAATACGAATTGCAGAACGCGTGCGCCTTTCAGCGTGCCGAAGAACATAAACAGCGTAAACACGCCCCACAGACCCAGGTAGACACCAAGGAACTGCGCATTTGGCGCATCGGTCAGGCCCAGTTTCGGCATCAGCAGAATCGCAACCAGCGTCAGCCAGAAAGAACCGTAAGAGGTGAAGGCAGTTAAACCGAAAGTGTTGCCTTTTTTATACTCCAGCAGACCGGCAAAAATTTGCGCGATACCGCCGTAGAAGATGCCCATAGCGAGAATAATACCGTCCAGAGCGAAATAACCCACGTTGTGCAGGTTAAGCAGAATGGTGGTCATGCCGAAGCCCATCAGGCCCAGCGGTGCCGGATTAGCCAACTTAGTGTTGCCCATAATTCCTCAAAAATCATCATTGAATGAATGGTGAAATAATTTCCCTGAATAACTGTAGTGTTTTCAGGGCGCGGCATAATAATCAGCCAATGGAGTAGTGTCCATGATCTTTTGAGGGGAAAATGAAAATTTTCCCCGATGTGAGGGATTAGGCCTGAGTGGCGCTGACAATTCGACGCAGGCAGGCAATTTGCAGGACCGCCGGAATAGTAACGCGATAGGCGCTACCGCTGACGGCTTTAACTCCGTTTAATGCCGCGCCCACCGGGCCACCAAGCCCCGCACCACGTAGTAGGCCATGCCCGAGAACGCTCATTGCTGCGTGAGTACGTAAAATGCGGGTAAGCTGGCTGGAAAGCAGATGCGACACGCCTTTTGCCAATAATTTGTCTTTCATCAGCAGCGGTAATAGCTCTTCCAGCTCGTTGACTCTTGCATCGACCGCCTTGAGAAATTCCTGCTTATGTTCCTCGTCCATTTTCTTCCAGGTATTACGCAGAAATTGTTCCAGTAATTGTTGCTCAATTTCAAACGTAGACATCTCTTTGTCGGCTTTTAGCTTCAGCCGTTTTGAGACGTCGAGCAAAATGGCCCGGTACAGTTTACCGTGTCCGCGAAGTTTGTTAGCGATACTATCGCCGCCAAAATGCTGTAATTCTCCGGCAATTAGCTGCCAGTTGCGGCGATGTTGCTCGGGATGCCCTTCCATCGATTTGAACAGTTCATTACGCATCAGAACGCTGGAGAGGCGAGTTTTGCCTTTTTCGTTATGGGTGAGCAAACGGGCGAAATTGGTCAGTTGCTCCTCACTACAATGCTGGAGAAAATCCAGATCTGAATCATTCAGGTAATTAACATTCATTTATTGTGGCTTCTCTGTTCAAGCGTTAATCGTCGCCGATAATTTTCAGCGTGGCCATATCGGACGAGTTCACTGTATGACCGGAAAAGGTGATTTTTGACACGCAGCGTTTGTTGTCGTTATCGCTGTTAATGTTGATCCAGCTGGTGGTTTGCCCTTCTTTAATTTCGGCGGGAACATTCAGGCTTTGACTGGCGCTACGGGCGGCTTTGAAATAAACCGACGCGCCGCTCAACTGTAAATCGCCGTGGTCGGCGGTGAGTTGGATACGTTTTACGATGCGGCAAACGGGGAGTTTCAGTGCCAGATCGTTGGTTTCGTTACGCGGCATCGCAATGACGCCGAGGATTTTATGGTCGTTAGCTTGCGCCGTGCAGCACAGCATAAGGCTAAGTACCAGGCTGGCCGAAATCGTAAAAACGGATTTCATAAAGATTCTCTTAGCGGGGAGCAGTAGGGGATGAATAGCCACTAGTTTACTGCTGGCGAAAAGAAGATTCAGGTATGTAATCTTTTCTTTTTATTACAGTTTTTTGGTGAATAACTTGTGTTGGATTCATTCTTTATATGAATGAAATTGCCGTCTGTTTCATGTCTTCTTCTGGCATATCACGAAATTTCTGCGCAAAAGCACAAAAAATTTTTGCATCTCCCCCTTGATGACGTGGGTTACGACCCCATTTAGTAGTCAACCGCAGTGAGTGAGTCTGCAAAAAAATGAAATTGGGCAGTTGAAACCAGACGTTTCGCCCCTATTACAGACTCATACCACATGATGACCGAATATATAGTGGAGACGTTTAGATGGGTAAAATTATTGGTATCGACCTGGGTACTACCAACTCTTGTGTAGCGATTATGGATGGCACCACTCCTCGTGTGCTGGAGAACGCCGAAGGCGATCGCACCACGCCTTCTATCATTGCCTATACCCAGGATGGTGAAACTCTGGTTGGTCAGCCGGCTAAACGTCAGGCAGTGACGAACCCGCAAAACACCCTGTTTGCGATTAAACGCCTGATTGGCCGCCGCTTCCAGGACGAAGAAGTACAGCGTGATGTTTCCATCATGCCGTTCAAAATTATTGCTGCTGATAACGGCGACGCATGGGTCGAAGTTAAAGGCCAGAAAATGGCACCGCCGCAGATTTCTGCTGAAGTGCTGAAAAAAATGAAGAAAACCGCGGAAGATTACCTGGGCGAACCGGTAACTGAAGCTGTTATCACTGTACCGGCATACTTTAACGATGCTCAGCGTCAGGCAACCAAAGACGCAGGCCGTATCGCTGGTCTGGAAGTAAAACGTATCATCAACGAACCGACCGCAGCTGCGCTGGCTTACGGTCTGGACAAAGGTACTGGTAACCGTACTATCGCGGTTTATGACCTGGGTGGTGGTACTTTCGATATTTCCATTATCGAAATCGACGAAGTTGACGGCGAAAAAACCTTCGAAGTTCTGGCTACCAACGGTGATACCCACCTGGGTGGTGAAGACTTTGATAGCCGTTTGATCAACTATCTGGTTGAAGAATTCAAGAAAGATCAGGGCATTGACCTGCGCAACGACCCGCTGGCAATGCAGCGTCTGAAAGAAGCGGCAGAAAAAGCGAAAATCGAGCTGTCTTCCGCTCAGCAGACCGACGTTAACCTGCCGTACATCACTGCAGACGCGACCGGTCCGAAACACATGAACATCAAAGTGACTCGTGCGAAACTGGAAAGCCTGGTTGAAGACCTGGTAAACCGTTCCATCGAGCCGCTGAAAGTTGCACTGCAGGACGCTGGCCTGTCCGTATCTGATATCGACGATGTTATCCTCGTTGGTGGTCAGACTCGTATGCCAATGGTTCAGAAGAAAGTTGCTGAATTCTTTGGTAAAGAGCCGCGTAAAGACGTTAACCCGGACGAAGCTGTAGCTATCGGTGCTGCTGTTCAGGGTGGTGTTCTGACTGGTGACGTAAAAGACGTACTGCTGCTGGACGTTACCCCGCTGTCTCTGGGTATCGAAACCATGGGCGGTGTGATGACGACGCTGATCGCGAAAAACACCACTATCCCCACCAAGCACAGCCAGGTGTTCTCTACCGCTGAAGACAACCAGTCTGCGGTAACCATCCACGTGCTGCAGGGTGAACGTAAACGTGCGGCTGATAACAAATCTCTGGGTCAGTTCAACCTGGATGGTATCAACCCGGCACCGCGCGGTATGCCGCAGATCGAAGTTACCTTCGATATCGATGCTGACGGTATCCTGCACGTTTCCGCGAAAGACAAAAACAGCGGTAAAGAGCAGAAGATCACCATCAAGGCTTCTTCTGGTCTGAACGAAGATGAAATCCAGAAAATGGTACGCGACGCAGAAGCGAACGCCGAAGCAGACCGTAAGTTTGAAGAGCTGGTACAGACCCGCAACCAGGGCGACCATCTGCTGCACAGCACCCGTAAGCAGGTTGAAGAAGCAGGCGACAAACTGCCGGCTGACGACAAAACTGCTATCGAGTCTGCGCTGACTGCACTGGAAACTGCTCTGAAAGGTGAAGACAAAGCCGCTATCGAAGCGAAAATGCAGGAGCTGGCACAGGTTTCCCAGAAACTGATGGAAATCGCCCAGCAACAACATGCCCAGCAGCAGACTGCCGGTGCTGATGCTTCTGCAAACAACGCGAAAGATGACGATGTTGTCGACGCTGAATTTGAAGAAGTCAAAGACAAAAAATAATCGCCCTATAAACGGGTAATTATACTGACACGGGCGAAGGGGAATTTCCTCTCCGCCCGTGCATTCATCTAGGGGCAAATCAAAAAAGATGGCTAAGCAAGATTATTACGAGATTTTAGGCGTTTCCAAAACAGCGGAAGAGCGTGAAATCAAAAAGGCCTACAAACGCCTGGCCATGAAATACCACCCGGACCGTAACCAGGGTGACAAAGAGGCCGAGGCGAAATTTAAAGAGATCAAGGAAGCTTATGAAGTTCTGACCGACTCGCAAAAACGTGCGGCATACGATCAGTATGGTCATGCGGCGTTTGAGCAAGGCGGCATGGGCGGCGGCGGTTTTGGCGGCGGCGCAGACTTCAGCGATATTTTTGGTGACGTTTTCGGCGATATTTTTGGCGGCGGACGTGGTCGTCAACGTGCGGCGCGTGGTGCTGATTTACGCTATAACATGGAGCTCACCCTCGAAGAAGCTGTACGTGGCGTGACCAAAGAGATCCGCATTCCGACTCTGGAAGAGTGTGACGTTTGCCACGGTAGCGGTGCAAAACCAGGTACGCAGCCGCAAACCTGTCCGACCTGTCATGGTTCTGGTCAGGTGCAGATGCGCCAGGGCTTCTTCGCCGTACAACAGACCTGTCCACACTGTCAGGGCCGCGGTACGCTGATCAAAGATCCGTGCAACAAATGTCATGGTCATGGTCGTGTTGAGCGCAGCAAAACGCTGTCCGTTAAAATCCCGGCAGGGGTAGACACCGGGGACCGCATCCGTCTTGCGGGCGAAGGTGAAGCGGGCGAACACGGCGCACCGGCAGGCGATCTGTACGTTCAGGTTCAGGTTAAACAGCACCCGATTTTCGAGCGTGAAGGCAACAACCTGTATTGCGAAGTGCCGATCAACTTCGCTATGGCGGCGTTGGGTGGCGAAATCGAAGTACCGACCCTTGATGGTCGCGTCAAACTGAAAGTGCCTGGCGAAACCCAGACCGGTAAGCTGTTCCGTATGCGCGGTAAAGGTGTCAAGTCTGTCCGCGGCGGTGCGCAAGGTGACTTGCTGTGCCGCGTAGTGGTCGAAACACCGGTAGGTCTGAACGAGAAGCAGAAACAACTACTGCAAGAGCTGCAGGAAAGCTTCGGTGGCCCAACCGGCGAGCACAACAGTCCGCGTTCGAAGAGCTTCTTTGATGGCGTGAAGAAGTTTTTCGACGACCTGACTCGCTAACCTCCCCAAAAGCCTGCCCGTGGGCAGGCCTGGGTAAAAAAAATAGGGTGCGTTGAAGATATGCGAGCACCTGTAAAGTGGCGGGGATCGCTCCCCGCCGTTGCTCTTACTCGGATTCGTAAGCCGTGAAAACAGCAACCTCCGTCTGGCCAGTTCGGATGTGAACCTCACAGAGGTCTTTTCTCGTTACCAGCGCCGCCACTACGGCGGTGATACAGATGACGATCAGGGCGACAATCATCGCCTTATGCTGCTTCATTGCTCTCTTCTCCTTGACCTTACGGTCAGTAAGAGGCACTCTACATGTGTTCAGCATATAGGGGGCCTCGGGTTGATGGTAAAATATCACTCGGGGCTTTTCTCTATCTGCCATCCAGCTAATGCCTGAGACAGATAGCCTCAAGCACCCGCCGCTATTATACCGCTCTCTTTAACCCACTCTGTTTTATCGATTCTAATCCTGAAGACGCCTCGCATTTTTATGGCGTAATTTTTTAAGGATTTAATTTTTTAACTTTAATTTATCTCTTTATCGCAATTATTGACGACAAGCTGGATTATTTTTGAAATATTGTCCTAACAAACGACGTCGACTGACAACAAATTAATTATTACTTTTCCGAATTAATCCCTCAGAAATCCAGACCTTAAGCTATGATTATCAGGGCTTGAGGTCATCAGCCACCGCTTTCGAGCGCCAAAAACACTTCCTCTGCTGGTGACTTAATCTTCTTTATAGATCGTAAAAAACGAATTATTCCTACACTATAATCTGATTTTAACGATGATTCGTGCAGAGTAAAATAGTAAAAACGATCTATTCACCTGAAAGAGAAATAAAAAGTGAAACATCTGCATCGATTCTTTAGCAGTGATGCCTCGGGAGGCATTATTCTCATCATTGCCGCTGTTCTGGCGATGATTATGGCCAACAGCGGCGCAACCAGTGGATGGTATCACGACTTTCTTGAGACGCCGGTTCAGCTCCGGGTTGGTTCTCTTGAAATCAATAAAAACATGCTGTTATGGATAAATGACGCGTTAATGGCGGTATTTTTCCTGTTGGTTGGTCTGGAAGTTAAACGCGAGCTGATGCAAGGATCGCTGGCCAGTTTGCGCCAGGCGGCATTTCCAGTTATTGCCGCAATCGGCGGGATGATTGTCCCGGCATTGCTCTATTTGGTCTTTAACTACGCCGATCCTGTTACTCGTGAAGGGTGGGCAATCCCAGCTGCAACTGACATTGCTTTTGCGCTGGGGGTTCTGGCGTTATTGGGAAGTCGTGTACCGTTGGCGCTGAAGATCTTTTTGATGGCGCTGGCTATTATCGATGATCTTGGGGCCATCATAATCATTGCCTTGTTTTACACTAATGATTTGTCGATGACCTCTCTTGGCGTTGCAGCTGTAGCAATTGCGGTGCTCGCGGTGCTGAACATTTGTGGTGTTCGCCGTACGGGAGTTTATATTCTGGTCGGCGTGGTGCTGTGGACCGCAGTGTTGAAATCAGGTGTCCACGCAACGCTGGCAGGTGTCATTGTCGGTTTCTTTATTCCATTGAAAGAGAAGCATGGCCGTTCTCCGGCGAAGCGCCTGGAGCATGTATTGCATCCATGGGTGGCTTATCTGATTTTGCCGCTGTTTGCTTTTGCCAATGCCGGCGTTTCTCTGCAAGGCGTGACGTTGGATGGCCTGACCTCCATCTTGCCATTAGGGATCATCGCCGGTTTGCTGATTGGCAAGCCGTTGGGTATTAGTTTGTTCTGCTGGTTGGCGCTGCGTTTGAAACTGGCTCATTTGCCAGAGGGAACCACTTATCAGCAAATTATGGCGGTTGGGATCTTGTGCGGTATCGGTTTTACTATGTCTATCTTTATTGCCAGCCTGGCTTTTGGTAGCGTAGATCCAGAACTGATTAACTGGGCGAAATTGGGCATTCTGGTTGGCTCAATCTCTTCGGCGGTAATTGGATATAGCTGGTTACGCATTCGTTTACGTCCATCAGTTTGACAGGGCGATGTACCGGGGAGCCATAAATGGCTCCCTTTTCATTCTTATCAGGGAGAGAAATGAGCATGTCTCATATCAATTACAACCACTTGTATTACTTCTGGCATGTCTACAAAGAAGGTTCTGTGGTTGGCGCAGCGGAGGCGCTTTATTTAACACCACAAACCATTACCGGGCAGATCCGGGCGCTGGAAGAGCGCCTGCAAGGGAAACTATTTAAGCGTAAAGGACGTGGTCTGGAACCCAGCGAACTGGGGGAACTGGTCTATCGCTACGCCGATAAAATGTTCACCTTGAGCCAGGAAATGCTGGATATCGTCAACTATCGCAAAGAGTCCAATTTGTTGTTTGATGTTGGTGTGGCAGATGCTCTTTCCAAACGCCTGGTCAGTAGTGTTTTGAATGCCGCAGTGGTGGAAGACGAGCAGATCCATTTACGCTGTTTTGAATCGACGCACGAGATGCTGTTGGAGCAACTGAGTCAGCATAAGCTGGATATGATCATCTCTGACTGCCCGATAGACTCCACCCAGCAGGAAGGGCTGTTTTCCATAAAAATTGGCGAGTGTGGTGTCAGTTTCTGGTGCACTAACCCGCTGCCAGAAAAGCCGTTTCCTGCCTGTCTGGAAGAGCGTCGCTTACTTATTCCGGGGCGTCGCTCAATGTTGGGACGCAAGCTATTAAACTGGTTTAACTCTCAGGGCTTAAACGTTGAAATTCTGGGGGAGTTTGATGATGCGGCGTTGATGAAAGCTTTTGGAGCGACGCATAACGCTATTTTCGTTGCACCTTCGCTTTACGCTAATGATTTCTATAACGATGACTCGGTTATGGAGATAGGCCGCGTTGAGAACGTGATGGAAGAGTACCACGCGATTTTCGCCGAAAGGATGATTCAACATCCTGCGGTACAGCGTATTTGCAACACAGATTACTCTGCGTTGTTTACTTCAGCTTCAAAATAACCATTTGTACTCTGCAGGCTGCAGTTTTGGCCTGCAGATGGGCATAAAAAAACCCGCTTGCGCGGGCTTTTTTACAAAGCTGACAACAAAAGGCGATTAAGCCAGTTTGTTGATCTGTGCAGTCAGGTTAGCCTTATGACGTGCAGCTTTGTTTTTGTGGATCAGACCTTTAGCAGCCTGACGGTCCACGATCGGTTGCATTTCGTTAAATGCTTTCAGTGCAGCAGCTTTGTCGCCAGCTTCGATAGCTGCGTATACTTTCTTGATGAAAGTACGCATCATAGAGCGACGGCTTGCGTTGTGCTTACGAGCCTTTTCAGACTGAATGGCGCGCTTCTTAGCTGATTTGATATTAGCCAAGGTCCAACTCCCAAATGTGTTCTATATGGACAATTCAAAGGCCGAGGAATATGCCCTTTTAGCCTTCTTTTGTCAATGGATTTGTGCAAATAAGCGCCGTTAATGTGCCGGCGCTCGTTACGTAGTGATGGCGCAGGATTCTACCAGCTTGCGGGGTGTGAATACAGCTTTTCCGCGATAAAAATTGCATCAGGCCGTGAGTTTCTGCCCGTGATTTGCGCCATGGCAATGAAAAGCCACTTCTTTCTGATTTCGGTACTCAATCGCCGGTTAACCTTGACCGCTGTACAAGGTATACTCGGACGATTTTCACTGTTTTGAGCCAGACATGAAGCTGATACGCGGCATACATAATCTCAGCCAGGCCCCGCAAGAAGGGTGTGTGCTGACTATTGGTAATTTCGACGGCGTGCATCGCGGTCATCGCGCGCTGTTGCAGGGCTTGCAGGAAGAAGGGCGCAGGCGAAACTTACCGGTGATGGTGATGCTTTTTGAACCTCAACCACTGGAACTGTTTGCTACCGATAAAGCCCCGGCAAGACTGACCCGACTGCGGGAAAAACTGCGTTACCTTGCAGAGTGTGGCGTAGATTACGTGCTGTGCGTGCGTTTCGACAGGCGCTTTGCGGCGCTGACTGCGCAAAACTTCATCAGCGATCTGCTGGTGAAGCATTTGCGGGTAAAATTCCTCGCCGTGGGTGATGATTTCCGCTTTGGCGCTGGTCGTGAAGGCGATTTCTTGTTATTACAGAAAGCTGGCGTGGAATACGGCTTTGACATTACCAGTACGCAAACTTTTTGCGAAGGTGGCGTGCGTATCAGCAGTACCGCTGTGCGTCAGGCGCTGGCAGACGATAATCTGGCTCTGGCAGAAAGTTTACTGGGGCACCCGTTTGCCATCTCCGGGCGTGTGGTCCACGGTGATGAATTAGGGCGCACGATAGGTTTCCCGACGGCGAATGTACCGCTACGCCGTCAGGTTTCCCCGGTGAAAGGGGTTTATGCGGTGGAAGTGCTGGGCCTCGGCGAAAAGCCGTTACCCGGCGTGGCAAACATCGGAACACGTCCAACGGTTGCCGGTATTCGCCAGCAGCTGGAAGTGCATTTGTTAGATGTTGCAATGGACCTTTACGGTCGCCATATACAAGTAGTGCTGCGTAAAAAAATACGCAATGAGCAGCGATTTGCGTCGCTGGACGAACTGAAAGCGCAGATTGCGCGTGATGAATTAACCGCCCGCGAATTTTTTGGGCTAACAAAACCGGCTTAAGCCTGTTATGTAATCAAACCGAAATACGGAACCGAGAATCTGATGAGTGACTATAAATCAACCCTGAATTTGCCGGAAACAGGGTTCCCGATGCGTGGCGATCTCGCCAAACGCGAACCGGGAATGCTGGCGCGTTGGACTGATGATGACCTGTACGGCATCATTCGTGCGGCTAAAAAAGGCAAAAAAACCTTCATTCTGCATGATGGCCCTCCTTATGCGAATGGCAGCATTCATATTGGTCACTCGGTTAACAAGATTCTGAAAGACATTATCGTGAAGTCCAAAGGACTTTCCGGTTATGACTCGCCGTATGTGCCTGGCTGGGACTGCCACGGTCTGCCGATCGAGCTGAAAGTAGAGCAAGAATACGGTAAGCCGGGTGAGAAATTCACTGCTGCCGAGTTCCGCGCCAAGTGCCGCGAATACGCAGCTACCCAGGTTGACGGTCAGCGCAAAGACTTTATCCGTCTGGGCGTGCTGGGCGACTGGTCGCACCCGTACCTGACCATGGACTTCAAAACTGAAGCCAACATCATCCGCGCGCTGGGCAAAATCATCGGCAACGGTCACCTGCACAAAGGCGCGAAGCCAGTGCACTGGTGCGTTGACTGCCGTTCTGCACTGGCAGAAGCGGAAGTTGAGTATTATGACAAAACGTCTCCGTCCATCGACGTCGCTTTCCAGGCGGTCGATCAGGATGCGCTGAAAGCAAAATTTGGCGTCAGCAACGTTAACGGCCCAATCTCGCTGGTAATCTGGACCACCACGCCGTGGACTCTGCCTGCAAACCGCGCAATCTCTATTGCACCGGATTTCGACTATGCGCTGGTGCAGATCGACGGTCAGGCCGTGATTCTGGCGAAAGATCTGGTTGAAAGCGTAATGCAGCGTATCGGCGTGACCGATTACACCATTCTCGGCACGGTAAAAGGTGCGGAGCTTGAGCTGCTGCGCTTTACCCATCCGTTTATGGGTTTCGACGTTCCGGCAATCCTCGGCGATCACGTTACCCTGGATGCTGGTACCGGTGCCGTTCACACCGCGCCTGGCCACGGTCCGGACGACTATGTGATTGGCCAGAAATACGGTCTGGAAACCGCTAACCCGGTTGGCCCGGACGGCACTTATCTGCCGGGTACTTACCCGACGCTGGATGGCGTGAATGTCTTCAAAGCGAACGACATCGTCGTTGCGCTGCTGCAGGAAAAAGGCGCGCTGCTGCACGTTGAGAAAATGCAGCACAGCTATCCGTGCTGCTGGCGTCACAAAACGCCGATCATCTTCCGCGCGACACCGCAGTGGTTCGTCAGCATGGACAAAGAAGGTTTGCGCGCGCAGTCGCTGAAAGAGATCAAAGGCGTGCAGTGGATCCCGGATTGGGGCCAGGCGCGTATCGAGTCGATGGTCGCTAACCGTCCTGACTGGTGTATCTCCCGTCAGCGCACCTGGGGCGTACCGATGTCACTGTTCGTGCATAAAGACACGGAAGAACTGCATCCGCGTACCCTTGAACTGATAGAAGAAGTGGCAAAACGCGTTGAAGTTGATGGCATCCAGGCGTGGTGGGATCTCGATGCGAAAGAGATTCTCGGCGACGAAGCTGACCAGTATGTGAAAGTGCCGGATACTCTCGACGTATGGTTTGACTCCGGATCTACCCACTCTTCCGTTGTTGACGTGCGTCCTGAATTTGCTGGTCACGCAGCGGATATGTATCTGGAAGGTTCTGACCAACACCGCGGCTGGTTCATGTCCTCTCTGATGATCTCTACCGCGATGAAGGGCAAAGCGCCGTATCGTCAGGTACTGACCCACGGCTTTACCGTGGATGGTCAGGGTCGCAAGATGTCTAAATCCATCGGCAACACCGTTTCGCCGCAGGATGTGATGAACAAACTGGGCGCGGATATTCTGCGTCTGTGGGTGGCATCTACCGACTACACCGGTGAAATGGCCGTTTCTGACGAGATCCTGAAACGTGCTGCCGACAGCTATCGTCGTATCCGTAACACCGCACGCTTCCTGCTGGCAAACCTCAATGGTTTTGATCCGGCAAAAGATATGGTGAAACCGGAAGAGATGGTGGTACTGGATCGCTGGGCCGTAGGTTGTGCGAAAGCGGCACAGGAAGACATCCTCAAGGCGTACGAAGCATACGATTTCCACGAAGTGGTACAGCGTCTGATGCGCTTCTGTTCCGTTGAGATGGGTTCCTTCTACCTCGACATCATCAAAGACCGTCAGTACACCGCCAAAGCGGACAGTGTGGCGCGTCGTAGCTGCCAGACTGCGCTGTATCACATCGCAGAAGCGCTGGTTCGCTGGATGGCACCCATCCTCTCCTTCACCGCTGATGAAGTGTGGGGCTACCTGCCGGGCGAGCGTGAAAAATACGTCTTCACCGGCGAGTGGTACGAAGGTCTGTTTGGCCTGGCAGATGATGAGGAATTTAATGATTCCTTCTGGGACGATGTTCGTTACATCAAAGATCAGGTAAACAAAGAACTGGAAAATCAGAAGGCGAATGGCATCAAGTCTAATCTGGAAGCTAAAGTTACGCTGAAATATGCTGACGATGATCTGGGGACTATTGCGAAGCTAAAACGTCTGGGCGAAGAGGCGAGATTCATTTTCATTACGTCTCAATTCGTCATTTCTGATGAGGCTGGCGGTATCAATGATGAAAATATCCAGTATAACCCTGGTAATACAACCGTTCAGGCAGTTGTAACTCGTGCCGAAGGTGAGAAGTGCCCACGCTGCTGGCACTACACCCAGGATGTCGGCAAGGTGGCGGAACACGCAGAAATCTGCGGCCGCTGTGTCAGCAACGTCGCCGGTGACGGTGAAAAACGTAAGTTTGCCTGATGAGTCAATCGATCTGTTCAACAGGGCTACGCTGGCTGTGGCTGGTGGTAGTCGTGCTGATTATCGATCTGGGCAGCAAATACCTGATCCTCCAGAACTTTGCTCTGGGGGATACGGTCCCGCTGTTCCCGTCGCTTAATCTGCATTATGCGCGTAACTATGGCGCGGCGTTTAGTTTCCTTGCCGATAGCGGCGGCTGGCAGCGTTGGTTCTTTGCCGGTATAGCAATTGGTATTAGCGTTACCCTGGTGGTGATGATGTATCGCTCGAAGGCCACGCAAAAGCTAAACAATATCGCTTACGCGCTGATTATTGGCGGCGCGCTGGGCAATCTGTTCGACCGCCTGTGGCATGGCTTCGTTGTCGATATGATCGACTTCTACGTCGGCGACTGGCACTTCGCCACCTTCAACCTTGCCGATACTGCCATTTGTGTCGGTGCGGCACTGATTGTGCTGGAAGGTTTTTTGCCTTCTAAAGCGAAAAAACAATAATAAACCCTGCCGGATGCGATGCTAACGCATCTTATCCGGCCTACAGATTGCTGCGAAATCGTAGGCGCATCCGGCAAAAATCCTCAAAATATAAGAGCAAACCTGCATGTCTGAATCTGTACAGAGCAATAGCGCCGTCCTGGTGCACTTCACGCTAAAACTCGACGATGGCACCACCGCCGAGTCTACCCGCAACAACGGTAAACCGGCGCTATTCCGCCTGGGTGATGCTTCTCTTTCCGAAGGGCTGGAGCAACATCTGCTGGGGCTGAAAGTGGGCGATAAAACCACCTTCTCGCTGGAGCCAGATGCGGCGTTTGGCGTGCCGTCACCGGACCTGATTCAGTACTTCTCCCGCCGTGAGTTTATGGATGCAGGCGAGCCAGAAATTGGCGCAATCATGCTTTTTACCGCAATGGATGGCAGTGAGATGCCTGGCGTGATCCGCGAAATTAACGGTGACTCCATTACCGTTGATTTCAACCATCCGCTGGCCGGGCAGACCGTTCATTTTGATATTGAAGTGCTGGAAATCGATCCGGCACTGGAGGCGTAACATGCAGATCCTGTTGGCCAACCCGCGTGGTTTTTGTGCCGGGGTAGACCGCGCTATCAGCATTGTTGAAAACGCGCTGGCCATTTACGGCGCACCGATATATGTCCGTCACGAAGTGGTACATAACCGCTACGTGGTCGATAGCCTGCGCGAGCGTGGGGCTATCTTTATTGAGCAGATCAGCGAAGTGCCGGACGGCGCGATCCTGATTTTTTCCGCACACGGTGTTTCTCAGGCAGTCCGCAACGAAGCGAAAAGTCGCGATTTGACGGTATTTGACGCGACCTGTCCGCTGGTGACCAAAGTGCATATGGAAGTCGCGCGCGCCAGCCGTCGTGGCGAAGAGTCGATTCTCATCGGCCACGCCGGGCATCCGGAAGTGGAAGGTACGATGGGCCAGTACAGTAACCCGGAAGGGGGAATGTATCTGGTCGAGTCGCCGGACGACGTGTGGAAACTGACGGTCAAAAACGAAGAGAAACTCTCCTTTATGACCCAGACCACGCTATCGGTGGATGACACGTCTGATGTCATCGACGCGCTGCGTAAACGCTTCCCGAAAATTGTCGGGCCGCGCAAAGATGATATCTGCTACGCCACCACCAACCGTCAGGAAGCGGTACGCGCCCTGGCAGAGCAGGCAGAAGTGGTGTTGGTGGTCGGTTCGAAAAACTCCTCCAACTCCAACCGTCTGGCGGAGCTGGCTCAGCGGATGGGCAAACGCGCGTTTTTGATTGACGATGCGAAAGATATCCAGGAAGAGTGGGTGAAAGAGGTTAAATGCGTCGGCGTGACTGCGGGCGCATCGGCTCCGGATATTCTGGTGCAGAATGTGGTGGCACGTTTGCAACAGCTGGGCGGTGGTGAAGCCATTCCGCTGGAAGGCCGTGAAGAAAACATTGTTTTCGAAGTGCCGAAAGAGCTGCGTGTCGATATTCGTGAAGTCGATTAAGTCATTAGCAGCCTAAGTTATGCGAAAATGCCGGTCTTGTTACCGGCATTTTTTATGGAGAAAACATGCGCTTACCCATTTTCCTCGATACAGACCCCGGCATTGACGATGCCGTCGCCATTGCCGCCGCGATTTTTGCCCCCGAACTCGACCTGCAACTGATGACCACCGTCGCAGGTAATGTCTCGGTTGAGAAAACTACCCGCAACGCCCTGCAACTGCTGCATTTCTGGAATGCGGAGATTCCGCTTGCCCAGGGAGCTGCCGTGCCGCTGGTACGCGCACCGCGTAATGCAGCATCTGTGCACGGTGAATCGGGAATGGCTGGCTACGACTTTGTCGAGCACAACAGAAGCCCACTGGACAAACCCGCGTTTCTGGCGATTCGTGATGCCCTGCTGCGTGCGCCTGAGCCTGTTACTCTGGTAGCCATCGGCCCGTTAACCAATATTGCGCTGTTACTTTCACAATGCCCGGAATGCAAACCGCATATTTGCCGTCTGGTGATCATGGGTGGTTCTGCCGGACGCGGCAACTGCACACCAAACGCCGAGTTTAATATCGCTGCCGATCCAGAAGCGGCTGCGTGCGTCTTCCGTAGCGGCATCGAAATCGTCATGTGCGGTCTGGATGTCACCAATCAGGCGGTGTTAGCTCCTGATTATCTTGCTACATTGCCGGAGTTGAATCGTACCGGAAAAATGCTGCACGCCTTGTTTAGTCACTACCGTAGCGGCAGTATGCAAAGCGGCCTGCGTATGCACGATCTCTGCGCTATCGCCTGGCTGGTGCGCCCGGACTTATTCACTCTCAAGCCGTGTTTTGTGGCAGTGGAAACGCAGGGCGAATTTACCTCAGGTACTACGGTTGTTGATATTGATGGTTGCCTGAGTAAACCTGCAAACGTGCAGGTGGCGCTGGATCTGGATGTGAAAGGCTTTCAGCAGTGGGTGGCGGAAGTGCTGGCCCTGGCGAACTAATCAGAAAACAAGGAAGTGTTCTATGACGTATGGAGAAGCGTATTTGGAAGGGTGGAAAAACATCTTTAATTATGAAGGTGTCGCCACCCGTTTTGAGTTCTGGTCATTTATGATCGGTAGTGTCGTTATCTGTCTGCTACCGCTTTTATGCTGGTGGTTTGCGGAAACAATGAACAATGACTATGGTGTTTTCATTTTTTTTGCGCTGCCCGCATCATTTATTTTAACGTTGATTTTTGCCGTACCGGCGATGGCGCTAGCCGTCAGAAGGATGCACGATATCGGATATCCAGGGTGGTGGGTCATTATTGTCGTGTTGATCCCTGTTACGGGCGTAATTCTGCTTATACTTTGCTGCCTGCCGTCAAAGTCACAAGACCAGGCATAATGACAGATGGTATGACGCATCACTTTCTGCGTCATGCCTTTCACTGATATCCCTCCCTGTTTATCATTAATTTCTAATTATCAGCGTTTTTGGCTGGCGGCGTAGCGATGCGCTGGTTACTCTGAAAACGGTCTATGCAAATTAACAAAAGAGAATAGCTATGCATAATGCAAACATCCGCGTTGCCATCGCGGGAGCCGGGGGGCGTATGGGCCGCCAGTTGATTCAGGCGGCGCTGGCATTAGAAGGCGTGCAGCTGGGCGCGGCGCTGGAGCGCGAAGGATCTTCTTTACTGGGCAGCGACGCTGGTGAACTGGCCGGAGTCGGAAAAACAGGCGTTACCGTGCAAAGCAGCCTCGACGCGGTAAAAGATGATTTTGATGTGTTTATCGATTTTACCCGTCCGGAAGGTACGCTGAACCATCTCGCTTTTTGTCGCCAGCATGGTAAAGGGATGGTGATTGGTACAACGGGTTTTGATGACGCTGGCAAACAAGCGATTCGTGACGCTGCCACAGATATTGCGATTGTCTTTGCCGCCAATTTTAGCGTTGGCGTTAACGTCATGCTTAAGCTGCTGGAGAAAGCCACTCAGGTAATGGGTGACTACACCGATATTGAAATTATCGAAGCACATCATAGACATAAAGTCGATGCGCCGTCAGGCACTGCGCTGGCGATGGGGGAGGCGATTGCTCATGCACTGGACAAAGACCTGAAAGATTGCGCGGTCTACAGTCGTGAAGGCCATACTGGTGAACGTGTTCCTGGCACCATTGGTTTTGCCACTGTACGTGCGGGTGACATTGTGGGTGAACATACCGCCATGTTTGCCGATATCGGCGAACGTCTGGAGATTACCCATAAGGCGTCCAGCCGCATGACATTTGCTAACGGTGCGGTAAGATCGGCATTGTGGCTAAATGGCAAGGAAAATGGTCTTTTTGATATGCGAGATGTGCTGGATCTCAATAGATTATAACCACAAAACATTTGTATTGATGCAAAAGTAACATATCTAATTTATTGATTGTAAAGGGCTTTAATTTTTAGCCCTTTTATTTTGTGGTTTTTTATTAATTGTTGATACAAATTGCTAAAAATATAAAGTTTTGTCTGTGATTTTTGTTGTTTTAATGTAAATTTTGACCATCTGGTCCACTTTTTTCCGAGTGAATTTTGTTTTTACATTCTTCTCGCTGTGCAAGCGTTTTCCTGACTACGTTAGGTGATCTTTTTGTCGCTTAATGCCATAAAAATATGCATGACGCATAAAATCATATAATAAATACCGCGATTGAGTTGACTTTTAGCGCCCATATCTCCAGAATGCCGCCGTTTGCCAGAAATTCGTCGGTAAGCAGATTTGCATTGATTTGCGTCATCATTGTGAATTAATATGCAAATAAAGTGAGTGAATATTCTCTGGAGGGTGTTTTGATTAAGTCAGCGCTATTGGTTCTGGAAGACGGAACCCAGTTTCACGGTCGGGCCATAGGGGCAACAGGTTCGGCGGTTGGGGAAGTCGTTTTCAATACTTCAATGACCGGTTATCAAGAAATCCTCACTGATCCTTCCTATTCTCGTCAAATCGTTACTCTTACTTATCCCCATATTGGCAATGTCGGCACTAATGACGCCGATGAAGAATCTTCTCAGGTACATGCACAAGGTCTGGTGATTCGCGACCTGCCGCTGATTGCCAGCAACTTCCGTAATACCGAAGACCTCTCTTCTTACCTGAAGCGCCATAACATCGTGGCGATTGCCGATATCGATACCCGTAAGCTGACGCGTTTACTGCGCGAGAAAGGCGCACAGAATGGCTGCATTATCGCAGGCGATAACCCGGATGCGGCGCTGGCGTTAGAAAAAGCCCGCGCGTTCCCAGGTCTGAACGGCATGGATCTGGCAAAAGAAGTGACTACCGCAGAAGCCTATAGCTGGACACAAGGGAGCTGGACGCTGACCGGCGGCCTGCCAGAAGCGAAAAAAGAAGACGAGCTGCCGTTCCACGTCGTGGCCTACGATTTCGGTGCCAAGCGCAACATCCTGCGGATGCTGGTGGACAGAGGCTGCCGCCTGACCATCGTTCCGGCGCAAACTTCTGCGGAAGATGTGCTGAAAATGAATCCAGACGGCATCTTCCTCTCCAACGGTCCTGGCGACCCGGCCCCGTGCGATTACGCTATTACTGCCATCCAGAAATTCCTCGAAACCGATATTCCGGTATTCGGCATCTGCCTCGGCCATCAGTTGCTGGCGCTGGCGAGCGGTGCGAAGACTGTCAAAATGAAATTTGGTCACCACGGCGGCAACCATCCGGTGAAAGATGTGGAGAAAAACGTGGTGATGATCACCGCCCAGAACCACGGTTTTGCGGTGGATGAAGCAACATTACCTGCAAACCTGCGTGTTACACATAAATCCCTGTTCGACGGTACGTTACAGGGGATTCATCGCACCGATAAACCGGCGTTCAGCTTCCAGGGTCACCCTGAAGCTAGCCCTGGTCCGCACGACGCAGCGCCGTTGTTCGACCACTTTATCGAGTTAATTGAGCAGTACCGTAAAACCGCTAAGTAATCAGGAGTAAAAGAGTCATGCCAAAACGTACAGATATAAAAAGTATCCTGATTCTGGGTGCGGGCCCGATTGTTATCGGTCAGGCGTGTGAGTTTGACTACTCTGGCGCGCAAGCATGTAAAGCCCTGCGCGAAGAGGGTTACCGCGTTATTCTGGTGAACTCCAACCCGGCGACCATCATGACCGACCCGGAAATGGCTGATGCGACCTACATCGAGCCGATTCACTGGGAAGTGGTACGCAAGATTATTGAAAAAGAGCGCCCGGACGCAGTGCTGCCAACGATGGGCGGTCAGACGGCGTTGAACTGCGCGCTGGAGCTGGAGCGTCAGGGTGTGCTGGAAGAGTTCGGTGTCACCATGATTGGTGCTACCGCCGATGCGATTGATAAAGCAGAAGACCGCCGCCGTTTCGACGTAGCGATGAAGAAAATCGGTCTGGAAACTGCGCGTTCCGGTATTGCACACACGATGGAAGAAGCGCTGGCGGTTGCCGCTGACGTGGGCTTCCCGTGCATTATTCGCCCATCCTTTACCATGGGCGGTAGCGGTGGCGGTATCGCTTATAACCGCGAAGAGTTTGAAGAAATCTGCGCCCGCGGTCTGGATCTCTCCCCGACCAAAGAGCTGCTGATTGATGAGTCGCTGATTGGCTGGAAAGAGTACGAGATGGAAGTGGTGCGTGATAAAAACGACAACTGCATCATCGTCTGCTCTATCGAAAACTTCGATGCAATGGGCATCCACACCGGTGACTCCATCACTGTCGCGCCAGCGCAAACGCTGACCGACAAAGAATATCAAATCATGCGTAACGCCTCGATGGCAGTGCTGCGTGAAATCGGTGTTGAAACCGGTGGTTCCAACGTCCAGTTTGCGGTGAACCCGAAAAACGGTCGCCTGATTGTTATCGAAATGAACCCGCGCGTGTCCCGTTCTTCGGCGCTGGCGTCGAAAGCCACTGGTTTCCCGATTGCCAAAGTGGCAGCGAAACTGGCGGTGGGTTACACCCTCGACGAACTGATGAACGACATCACAGGCGGACGTACTCCGGCCTCCTTTGAGCCGTCCATCGACTACGTGGTGACTAAAATTCCTCGCTTCAACTTCGAGAAATTCGCTGGTGCGAACGACCGTCTGACCACTCAGATGAAATCGGTTGGCGAAGTGATGGCGATTGGTCGCACGCAGCAGGAATCCCTGCAAAAAGCGCTGCGCGGCCTGGAAGTCGGCGCAACTGGCTTTGACCCGAAAGTGAGCCTGGATGACCCGGAAGCGTTAACCAAAATCCGTCGCGAACTGAAAGATGCAGGCGCAGAGCGTATCTGGTACATCGCCGATGCTTTCCGTGCGGGCCTGTCTGTGGACGGCGTCTTCAACCTGACCAACATTGACCGCTGGTTCCTGGTACAGATTGAAGAGCTGGTGCGTCTGGAAGAGAAAGTCGCAGAAGTGGGCATCACTGGCCTGAACGCTGACTTCCTGCGCCAGCTGAAACGCAAAGGCTTTGCCGATGCGCGTCTGGCTAAACTGGCGGGCGTTCGCGAAGCGGAAATCCGCAAGCTGCGCGACCAGTATGATCTGCACCCGGTTTATAAGCGCGTGGATACCTGTGCGGCAGAATTTGCCACCGACACCGCTTATATGTACTCCACTTATGAAGAAGAGTGCGAATCGAATCCGTCTACCGACCGTGAAAAAATCATGGTGCTTGGCGGCGGCCCGAACCGTATCGGTCAGGGTATCGAATTCGACTACTGCTGCGTGCACGCCTCGCTGGCGCTGCGTGAAGACGGTTACGAAACCATTATGGTTAACTGTAACCCGGAAACCGTCTCCACCGACTACGACACCTCCGACCGTCTATACTTCGAGCCGGTAACCCTGGAAGATGTACTGGAAATCGTGCGTATCGAGAAGCCGAAAGGCGTTATCGTCCAGTACGGTGGTCAGACCCCGCTGAAACTGGCGCGCGCGCTGGAAGCCGCTGGCGTACCGGTTATTGGTACCAGCCCGGATGCTATCGACCGTGCGGAAGACCGTGAACGCTTCCAGCATGCGGTTGACCGTCTGAAACTGAAACAACCGGCGAACGCCACCGTTACCGCTATTGAAATGGCGGTTGAGAAGGCAAAAGAGATTGGCTACCCGCTGGTGGTGCGCCCGTCTTACGTTCTCGGCGGTCGGGCGATGGAAATCGTCTATGACGAAGCTGACCTGCGTCGCTACTTCCAGACGGCGGTCAGCGTGTCTAACGATGCGCCAGTGTTGCTGGATCACTTCCTTGATGATGCGGTTGAAGTTGACGTGGATGCCATCTGCGACGGCGAAATGGTGCTGATTGGCGGCATTATGGAGCACATCGAGCAGGCGGGCGTGCACTCCGGTGACTCCGCATGTTCTCTGCCTGCGTACACCTTAAGTCAGGAAATTCAGGATGTGATGCGCCAGCAGGTGCAGAAACTGGCCTTCGAATTGCAGGTGCGCGGCCTGATGAACGTGCAGTTTGCGGTGAAAAACAACGAAGTCTACCTGATTGAAGTTAACCCGCGTGCGGCGCGTACCGTTCCGTTCGTCTCCAAAGCCACCGGCGTGCCGCTGGCAAAAGTGGCGGCGCGCGTGATGGCAGGCAAATCGCTGGCTGAGCAGGGCGTGACTAAAGAAGTTATCCCGCCGTACTACTCGGTGAAAGAAGTGGTGCTGCCGTTCAACAAATTCCCGGGCGTTGACCCGCTGTTAGGGCCAGAAATGCGCTCCACCGGGGAAGTGATGGGCGTGGGTCGCACCTTCGCTGAAGCGTTCGCCAAAGCGCAGCTGGGCAGTAACTCCACCATGAAGAAACAGGGCCGTGCGCTGCTCTCCGTGCGTGAAGGCGACAAAGAACGCGTGGTGGACCTGGCGGCAAAACTGCTGAAACAGGGCTTCGAGCTGGATGCAACCCACGGCACGGCGATTGTGCTGGGCGAAGCAGGCATTAATCCGCGTCTGGTGAACAAGGTGCATGAAGGTCGTCCGCATATTCAGGACCGTATCAAGAATGGCGAATATACCTACATCATCAACACCACCTCAGGTCGTCGCGCGATTGAAGACTCCCGCGTGATCCGTCGCAGTGCGCTGCAATATAAAGTGCATTACGACACCACCCTGAACGGCGGTTTCGCCACCGCGATGGCGCTGAATGCCGATGCGACCGAAAAAGTTATTTCGGTGCAGGAAATGCACGCACAGATCAAATAATAGCGTGTGATGGCGGATATGTTTTATTCGCCAATTTGATCGAATAACTAATACGGTTCTCGAAAGAGGACCGTTTTTTTATCTGTAAGACAAAACTTTGTTGGAATTCATATTTTTGATGGCGTAAGCAGGATTTTGCTCACACTAATCCTTCGTTAGGTTGCATACTATCGATATATCCACAATTTTAATATGGCCTTGTTTAATTGCTGCAAAACGAGTCATAGCCAGTCTTTTAATTTGTGAAACTGGAGTTCGTATGTGTGAAGGATGTGTTGAAAAACCACTCTATTTGTTAATCGCCGAATGGATGATGGCTGAAAACCGGTGGGTGATAGCAAGAGAGATCTCTATTCATTTCGATATTGAACACAGCAAGGCGGTTAATACCCTGACTTATATTCTGTCGGAAGTCGCAGAAATAAGCTGCGAAGTTAAGATGATCCCTAATAAGCTGGAAGGGCGGGGATGCCAGTGCCAGCGACTGGTAAAAGTGGTCGATATCGATGAGCAAATTTACGCGCGCCTGCGCAATAACAGCCGGGATAAATTAGTCGGCGTAAGAAAGACGCCACGTATTCCTACCGTTCCGCTCACGGAACTTAACCGCGAGCAGAAGTGGCAGATGATGTTGTCAAAGAGTATGCGTCGTTAATGTCATTTCGTTGATACCGTGCGACCTGGTCGCCGGATGCGATGCTGGCGCATCTTATCCGGCCTACGGGTGCCCTCCAGCCGGGTTGGATAAGGCGTTTATGCCGCATCCGACAGCTATTGCCGGATGCGATGCTGGCGCATCTTATCCGGCCTACGGGTGCTTTCCTGCCGGGTTGGATAAGGCGTTTATGCCGCATCTGACGATGTTACCGTTTCGGCGTCACATCCGTCGTCCCCTGCAAACGGGGGCGATTTTCCTCCATTTGCCTCAACGGCTGCGTTTCATGTAACGATGCATGACAACGCCCGACAAGATCATGATATTCTTTGGTATTTAACCGCTTCCAGTGTAACTCGTCGTCACTCACACTGCGTACAGCGCGGGCTGGCGTACCCATCAACAACTGGCGTTTCTCGCCGCTAAAGCCTGCTTTGACAAAACTCATGGCGGCAACAATGCTCTCTTCGCCAATGACCGCGCCATCCATAATCACGCTGTTCATCCCGACCAATGCATCGCGACCAATCACACAACCATGCAGGATCGCGCCGTGCCCGATATGGCCGTTTTCTCCAACGATGGTGTCAGTGTCGCAGTAGCCATGCATAATGCAGCCATCCTGAATATTGGCTCCCGCTTGCACGATCAAACGCCCGTAGTCACCACGCAGCGAGGCGAGGGGGCCGATGTAGACTCCGGCCCCCACAATCACATCGCCAATCAATACTGCACTGGGATGGACAAACGCCGTCGGGTGAACCACCGGAATTAACCCCTCAAAGGCGTAATAGCTCACGGTTGTTAACGTCCTTTCCACACCGGATCGCGCTTCTCGGCAAACGCCAGCGGCCCTTCAAGGGCATCTTCCGAATGCAGAACTGATGGGTAGTGTTTCAACACGCCGCTGCGAATATAGCGATACGCTTCTTCTACTGGCATTTCGCTGGTGGTGCGGTAGATCTCTTTCAGCGCCGCAATCGCCAGCGGGGCGCTGTCAACCAGTTGCTGCGCCAGTTCGCGGGCGTTATCCATCAGTTCCGTCTGGCTAACTACGCGGTTGACTATCCCCCAACGCAGCGCCTCTTCTGCGCCCATTCTTCTGCCGGTCATCACCATTTCATTGACGATGGCAGGCGGCAGGATCTTCGGCAGACGCAGCACACCGCCGCTGTCAGGAACGATGCCCAGTTTGGCTTCCGGCAGGGCGAAGCTGGCGTTATCGGCACAAACAATAAAATCTGCCGCCAGCGCCAGTTCAAAGCCGCCGCCAAAGGCGTAGCCGTTCACGGCTGCGATGACCGGTTTATCCAGATTGAACATTTCGGTTAAGCCCGCAAAACCACCCGGACCAAAGTCAGCATCCGGTGCTTCGCCTTCTGCTGCTGCTTTTAAATCCCAGCCTGCGGAAAAGAATTTCTCTCCGGCACCGGTAATAATGGCGACACGTAATTGCGGATCGTCACGGAAATTTAGAAATACTTCGCCCATTTCAAAGCTGGTTTTCGCATCAATAGCATTCGCTTTTGGGCGATCTAGGGTAATTTCCAGAATTGATCCGTTGCGGGTCAGATGTAATGATTCACTCATTCCTTTTCTCCATTTTTGCTTTTTCAGGGACGACAACGGCCCTGCAAAAAAATGCATATTATTGTTGAACGTGATTATTACCAGACAGAGTAGTACCCTGCTGTAGTGTTTATTTCAGCGCCTTTCTGATTATTTTCCCCGAGCAATTACGTGGCAGATCTTTTCTGATCTCCAGATAAGAGGGCACTTTAAATTTCGCCATATTCTGTTCGCAGAAGTTGAAGAATTCCTCTTCGCTCAATATTTCACCTTCATTCAGCACCACAAACGCTTTGATGGCTTCATCGCGAATCGAATCTTTAATACCAACAACCACGATGTCCTGAATTTTCGGGTGCGCGGCGATAATATTTTCCAGCTCTACGCAAGAGACATTCTCCCCACCGCGTTTGATCATATTGCAGCGGCGATCGACGAAATAAAAAAAGCCCTCTTCGTCGCGGTATCCGGTATCGCCGGTATGCAGCCAGCCATCGGCTTCCAGCACTTTCGCAGTGGCTTGCGGGTTGAGAAAGTACTCTTTGAAGATGGTTTTTCCCGGTACGCCTTTAATGCAGATTTCACCGATCTCACCAGCCGGGAGCGGACGATTGTGATCGTCGCGAATCTCCGCTTCGTAGCAAAACCCCGCCCGACCAATCGACGGCCAGCGTCGTTTATCGCCAGGGCGATCGCCGATAATGCCAACAATGGTTTCCGTCATCCCATAAGAGGTCAGCAAGCGAACGCCGAAGCGTTCACAAAACGCATCTTTTTCCTGCTCCGACAGGTTGAGATAAAACATTACTTCCCGCAGATGGTGTTGCTGATCGCTCGCTGAAGGCGGTCGCACCATCAACGTACGGATCATCATCGGAATACATTCGGTAACGGTGGCGCGATACTTCTGTACCTGTCCCCAGAAGGCGCGGGCGCTGTATTTCTCGACCAGCACAAAGGTGGCTCCGGCAGAAAACGCCGCCATCGCCGCAGTACACTGGCAATCGATATGAAACGCAGGCATTACCGTCAGGTAGACGTCATCGTCACGCAGTGCGCACTGCCAGGCAGAGTAATATCCAGCGAAGCGCAGGTTGTAATGGGTAATCACCACCCCTTTCGGTCGGGAAGTGGTACCGGAGGTAAAGAGAATTTCCGCCGTATCGTCGGTCGTTAGCGGCGGTGCATAGCACAAGGTGGCAGGTTGTTGATTTTTCAGTTGAGTAAACGAACTCACACCATCATCAGCGGGAAGCGCCACATCTGTCAGGCAAATGTGCCGCAACTGCGTGGCACCTTCCTGCTGAATCTGTTGATACATAGGATAGAATTGCTCACTGGTCACCAGTAGGCACGCCTGGCTATTTTGCAGGATCCACACGCTTTCTTCGCGCAACAGGCGGGCGTTAATCGGCACCATAATTGCGCCAATTTTTGCCAGCCCGAACCAGCAAAAAATAAATTCCGGGCAGTTGTCGAGATGTAGAGCAACTTTGTCGCCTTTGCGAATCCCCAGCGTATAAAACAGGTTTGCCGTGCGGTTAATCTCCTGATTTAACTCAAGATAACTATACCGGTTAACGACTCCGCCGCTGGATTCACAAATCAGCGCCGTTTTATGACCGTAAACGTCCGCCAGATCGTCCCACATTTGACGTAGATGTTGTCCGCCAATGATATCCATTGCACCTCTATCCATTTTGTTCGTTTGTTATTGGGCGGGCGCTAGTCAGGCAAGCCGACTGGCGCCACGCGTTTAGTCCTCAACTTTGGCCAGACCTTTGCTGACCAACTCCTGAATGTCGTTTTCGCTGTAGCCGATAGTTTTCAAAATGGCAGCCGTATCCATGCCATGTGATGGCATTCCGCGCCAGATTTGGCCTGGGTTATTTTTGAATTTCGGCATCACGTTTGGCCCTTTGCAGGTGCGACCATCCATCGTTTGCCACTGGGTGATGGATTCACGAGCCACATACTGTGGATTGCTTTCCAGTTCCGGTACGGTCAGCACTTTGGCGCAGGCGATATTCAGTTCAGCAAAGCGTTCTTTAACTTCCGCGATGGTGTGCGCCGCCAGCCAGGCATCGAGTTTCTCTTCTACCAGTGGTCCGTAAGGGCATTCGATACGGTGGATAAGCTGGGTGCCTTCCGGGATTTCCGGCGTGCCGAGCAGATGTGCGAGGCCAATATCTTTAAAGCATTCTGCAATCTGAGTAATGCCCACCAGTTCCATCACAATGTAGCCGTCGGCGCATTTGTACAGACCGCAACCGGCGTAGTAGGGATCCTTACCTTTGGTCATGCGCGGGCACATTTCGCCGCCGTTGAAGTAATCCATCATGAAGTACTGGCCCATACGCAGCATCACTTCATACATGGCGATGTCGATACTTTCGCCTTTACCGGTTTCACGCACTTTATGCAGTGCTGCCAGCGCCGCCGTGGTGGCTGTCAGGCCAGAAAAGTAATCGGCGGTATACGGGAAGGCAGGCATTGGCTGGTCAACATCACCGTTCTGAATCAGATAACCACTAAACGCCTGGGCGATGGTGTTATAGGCCGGAAGATTGGTGTACTCCTCGGTGCCGTACTGACCAAAACCGGACAGGTGAGCGATAACCAGTTTCGGGTTGTGCTGCCACAGGACTTCATCGGTAATGCCACGACGGGCAAAGGCCGGACCTTTACTGGCTTCGATGAAGATATCGGTGGTTTCCATTAATTTCAGAAACGCTTCGCGGCCTTCATCTTTGAAAATATTTAACGACAGCGCGTGTAAATTGCGGCGGGAGAGCTGCGGGTAGTTAGGTTGAACGCGAATGGTGTCGGCCCAGGCGACGTTCTCGATCCAGATAACTTCCGCCCCCCATTCTGCGAACATTTGCCCGGCGAACGGCCCGGCGATTTCGATACCGGAGAAGACAACGCGCAATCCGGCCAGCGGCCCGAATTTCGGCATGGGTAGATGATCCATTATTAGCTCCTGAAAAATTGTGTAGCGCATGACTGCCGGATGCGGCGTAAACGCCTTATCCGGCCTACATTCGTGCTTCCGTAGACCTGATAAAACGCATCTGCGTCGCATCAGGCAGTGCACGGACTTAGCGGTATTGCTTCAGCACCGCACGACCCAGCGTCAGGATCTGCATTTCGTCAGATCCCCCGGAGACGCGGTCTACACGCAGGTCACGCCAGAAGCGGCTGATGCGGTGGTTGCCCGCAATCCCGACACCGCCCAGCACCTGCATTGCGCTATCCACCACTTCAAATGCCGCATTAGCGCAGAAGTATTTGCACATCGCTGCATCACCAGAGGTGATGGTGCCGTTGTCTGCTTTCCACGCTGCTTCATACAGCATGTTTTTCATGGAGTTTAATTTGATCGCCATGTGGGCGAATTTTTCCTGAATCAACTGGAAACGACCAATCGCCTCGCCAAATTGCACGCGCTGGTTGGCGTAGCGCGCCGCATCTTCAAAGGCGCACATCGCCGTACCGTAGTTGGTCAGGGCTACCAGGAAACGTTCATGGTCGAACTCTTCTTTGACGCGGTTAAAGCCGTTACCTTCCCGACCGAACATGTCTTTCTCGTCCAGTTCCACATCGTCAAAGGTGATTTCACAGCAGCTATCCATACGCAGACCGAGCTTCTCAAGTTTGGTCACTTTGATGCCCGGTTTGCTCATATCGACAAACCATTCGGTGTAGACAGGTTTGTCCGGAGAAGCCCCGTCGCGCGCCATCACCACGATGTACGGGGTGTAGGCGCTGCTGGTAATAAAACACTTACTACCATTAAGATAAATCTTACCATCTCTACGGGTATAAGTCGTTTTCAGGCTACCCACGTCAGAGCCAGCTCCTGGTTCGGTAATCGCTGAGTTCCACATCTGCTTACCGGTACCACGAAACGCCATAATCTTGTCGATCTGCTCTTGTGTGCCTTCACGCAGGATGGTGTTAAATCCGCCTGGCAACTGGTACAGCACGTAGGTTGGCGCCCCCAAACGACCCAGTTCCATCCACACGGCGGCGAGGGTAACAAACCCCGCATCCAGACCACCGTGCTCTTCCGGGATCAGCAGGCTGTCGATATCCATATCCGCCAGTGCTTTGACAAAACGTTCCGGGTAGACGCTGTCACGGTCGCACTCGGCAAAATAGGCCTCCCAGTTTTCGCTGGCCATCAGTTCGCGGATACCGGCGACAAACAGTTCCTGCTCATCATTTAAATTAAAATCCATCTTTCAACCTCTTGATATTTTGGGGGTTAATTAATCTTTCCAGTTCTGTTTCGCGTCTTTAATAAAGGAGAGCGTCACCATAATGTTGACGAAGAACAGCGGGCATCCTCCGGCGATGATGGCGGTTTGAATCGGTTTCAGGCCGCCGAGCGCCAGCAGAACAATGCCGATAACACCAACCAACACTGACCAGCCGATACGCACCAGCAGCGGCGGCTCTTCGCCATCGCGTACTTCGCGGCAAGTGGACATCGCCAGGGTGTAAGAGCAGGCGTTAATCAGGGTAACGGTGGCAATAAAGCAGAGAATGAAGAAGCCCCACATGGTGGCAGTGCTGAGCGGCAGAGCGGCCCAGGTTTCGATGATGGCGCGCGCCACACCATACTGTTCGATCAGGTTTGGAATGTTGATGATGTTTTTATCCATCAACAGCAGAGTGTTACTACCGAGTACGGTCCACAGGATCCAGGTGGATGCTGTCAGCCCCATCACCATACCGAAGCACAGTTCACGCACGGTACGACCACGGGAAATACGCGCCAGGAAGATACTCATCTGGATGGCATAAATTACCCACCATGCCCAGTAGAACACGGTCCAGCCCTGCGGGAAGCCGCCTTTGCCAACGGCATCGGTATAGAACAACATGCGCGGCAGATACATCAGCAACATCCCCACCGAGTCGGTGAAGTAGTTCATGATGAAGCTGGCGCCGCTGACGATGAATACCCAGCCAAGCATCAGGAAACTCAGATAGCTGCGCACATCGCTGGCGATTTTTACCCCTTTTTGCAGACCACAGGCGACGCAGATAGCGTTGAGGATGATCCAGCAGGTAATGATAATGGCGTCCAGTTGCAGGGTATGCGGAATACCAAACAGATACTGCATACACTCGGTCACCAGCGGCGTGGCAAGACCCAGACTGGTGCCCATTGCGAAGATCAGCGCCACCAGATAGAAGTTATCGACGATAGTGCCAAACAAGCCTTTGGCATGTTTTTCACCGACCAGCGGCACCAGAGTGGAGCTGGGGCGAATCACATCCATTTTGCGGACAAAGAAGAAGTACGCGAAGGCGACGGAAAGGAAGCTGTAAGTGGCCCACGGTAGCGGTCCCCAGTGGAACAAACTGTAGGCCAGCCCCAGTTCTTTCGCGCCAGTAGAGTTTGGCGCTAAAGCAAATGGCGGTGTGGAGATGTAGTAGTAGATCTCAATCGATCCCCAGAACAGTACGGCGGCTGACGTACAGGAGGCGAACATCATAAAGATCCAACTGGCGGTACTAAATTCTGGTGGTTCGTTACCTAAACGCTTTTTGGCATACGGGCCAAACACCAGCCAGAACCAGCCGAAAAGCATCACCACCATATACCATTCAAATGCCCATCCCCATACATTGGTGACGTAACTGAATACAGCATTAATAACGACATTCGCCGCATCCAGATCCCTTACGGTAAGCCAACAAAGTATGCCAACGATTATTAATGGCGGAAAGAACACCTTCGGTTCTATTCCCGTTTTACTCTTTTCTTTTGTCATGAGTTAATTCCACTGTGAAAACGAATATTTATTTTGCGTTCCCGTTTGTTTTATTTTTGTTAACATTTAATATAATTATTATTAACCTCGTGGACGCGTTAATGGCTAACTCATAATGGGTATTCAATTGGCTGCATTCTGTGATGTAAATCACAGTTTTTCATCGGGTAAAAACAGAGTGTCTTTGTGTAAATATCCATTATTAATCAATGTGATGGATTTGATTGTGAGTAAAAAAATAGCATCTGACTTTCAATATTGGTGATCCATAAAACAATATTGAAAATTTCTCTTTGCTACGCCATGTTTTCAATATTGGTGAGGAGCTTAACAATATTGAAAGTTGGATTTATCTGCGTGTGACATTTTCAATATTGGTGATTAAAGTTTTATTCCCGAATTAAAGGACGTGCTATCTGTAATTAACACCACCGATATGAACGACGTTTCCTTCATGATTTCTGGAGATGCAATGAAGATTATTACTTGCTATAAGTGCGTGCCTGATGAACAGGATATTGCGGTCAATAATGCTGATGGTTCGTTAGACTTCAGTAAAGCCGATGCGAAAATAAGCCAATACGATTTGAACGCTATTGAAGCGGCTTGCCAGTTAAAACAGCAGGCGGCAGAGGCGCAGGTGACGGCCTTAAGTGTGGGCGGTAAAGCCCTGACCAACGCCAAAGGGCGTAAAGATGTGCTATCGCGCGGCCCGGATGAACTGATTGTGGTGATTGATGACCAGTTCGAGCAGGCACTGCCGCAACAAACGGCGGCTGCATTGGCTGCCGCGGCACAGAAAGCTGGCTTTGATCTGATCCTGTGCGGCGACGGTTCTTCCGACCTTTATGCCCAGCAGGTTGGTCTGCTGGTGGGCGAAATCCTCAATATTCCGGCAGTTAACGGCGTCAGCAAAATTATCTCCCTGACGGCAGATACCCTCACCGTTGAGCGCGAACTGGAAGATGAAACAGAAACGTTAAGCATTCCGCTGCCTGCGGTTATTGCTGTTTCCACTGATATCAACTCCCCACAAATTCCTTCGATGAAATCCATTCTCGGCGCGGCGAAAAAGCCAGTCCAGGTGTGGTCGGCGGCGGATATCGGTTTTAACGCGGAGGTTGCGTGGTCTGAACAACAGGTTGCCGCGCCGAAACAGCGCGAGCGTCAGCGCATCGTGATTGAAGGCGACGGCGAAGAACAGATCGCCGCATTTGCTGAAAATCTTCGCAAAGTCATTTAATTACAGGGGATGCTATGAACACGTTTTCTCAAGTCTGGGTATTCAGCGATACCCCTTCACGTCTGCCGGAACTGATGAACGGTGCGCAGGCTTTAGCTAATCAAATCAATGCCTTTGTTCTCAATGATGCCGATGGCGTACAGGCAATCCAGCTCGGCGCTAATCATGTCTGGAAATTAAGCGGCAAACCGGACGATCGGATGATCGAAGATTACGCCAGTGTCATGGCTGACACTATTCGCCAGCACGGCGCAGACGGCCTGGTACTGCTGCCAAACACCCGTCGCGGCAAATTACTGGCGGCAAAACTGGGTTATCGCCTCAAAGCGGCAGTTTCTAACGATGCCAGCACCGTCAGCGTACAGGACGGTAAAGCGACGGTGAAACACATGGTTTACGGCGGCCTGGCAATTGGCGAAGAACGCATTGCCACGCCGTATGCGGTACTGACCATCAGCAGCGGCACGTTTGATGCGGCTCAGCCAGACGCGTCACGTACTGGCGAAACGCACACTGTGGAGTGGCAGGCTCCGGCTGTGGCGATTACCCGCACGGCAACCCAGGCGCGCCAGAGCAACAGCGTCGATCTCGACAAAGCCCGCCTGGTGGTCAGCGTCGGTCGCGGTATTGGCAGCAAAGAGAACATTGCGCTGGCAGAACAGCTTTGCAAGGCGATAGGTGCGGAGCTGGCCTGTTCTCGTCCGGTGGCGGAAAACGAAAAATGGATGGAGCACGAACGCTATGTCGGTATCTCCAACCTGATGCTGAAACCTGAACTGTATCTGGCGGTGGGGATCTCCGGGCAGATCCAGCACATGGTTGGCGCTAACGCGTCGCAAACCATTTTCGCCATCAATAAAGATAAAAATGCGCCGATCTTCCAGTATGCGGATTACGGCATTGTTGGCGACGCCGTGAAGATCCTTCCGGCGCTGACCGCAGCTTTAGCGCGTTGATCCACTCTGGCAGGGCTGCATTTCGGCCCTGCCGCTGACAGGGAGCTCTTATGTCCGAAGATATCTTTGACGCCATCATCGTCGGTGCAGGGCTTGCCGGTTCGGTTGCCGCACTGGTGCTCGCCCGCGAAGGGGCGCAAGTGTTAGTTATCGAGCGTGGCAATTCCGCGGGTGCCAAGAACGTCACCGGCGGGCGTCTCTATGCCCACAGTCTGGAACACATTATTCCTGGTTTCGCCGAATCCGCCCCCGTAGAACGCCTGATCACCCATGAAAAACTCGCGTTTATGACGGAAAAGTCAGCGATGACCATGGACTACTGCAATGGTGATGAAACCTCGCCATCCCAGCGTTCTTACTCCGTTTTGCGCAGTAAATTTGATGCCTGGTTGATGGAGCAGGCCGAAGACGCGGGCGCGCAGTTAATTACCGGGATTCGCGTCGATAACCTCGTACAGCGCGATGGCAAAGTTGTCGGCGTAGAAGCCGATGGCGATGTGATTGAAGCGAAAACGGTGATCCTTGCTGACGGGGTGAATTCCATCCTTGCCGAAAAGTTGGGGATGGCAAAACGCGTCAAACCGACGGATGTGGCGGTTGGCGTGAAGGAACTGATCGAGTTACCGAAGTCGGTTATCGAAGACCGTTTTCAGTTGCAGGGTAATCAGGGCGCGGCTTGCCTGTTTGCGGGTTCCCCCACAGATGGCCTGATGGGCGGCGGCTTCCTTTATACCAATGAAAATACCCTGTCGCTGGGGCTGGTTTGTGGTCTGCATCATCTGCATGACGCAAAAAAATCGGTGCCGCAGATGCTGGAGGATTTCAAACAGCATCCGGCCGTTGCACCGCTGATCGCGGGTGGCAAGCTGGTGGAATATTCCGCTCACGTAGTGCCGGAAGCAGGTATCAACATGCTGCCGGAGCTGGTCGGTGATGGCGTATTGATTGCCGGTGATGCCGCCGGAATGTGTATGAACCTCGGTTTTACCATTCGCGGTATGGATCTGGCGATTGCCGCTGGGGAAGCCGCAGCAAAAACCGTGCTTTCAGCGATGAAAAGCGACGATTTCAGTAAGCAAAAACTCGCGGAATATCGTCAGCATCTGGAGAGTGGCCCGCTGCGCGATATGCGCATGTACCAGAAACTACCGGCGTTCCTTGATAATCCACGCATGTTTAGCGGCTACCCGGAACTGGCGGTGGGCGTGGCGCGTGACCTGTTCACCATTGACGGCAGCGCGCCGGAACTGATGCGCAAGAAAATCCTCCGCCACGGCAAGAAGGTGGGCTTCATCAATCTGATCAAGGATGGCATGAAAGGAGTGACCGTTTTATGACTTCTCCCGTCAATGTGGACGTCAAACTGGGCGTCAATAAATTCAATGTCGATGAAGAGCATCCGCACATTGTTGTGAAGGCCGATGCCGATAAACAGGCGCTGGAGCTGCTGGTGAAAGCGTGCCCCGCAGGTCTGTACAAGAAGCAGGATGACGGCAGTGTGCGCTTCGATTACGCCGGATGTCTGGAGTGCGGCACCTGTCGCATTCTGGGGCTGGGGTCGGCGCTGGAACAGTGGGAATACCCGCGCGGTACCTTTGGTGTGGAGTTTCGTTACGGCTGATGTTGGTTTGATACGTAACGCCGTACTGACTCTCATTGCAAAAAAACAGGAATAACCCATGCAACCGTCCAGAAACTTTGACGATCTCAAATTCTCCTCTATTCACCGCCGCATTTTGCTGTGGGGAAGCGGGGGGCCGTTTCTGGATGGTTATGTACTGGTAATGATTGGCGTGGCGCTGGAGCAACTGACGCCGGCGCTGAAGCTGGACGCTGACTGGATTGGCTTGCTGGGCGCGGGAACGCTCGCCGGGCTGTTCGTTGGCACATCGCTGTTTGGCTATATCTCCGATAAAGTCGGACGGCGCAAAATGTTCCTCATTGATATCATCGCCATCGGCGTGATATCGGTGGCGACGATGTTTGTCTCATCCCCCGTCGAACTGTTGGTGATGCGGGTACTCATCGGCATTGTTATCGGCGCAGATTATCCCATCGCCACCTCAATGATCACCGAGTTCTCCAGCACCCGTCAGCGGGCGTTTTCCATCAGCTTTATCGCCGCCATGTGGTATGTCGGCGCGACCTGTGCCGATCTGGTCGGCTACTGGCTTTATGATGTGGAAGGCGGCTGGCGCTGGATGCTGGGCAGCGCAGCGATCCCCTGTTTGTTGATTTTGATTGGTCGATTCGAACTGCCTGAATCTCCCCGCTGGTTGTTACGCAAAGGGCGAGTGAAAGAGTGCGAAGAGATGATGATCAAACTGTTTGGCGAACCGGTGGCTTTCGAGGAAGAGCAGCCGCAGCAAACCCGTTTTCGCGATCTGTTTAATCGCCGCCATTTTCCTTTTGTTCTGTTTGTTGCCGCCATCTGGACCTGCCAGGTGATCCCCATGTTCGCCATTTACACCTTTGGCCCGCAAATCGTTGGTTTGTTGGGATTGGGTGTTGGCAAAAACGCGGCGCTGGGGAATGTGGTGATTAGCCTGTTCTTTATGCTCGGCTGTATTCCGCCGATGCTGTGGTTAAACACTGCCGGACGGCGTCCATTGTTGATTGGCAGCTTTGCCATGATGACGCTGGCGCTGGCGGTTTTGGGGCTGATCCCGGATATGGGGATCTGGCTGGTGGTCATGGCCTTTGCGGTATATGCCTTTTTCTCTGGCGGGCCGGGTAATTTGCAGTGGCTCTATCCTAATGAACTCTTCCCGACGGATATTCGTGCTTCAGCCGTGGGCGTGATTATGTCATTAAGCCGTATTGGCACCATTGTTTCGACCTGGGCGCTGCCAATCTTTATCAATAATTACGGCATCAGTAGCACCATGCTGATGGGGGCGGGGATCTCGCTATTTGGCTTGTTGATTTCCGTAGCGTTTGCCCCGGAAACACGTGGGATGTCACTGGCGCAGACCAGCAATATGACGATTCGCAGGCAGCGAGCGGGGTAATTTATTCAGATTTCTCTCTTTTCTGAATCAATATTATTGACTATAAGCCGCGTGAATATATGACTACACTTTGTGGGAAAACAAAGGCGTAAACACGCGGGCTAATAACTATGATCCTCATAATTTATGCGCATCCGTATCCGCATCATTCCCATGCGAATAAACGGATGCTTGAACAGGCAAGGACGCTGGAAGGCGTCGAAATTCGCTCTCTTTATCAACTCTATCCTGACTTCAATATCGATATTGCCGCCGAGCAGGAGGCGCTGTCTCGCGCCGATCTGATCGTCTGGCAGCACCCGATGCAGTGGTACAGCATTCCACCGCTCCTTAAACTTTGGATCGATAAAGTCTTCTCGCACGGCTGGGCTTACGGTCACGGCGGCACGGCGCTGCATGGCAAACATTTGCTGTGGGCGGTGACGACCGGCGGCGGGGAAAGCCATTTTGAGATTGGTGCGCATCCGGGCTTTGATGTGCTGTCGCAGCCGCTACAGTCGACGGCAATCTACTGCGGGCTGAACTGGCTGCCACCGTTTGCCATGCACTGCACCTTTATTTGTGATGACGAAACCCTCGAAGGGCAGGCGCGTCACTATAAACAACGTCTGCTGGAATGGCAGGAGGCACATCATGGATAGTCATACGCTGATTCAGGCGCTGATCTATCTTGGATCGGCGGCGCTGATTGTACCCATTGCGGTACGCCTCGGTCTGGGATCGGTACTTGGCTATCTGATCGCCGGCTGCATTATTGGCCCGTGGGGGCTGCGACTGGTGACCGATGCCGAATCTATCCTGCACTTTGCTGAAATCGGCGTGGTGCTGATGCTGTTTATTATTGGCCTCGAACTCGATCCACAAAGGCTGTGGAAGCTGCGTGCGGCGGTGTTCGGCGGTGGCGCATTGCAGATGGTGATTTGCGGCGGCCTGCTGGGGCTGTTCTGCATGTTACTTGGGCTGCGCTGGCAGGTAGCGGAACTGATCGGCATGACGCTGGCGCTCTCCTCTACGGCGATTGCCATGCAGGCGATGAATGAGCGCAATCTGATGATGACGCAGATGGGCCGCAGTGCCTTTGCGGTGCTGCTGTTCCAGGATATCGCGGCGATCCCGCTGGTGGCGATGATTCCGCTACTGGCAGCGAGCAGTGCCTCGACGACGATGGGCGCATTTGCCCTGTCGGCGTTAAAAGTGGCGGGCGCGCTGGTGCTGGTGGTACTGCTGGGGCGCTATGTCACGCGTCCGGCGCTGCGTTTTGTTGCCCGCTCTGGCTTGCGGGAAGTGTTTAGTGCTGTGGCGTTATTCCTCGTGTTTGGCTTTGGTTTGCTGCTGGAAGAGGTCGGCTTGTCGATGGCGATGGGCGCGTTTCTGGCGGGCGTACTGCTGGCAAGCTCGGAATATCGTCATGCGCTGGAAAGCGATATCGAACCGTTTAAAGGTTTGCTGCTGGGGCTGTTTTTTATCGGTGTTGGCATGTCGATAGACTTTGGCACGCTGCTTGAAAATCCGTTGCGCATTGTTATTTTGCTGCTTGGTTTCCTCATCATCAAAATTGCCATGCTGTGGCTGATTGCCCGACCGTTGCAGGTGCCAAATAAACAGCGTCGCTGGTTTGCGGTGCTGTTAGGGCAGGGCAGTGAGTTTGCCTTTGTGGTATTTGGTGCAGCGCAAATGGCGAATGTGCTGGAGCCGGAGTGGGCGAAATCGCTGACTCTGGCGGTGGCGCTGTCGATGGCGGCAACGCCGATCCTGCTGGTGATCCTCAATCGCCTTGAGCAATCTTCTACTGAAGAGGCGCGTGAAGCCGATGAGATCGACGAAGAACAGCCGCGGGTAATCATTGCCGGATTCGGTCGTTTTGGGCAGATCACCGGGCGTTTACTGCTCTCCAGCGGGGTGAAAATGGTGGTGCTCGATCACGACCCGGACCATATCGAAACGCTGCGTAAATTCGGCATGAAAGTGTTTTACGGCGACGCCACGCGGATGGATTTACTGGAATCTGCCGGAGCGGCGAAAGCGGAAGTGCTGATTAACGCTATTGATGATCCGCAAACCAACCTGCAACTGACGGAGATGGTGAAAGAACATTTCCCGCATTTGCAGATTATTGCCCGCGCCCGCGATGTCGACCACTACATTCGTTTGCGCCAGGCAGGCGTTGAAAAGCCGGAGCGTGAAACCTTTGAAGGTGCGCTGAAAACCGGGCGTCTGGCGCTGGAAAGTTTAGGTCTGGGGCCGTATGAAGCGCGAGAACGCGCCGATGTGTTCCGCCGCTTTAATATTGAAATGGTGGAAGAGATGGCAATGGGCGAAAACGATACCAAAGCCCGCGCGGCGGTCTATAAACGCACCAGCGCGATGTTAAGCGAGATCATCACCGAGGACCGGGAACATCTGTCACTCATCCAACGGCATGGCTGGCAGGGTACTGAAGAGGGGAAACATACCGGTAATATGGCGGATGAACCGGAAACTAAGCCATCGTAATCAGAAAGTGTGATGTAGCACACGCTTTACAGCTAACTATTTGTTTTTATTTCATTGTAATGCGGCGAGTCCACGAACAGATTATGGACTCGCCAGCAAAATAAAAATTTTCCTCAACATCATCCTCTCGCCAGTCGACGAAGGTTTACGCTTTACGTATAGTGACGACAATTTTTTTTATCGGGAAATTTCAATGATCAGTTTGATTGCGGCGCTAGCGGTAGATCGCGTTATTGGCATGGAAAACGCCATGCCGTGGAATCTGCCTGCCGATCTCGCCTGGTTTAAACGCAACACCTTAAATAAACCTGTGATTATGGGCCGCCATACCTGGGAATCCATCGGTCGCCCGCTACCTGGACGCAAAAATATTGTCATCAGCAGCCAGCCGGGTACGGACGATCGCGTAACGTGGGTGAAGTCGGTGGATGAAGCCATCGCGGCATGTGGTGATGTTCCAGAAATTATGGTGATTGGCGGCGGTCGCGTTTATGAGCAGTTCCTGCCGAAAGCGCAAAAACTGTATTTGACGCATATCGACGCGGAAGTGGAAGGCGACACCCATTTCCCGGATTACGAGCCGGATGACTGGGAATCGGTGTTCAGCGAATTCCACGACGCTGATGCGCAGAACTCTCACAGCTATTGCTTTGAGATTCTGGAGCGGCGGTAATTTTGTATAGAATTTACGGCTAGTGCCGGATTCGACGCCGGTCGCGTCTTATCCGGCCTTCCTGTATCAGGCTGTGTTTAAGACGCCGCCGCTTCGCCCAAATCCTTATGCCGGTTCGACGGCTGGACAAAATACTGTTTATCTTCCCAGCGCAGGCAGGTTAATGTACCACCCCAGCAGCAGCCAGTATCCAGCGCGTAAATACCTTCCGGCGTACCTTTGCCTTCCAGCGATGCCCAGTGACCAAAGGCGATGCTGTACTCTTCAGCGACAGGGCCAGGAATCGCAAACCACGGTTTCAGCGGGGCAGGGGCTTCTTCCGGCGATTCTTTGCTGTACATATCCAGTTGACCGTTTGGAAAGCAAAAGCGCATACGGGTAAAGGCGTTGGTGATAAAACGTAATCGCGCCAGACCACGCAAATCTGGTGACCAGTTGTTCGGCATATCGCCGTACATGGCATCGAGGAAGAAGGGGTAAGAGTCGCTTGACAGTACCGCTTCTACGTCACGTGCGCACTCTTTCGCGGTCGGTAAGTCCCACTGCGGCGTGATCCCCGCGTGGGCCATCACCAGCTTTTTCTCTTCATCGATTTGCAACAAAGGCTGACGACGTAGCCAGTTAAGCAGTTCATCGGCATCAGGCGCTTCCAGTAGCGGCGTGAGACGATCTTTTGGTTTGTTGCGGCTTATGCCTGAAAACACGGCCAGCAGATGCAGATCGTGATTGCCCAGCACCAGACGTACGCTGTCGCCTAAGGATTTCACATAGCGCAGAACATCAAGCGAACCAGGACCGCGCGCAACCAGATCGCCCGTCAGCCAGAGAGTATCTTTCCCAGGGGTAAATTCCACTTTATGCAGCAATGCGATCAGTTCATCGTAACAGCCATGAACATCGCCAATAAGGTATGTCGCCATAATTTTTTAATGAATGAATATTGGAACGGCGAGTCGGAATACGGGAATGTCGATGATAAAGGGAACGCCGTTCTCATCAATCATTTCGTAGTGACCCTGCATGGTGCCCAGCGGCGTTTCGATAATCGCGCCGCTGGTATACTGGTACTCTTCGCCAGGCGCGATATGCGGTTGGACGCCCACCACACCTTCGCCCTGGACTTCTGTTTCACGGCCATTGCCGTTAGTGATCAGCCAGTAACGCCCCAACAACTGCACTGGCGCTCGCCCCAGGTTGCGTATGGTTACGGTATAAGAAAAAACGTAACGTTCATTATCAGGTGAAGATTGTGCCTCAATGTAGACGCTTTGAACCTGAATACACACTCGGGGCGAATTGATCATCGTTAACTCTCCTGCAAAGGCGCGTTCTCCGCCAGATAGTTCGCCATCTGGCAATATTGCGCGACAGAGATATTTTCCGCTCGCATCGCTGGGTCGATCCCCATTCCCGTTAACACATCGGCGCTAAACAAGTTGCCGAGGCTATTACGAATGGTTTTACGACGCTGGTTAAAGGCTTCAGTGGTGATACGACTCAGCACGCGAATATCTTTAACCGGATAAGGCATCGTCGTGTGCGGAACCAGACGTACGACGGCGGAATCCACTTTGGGTGGTGGTGTAAAGGCTGATGGCGGCACTTCCAGCACCGGGATCACGTTGCAATAGTATTGCGCCATGACGCTTAATCGACCATACGCCTTGCTGTTCGGTCCTGCAACCAGACGATTCACCACCTCTTTTTGCAACATAAAGTGCATGTCGGCAATGGCATCAGTATAGCTAAACAGATGGAACATTAACGGCGTGGAAATGTTATACGGCAGGTTGCCGAAAACACGCAGCGGCTGGCCCATTTTCTCTGCCAGTTCACCGAAGTTGAAGGTCATCGCATCCTGCTGATAAATCGTCAGTTTCGGGCCTAAGAACGGATGCGTTTGCAGGCGCGCTGCCAGATCACGGTCAAGTTCGATGACTGTCAGCTGGTCCAGTCGTTCGCCAACCGGTTCGGTTAAAGCTGCCAGACCGGGGCCGATTTCGACCATTGCCTGGCCCTTTTGCGGGTTAATGGCAGAAACAATACTGTCGATCACGAACTGATCGTTGAGAAAGTTTTGCCCGAAGCGTTTACGGGCTAAATGGCCCTGGTGGACTCGATTATTCATTGGGTATTAACAATCATTTTGATGGCGAGATTAAGCGCCGTAATAAAACTGCCGACATCGGCTTTGCCACGTCCCGCCAGTTCAAGCGCGGTGCCGTGGTCCACTGATGTGCGAATAAAGGGCAGGCCCAGCGTAATGTTCACACCGCGCCCGAAGCCCTGGTATTTTAGCACGGGAAGACCCTGATCGTGGTACATCGCCAGCACGGCGTCGGCGTTGTCGAGATATTTCGGCTGAAACAGGGTATCGGCAGGCAACGGCCCGTTGAGTTTCATCCCCTGTGCCCGCAGTTCGTCGAGAACGGGAATGATGGTGTCTATCTCTTCCGTGCCCATATGACCGCCTTCGCCCGCGTGCGGATTCAGGCCACAGACCAGAATGCGCGGTTCGGCAATACCAAATTTGGTTCGCAAATCGTGATGCAAAATAGCAATCACTTCGTGCAGAAGCGCAGGGGTGATGGCGTCAGCAATATCGCGCAGCGGTAAATGCGTTGTTGCCAGCGCCACGCGAAGTTCTTCGGTTGCCAGCATCATCACCACTTTTTTCGCCTGTGAACGCTCTTCGAAAAACTCGGTATGACCGGTAAACGGAATGCCTGCGTCGTTGATAACGCCTTTATGCACCGGACCTGTGATCAGCGCAGCAAATTCGCCGTTAAGGCAACCGTCGCACGCGCGTGCCAGCGTCTCCACCACGTAATGCCCATTCTCAACTGCTAATTGTCCCGCAGTGGCAGGTACACGTAGTGCAATGGGAAGTAGCGTCAGCGTTCCCGCAGATTGCGGTTGTGCAGGAGAGTTGGGGGAATAAGGGCGGAGGTTAAGCGGCAAACCGAGCATCGCTGCCCGGTCGGTAAGGAGAGTGGCATCGGCACAAACAACCAGTTCTACCGGCCACTCTCGTTGTGCGAGCAGGACAACTAAGTCCGGGCCAATCCCGGCGGGTTCGCCGGGAGTGATCACAACACGTTGGGGTTTAACCATTAGTTGCTCAAAATTTTCACATAAGCGCTGGCGCGTTGTTCCTGCATCCAGCTTGCTGCTTCTTCCGAGAACTTACGGTTCATCAGCATGCGGTATGCACGATCTTTTTGCGCCGCATCGGTTTTATCGACGTTACGGGTGTCCAGCAGTTCGATTAAATGCCAGCCGAATGAAGAGTGAACCGGTGCACTCATTTGACCTTTATTCATGCGGGTCAACGCATCACGGAAGGCTGGATCGAAAATATCTGGCGTAGCCCAACCGAGATCGCCGCCCTGATTTGCAGAGCCAGGATCCTGAGAGAACTCTTTTGCTGCGGCAGCAAATGTGGTTTTACCGCTCTTGATATCCGCAGCAATTTGTTCCAGTTTCACGCGGGCCTGTTCGTCAGTCATGATAGGCGACGGTTTCAGCAGAATATGGCGAGCATGAACTTCGGTCACCGAGATATTTTTGCTTTCGCCGCGCAGGTCGTTAACTTTCAGAATGTGGAAGCCAACGCCGGAACGAATTGGGCCAACAATGTCGCCTTTCTTCGCGGTGCTTAATGCCTGGGCGAAGATCCCCGGCAGCTCCTGAATGCGACCCCAGCCCATTTGGCCGCCGTTCAGCGCTTGCTGATCGGCAGAGTGAGCGATAGCCAGTTTGCCGAAGTCTGCACCGTTACGTGCCTGATCGACAATGGCACGCGCCTGAGTTTCTGCCTCATTCACCTGTTCAGAAGACGGGTTTTCCGGCAGCGGGATCAGGATGTGGCTTAAGTTCAGTTCAGTGCTGGCATCATTTTGATTACCGACTTGCTGCGCCAGAGCTTCAACTTCCTGTGGCAGGATAGTGATGCGACGACGCACTTCGTTGTTGCGCACTTCCGAGATAATCATCTCTTTGCGGATCTGATTACGATAGGTGTTGTAGTTCAAACCATCGTAAGCCAGACGGCTGCGCATCTGATCCAGCGTCATGTTGTTCTGTTTGGCAATGTTGGCAATCGCCTGATCAAGCTGCTCATCGGAGATTTTAACCCCCATTTTCTGCCCCATCTGCAGGAGGATTTGATCCATGATCAAACGTTCCATGATTTGGTGGCGCAGCGTAGCGTCATCAGGAAGTTGCTGCCTTGCCTGGGCAGCGTTCATTTTTACCGACTGCATTAATCCATCAACGTCGCTTTCCAGCACGACGCCGTTATTGACGACGGCTGCGACTTTATCGACTACCTGGGGGGCAGCGAAACTGGTATTCGCAATCATGGCGATACCGAGAAGCAGCGTTTTCCAGTTCTTCATACTTTTTCCATTTCAATTAACCGCACTGCGGATTACGTGGTAAATCAACAAATCACAAAGAGTTTTGATACGGCAGAATGTTCGAACGCAGCATCTCTTGCGTACCCAGACCGTAGTTGGAACTCAGGCCGCGAAGTTCGATGTTAAAGCCGATTGCGTTGTCATATATCGCATGTTGTTTATCGTTATCCCAACCGTTCAGCTTACGCTCATAACCGACGCGGATCGCATAGCAGCAGGAGCTGTATTGCACACCTAACATTGAGTCGGCTTGCTTGTTCGCGTTGGTGTCGTAGTAGTACGCCCCGACAATCGACCAACGATCGGCGATTGGCCAGCTAGCGACTGCACCCACCTGCGAAATGCCATTCTTATACTGCTCGGCAGTGGAATAGTATTTAGGCAGCGTAGCCTGAATATATTCCGGGCTGGCGTAGCGGTAGTTCAGCTGTACCAGACGGTCTTCATCCCGACGGTATTCAATGCTGGTGTTGCTGGTGGCTACGTTATCCAGACGAGTATCGTACTGAATGCCGCCACGCAATCCCCAGCGTTCGGAGATGCGCCAGTAGGTATCGCCTGCCCATACCAGTGAGCCCGTTTTGTCGTCATTCTCCCATGTTATGTTGTCATCGCCGGTGCGAGACTCCGTGAAATAGTAGATTTGACCAACGGAAATATTAAAACGTTCAACGGCTGCATCATCATATACGCGAGTTGTGATACCGGTCGTGACCTGGTTCGCGGAAGCAATACGGTCAAGACCGCCATAAGTCCGGTCCCGGAACAGGCCCGAGTAGTCGGATTGCAGCAATGAGGAGTCATAGTTATAGATGTCGCTCTGATCGCGATACGGCACATACAGGTATTGTGCGCGTGGCTCCAGCGTCTGTGTGTAACCCGGCGCCAGCATTTCCATATCACGTTCGAAGACCATTTTGCCGTCAACTTTAAATTGCGGCATTACGCGGTTAACAGAATCTGCCAACTTATTGTTTTGTGGGTTGCTGTTATACCAGTCGAGATTGGTCTGCTGATAATGGGTAGCCAGTAGCTTCGCTTCGGTATTGATACTGCCCCAGTTGTTAGATAACGGCAGGTTGATCGTCGGCTCCAGATGAACGCGAGTAGCCTCCGGCATATTGCTGTTTGTATTAACAAAATGCACTGCCTGACCATAAACTCGGGTATCAAACGGGCCGAGATCGTTATGGTAGTAGTTGACGTCTAACTGTGGTTCAGCGGCATAGCTGTTGCCACTGGTATCATCAAAAACCTGGAATTGTTTAGTCGAAAGCGTGGCGTCAAAGTTCTGCACCGCATAGCCCACGCTGAATTTTTGCGTGGCATAACCATCGGTACTGGAACCATATTTATTGTCAAAATCATTGAAATAGGTCGGGTCGCTGACTTTGGTGTAGTCGATATTAAAGCGCCAAACCTGGTCCATCACTCCGGAGTGTTGCCAGTAGAACAACCAACGGCGTGAATTGCTATCTTCTGGATGTTCATCTTCATAGACTTTATCCGAAGGCAGATAGTCCAGTTCCATCAAGCCTGCGCCGGCCTGGGTGAGATAACGGAATTCGTTTTCCCACATAATGTTGCCACGACGATGCATATAATGCGGCGTGATGGTGGCATCCATATTTGGCGCGATGTTCCAGTAATACGGCAGGTAGAACTCAAAGTAGTTGGTGGTGGTGTACTTGGCGTTCGGGATCAAGAAACCAGAACGGCGTTTGTCACCCACCGGCAACTGTAAATAGGGGCTGTAAAAGATCGGAACCGGACCCACTTTAAAACGGGCGTTCCAGATCTCCGCGACTTGTTCTTCGCGGTCATGAATAATTTCGCTACCCACCACGCTCCAGGTATCAGAACCCGGCAGACAGGAGGTAAAAGAACCGTTATCCAGAATGGTGTAGCGGTTTTCGCCACGCTGTTTCATCAGGTCTGCTTTACCGCGCCCCTGACGCCCCACCATCTGATAATCACCTTCCCAGACGTTGGTGTCTTTGGTGTTCAGATTCGTCCAGCCTTTTGGCCCTTTGAGGATCACCTGGTTATCGTCGTAATGGACATTACCGAGCGCATCGACGGTACGTATCGGCTCCGGTTGTCCTGGCGCCTCTTTTTGATGAAGCTGTACTTCATCGGCCTGCAGACGGCTGTTACCCTGCATGATATCCACGCTGCCGCTAAACACGGCGTCATCGGGGTAGTTCCCCTTTGCATGGTCAGCATTAATCGTCACGGGTAGGTCATTGGTATCGCCCTGTACCAGAGGACGGTCATAGCTTGGCACGCCCAACATGCACTGTGAGGCGAGGTCGGCTGCCAGTCCCTGTTGACTATAAAGGGCGGTGGCAATCATGGTGGCCAGGAGAGTGGGGATACGTTTTTTCATACGTTGATTTTATTGTTCCATCATCGGTAACGTTGCGCGTGACAAACGGTCAGAGACTAACGTACTCGTCATCTCTACGCTAGTGTTAATCCTGTCCGAATAGCGTCTGTGGTGTTAGGCACGGCATTGAATGACAGGTATGATAATGCAAATTATAGGCGATGTCCCACAATTGACCGCAGCCGGAAAACGGTAAAAGCACCTTTATATTGTGGGAGATAGCGCTGGTTTCCGTAAGTCCATTTGGGGAATATATGCAGTATTGGGGAAAAATCATTGGCGTGGCCGTGGCCTTACTGATGGGCGGCGGCTTTTGGGGCGTAGTGTTAGGCCTGTTAATTGGCCATATGTTTGATAAAGCCCGTAGCCGCAAGATGGCGTGGTTCGCCAACCAGCGCGAGCGTCAGGCGCTGTTTTTTGCCACCACTTTTGAAGTGATGGGGCATTTAACCAAATCCAAAGGTCGCGTTACCGAGGCTGATATTCATATCGCCAGCCAGCTGATGGAGCGAATGAATCTGCATGGTGCTTCCCGTACTGCGGCGCAAAATGCGTTCCGGGTGGGAAAATCAGACAATTACCCACTGCGCGAAAAGATGCGTCAGTTCCGCAGTGTCTGCTTCGGGCGTTTTGATTTAATTCGCATGTTTCTGGAGATCCAGATTCAGGCTGCGTTTGCTGATGGTTCGCTGCATCCAAATGAGCGAGCGGTGCTGTATGTCATTGCTGAAGAATTAGGGATCTCCCGCGCCCAGTTTGATCAGTTTCTGCGCATGATGCAGGGCGGTGCACAGTTTGGCGGCGGTTATCAGCAGCAGTCCGGCGGTGGTAACTGGCAGCAAGCGCAGCGTGGCCCGACGCTGGAAGATGCCTGTAATGTGCTGGGCGTGAAGCCAACGGATGAGGCGACCACCATTAAACGCGCCTACCGTAAGCTGATGAGTGAACACCATCCAGATAAGCTGGTGGCGAAAGGTTTGCCGCCTGAGATGATGGAGATGGCGAAGCAGAAAGCACAGGAAATTCAGCAGGCGTATGAGCTGATTAAGCAGCAGAAAGGATTTAAATAAGTTTCAAAGTGTAGGCCAGATAAGACGCGGCCCGCGTCGCATCAGGCAATCGGCGCAAAATTGCCGGATGCGGCGTGAACGCCTTCTCCGGCCTACCGAACTTCGCCAGCGTGACGATTAAAAATCCGCTGGCGCTTTAAACGTCATACTATTGCCATATGCCGGATGGGTAATCGTCAACATCTCTGCATGTAGCAACAAACGCGGTGCCATTGCTCTCGCTTCTGGTGAAGCATAAAAACGATCGCCGAGAATCGGATGACCCAGCGCCAGCATATGCACACGCAATTGATGTGAACGCCCGGTAATCGGCTTTAACACCACTCTTGCCGTGTTATCCGCCGCATACTCCACCACTTCATACTCCGTCTGCGCAGGTTTACCCGTTTCGTAACAGACTTTCTGTTTCGGGCGGTTTGGCCAGTCGCAAATCAGCGGCAGATCCACCAGACCTTCTGCGGGGGATGGATGCCCCCAGATGCGGGCCACATACTGCTTTTTCGGCTCGCGCTCGCGGAACTGGCGTTTTAATTCCCGCTCCGCGGCTTTGGTCAGCGCCACTACAATCACCCCGCTGGTAGCCATATCCAGACGATGCACCGATTCTGCCTGCGGATAATCACGCTGAATGCGCGTCATCACGCTGTCTTTGTGCTCTTCCAGACGACCCGGTACAGACAACAAACCGCTCGGCTTGTTGACCACCATAATGTGGTCATCCTGATACAGGATAACCAGCCAGGGTTCCTGCGGTGGATTGTAGTTTTCCATCCCCATTTTCGGCTCCGTTACTGATGCGTCACAACGATCAAACGCAGGGCATCCAGACGCCAGCCTGCCTGATCCAGGCTTTCCATTACCTGCTGACGGTTGCTTTCAATGGCGGTCAGTTCGTCGTCACGAATGTTCGGGTTCACCGCACGCAGCGCTTCCAGACGAGACAGCTCGGCAGACAGTTTTTCGTCGGCTTCGTTACGCGCCGCATCAATCAATGCACGGGCAGATTTCTCGATCTGCGCTTCACCCAGCTGAAGGATAGCGTGAACATCCTGCTGCACGGCGTTAACCAGTTTGCTGCCGGTGTGACGGTTAACCGCGTTAAGCTGACGGTTAAAGGTTTCAAACTCAACCTGCGCTGCCAGGTTGTTGCCGTTTTTATCCAGCAGCATACGTACCGGTGTCGGCGGCAGGAAGCGGTTAAGCTGCAACTGCTTCGGCGCCTGGGCTTCAACCACGTAAATCAGCTCTACCAACAGTGTACCTACCGGCAATGCTTTGTTTTTCAACAGTGAAATCGTGCTGCTACCAGTATCGCCAGAGAGGATCAGATCCAGACCGTTGCGGATCAGCGGATGCTCCCAGGTAATAAACTGCGCATCTTCACGCGCCAGCGCCACTTCACGATCAAAGGTGATGGTGATGCCATCTTCCGACAGACCAGGGAAGTCCGGCACCAGCATATGATCGGACGGCGTCAGCACGATCATGTTGTCGCCGCGATCGTCCTGATTGATACCGATGATATCGAACAGGTTCATGGCGAAGGCGATCAGGTTAGTATCGTCATCCTGCTCTTCAATGCTTTCTGCCAGTGCCTGGGCTTTTTCGCCACCGTTGGAATGGATTTCCAGCAGGCGGTCACGACCCTGTTCCAGCTGTGCTTTCAGCGCTTCATGCTGCTCGCGGCAGTTTTTGATCAGATCGTCAAAGCCTTCGGTTTGATCCGGTGAAGCCAGATAGTTAATCAGATCGTTGTATACGCTATCGTAAATAGTGCGTCCGGTCGGGCAGGTGTGCTCGAATGCATCCAGACCTTCGTGATACCAGCGCACCAGTACCGACTGAGCGGTTTTTTCCAGATAAGGCACATGGATCTGAATATCGTGCGCCTGGCCGATACGATCCAGACGACCAATGCGCTGCTCCAGCAGATCCGGGTTGAACGGCAGATCGAACATTACCATGTGGCTGGCGAACTGGAAGTTACGTCCTTCAGAACCGATTTCCGAGCACAGCAGTACCTGCGCACCGGTGTCTTCTTCAGCAAACCAGGCGGCAGCGCGGTCACGTTCGATAATCGACATGCCTTCGTGGAACACCGCGGCGCGAATACCTTCACGTTCGCGCAGTACCTGCTCCAGTTGCAGCGCAGTGGCCGCTTTGGCGCAGATCACCAGCACTTTCTGAGAGCGATGGCTGGTCAGGTAGCCCATCAGCCACTCAACGCGCGGATCGAAGTTCCACCAGGTGGCGTTATCGCCTTCAAATTCCTGATAAATACGCTCCGGGTAGAGCATATCGCGAGCGCGATCTTCCGCACTTTTACGTGCGCCCATAATGCCGGAGACTTTAATAGCCGTCTGATACTGCGTCGGCAGCGGCAGCTTAATAGTGTGCAGCTCGCGTTTCGGGAAGCCTTTCACACCGTTACGCGTGTTACGGAACAGCACGCGGCTGGTGCCGTGGCGATCCATCAGCATCGAAACCAGTTCCTGACGGGCGCTCTGTGCATCTTCGCTGTCGCTGTTTGCTGCTTGCAACAGCGGCTCGATATCCTGCTCGCCGATCATCTCGCCAAGCATGTTCAGTTCGTCATTGCTCAGTTTGTTACCTGCCAGCAGCATGGCAACGGCGTCTGCAACCGGACGATAATTTTTCTGCTCTTCAACGAACTGCGCGAAATCGTGGAAACGGTTCGGGTCCAGCAGACGCAGACGGGCGAAGTGGCTTTCCATTCCCAGCTGTTCCGGGGTTGCGGTCAGCAGCAGAACGCCCGGCACGTGCTCTGCCAGTTGTTCAATAGCCTGATATTCGCGACTCGGCGCGTCTTCGCTCCACACCAGGTGATGCGCTTCATCGACCACCAGCAGGTCCCATTCGGCTTCACAGAGGTGTTCCAGACGCTGTTTGCTACGACGGGCAAAATCCAGCGAGCAAATCACCAGCTGTTCGGTGTCGAACGGGTTGTAAGCATCGTGCTGAGCTTCGGCATAACGCTCATCATCAAATAGCGCAAAGCGCAGGTTGAAACGGCGCAGCATTTCCACCAGCCACTGATGCTGTAAAGTTTCCGGTACGATAATCAGCACACGTTCAGCAGCGCCAGAGAGCAACTGCTGATGCAGGATCATCCCGGCTTCAATGGTTTTCCCTAAACCCACTTCGTCAGCCAGCAGAACGCGCGGCGCGTGGCGGCGACCAACATCATGAGCGATGTTGAGCTGGTGCGGGATCAGACTGGTACGCTGACCGCGCAGGCCGCTGTACGGCATACGGAACTGTTCGCTGGAATACTTACGCGCGCGATAACGCAGCGCAAAGCGGTCCATACGGTCAATCTGCCCGGCAAACAGACGGTCCTGCGGTTTGCTGAACACCAGTTTGCTATCAAGGAAGACTTCACGCAGGGCCACGCCGGACTCTTCAGTATCCAGGCGAGTACCGATATAGGTCAGCAAGCCATTTTCTTCTTTTACTTCTTCGACTTGCATCTGCCAGCCGTCATGGCTGGTAATGGTATCACCAGGGTTGAACATCACGCGGGTCACTGGGGAATCACTGCGTGCGTACAGACGGTTTTCACCAGTAGATGGGAAAAGTAATGTGACAGTTCGCGCATCCACCGCGACAACGGTTCCAAGTCCTAATTCGCTTTCTGTATCGCTGATCCAGCGTTGACCAAGTGTAAAAGGCATATGTGTTTGGCTCTATATCTTTAATTGCAGGCAATAACTACCCGCTACCAGGCTAATGTGGTAGTGGTGTTATTCAGGTCCAGGAATGGAAAGGGCGCTATGGTACTGGATGGCAAGGCATTCGTCACGCATCAAAATGGTATCTGACGAACTCTTTTTTTGCTCAAAATAGCCCAAGTTGCCCGGTCATAAGTGTAGCAAAATTATCCTCAATAAAGGGGAGTATTCCTTCCGCCACAGGTTGAAGCTGGCGGGTCAGATAGTGTTCGTAATCCAGCGGCGAACGTCGATAGTCCAGCGGCTCCGGGCCGTTGGTGGTCCATACGTACTTAATGGTGCCACGGTTCTGGTATTGCAAGGGGCGACCGCGTTTTTGGTTTTCTTCATCGGCAAGGCGTGCAGCGCGTACATGTGGCGGTACATTACGCTGATATTCGCTCAGCGGACGGCGAAGCCGTTTACGGTAAACCAGTTGCGCATCCAGTTCGCCCGCCATCAGTTTGTCGATAGTTTCACGCACGTACTCCTGATATGGCTCGTTGCGAAAGATGCGCAAGTACAGCTCCTGCTGAAACTGCTGGGCCAGCGGCGTCCAGTCGGTACGCACGGTTTCCAGCCCTTTAAACACCATCCGCTGTTTGTCGCCCTCCTGAATCAGCCCGGCGTAGCGTTTTTTGCTGCCGGTATCGGCTCCACGAATGGTCGGCATCAGAAAACGGCAGTAATGGGTTTCATACTCCAGTTCCAGCGCACTGGTCAGCCGTTGTTTTTGCAGCGTTTCCGCCCACCAGGCGTTAACGTGCTGCACCAGTGCACGACCGATTTTCGCCGCCTCTTCTTCCGAATGTGCGCCTTTCAGCCAAACAAACGTTGAGTCGGTATCGCCGTAGATCACGTCGTAGCCCTGCGCTTCAATCAATGCTTTGGTTTGCCGCATGATCTGATGACCACGCATGGTGATCGACGACGCCAGGCGCGGATCGAAGAAGCGGCAGGCAGTGGTGCCAAGCACGCCATAAAAGGCATTCATAATGATCTTCAGCGCCTGTGACAGCGGCTTGTTGCCCTGACGTTTGGCTTCATCGCGCCCGTGCCAGATGTTAGTCACAATCTCCGGCAGGCAATGTTTCTCCCGCGAGAACCAGGCATCGAGAAAACCTTCGGTGCTGTGCTCTGGATCAGGCTGCGCCATGCCTTCTACCAGCCCGACGGGATCAATCAGAAAAGTGCGGATGATTGACGGGTACAGGCTTTTGTAGTCCAGTACTAGTACCGAATCATAAAGCCCTGGCCGCGAATCCATCACGTAGCCGCCAGGGCTGGCGTGCGGCGGCACTTCGCCGAGATTAGGCGCGACATAACCCGCGCGGTGCATACGGGGAAAATAGAGATGACCAAACGCCGCTACTGAACCTCCGTGGCGGTCTACCGGCAGGCCGTTCACCGTTGCTCGTTCGAGCAAAAACGGCATGATTTCTGTTTTATGGAAAATCTGCGTCACCAGCTCGCAATCTTTCAGGTTATAAGTCGCCAGCGCGGGTTTATCTTCGGCGAAACGACGGTCAATTTCGTCCATTCGATCCCACGGGTTATCGATAGATTTTCCTTCGCCTAATAGCTCCTGAGCGACAGTTTCCAGCGAGAATGAAGAGAAATTCCAGAACGCGGATTTCAGCGCCTCGATACCGTCGATAATTAGCCGACCTTTGGCCTGGGCGAAAAAGACGCCGTCTTTAAAGCCGTGCTCGCGCCACTCCAGCTCGCTGTTATCGCGCCCCAGACGCAGTGGAATACGGTAACGCTCGGCATGTTTTTGCAGCATTCGCAGATCGAACTGCACCACGTTCCAGCCGATGATCACATCGGGATCGTGATTTGCAAACCAGGCGTTAAGTTTTTCCAGCAGCTGCGGGCGGCTGGCGACGTATTCCAGTTCGAAATCGAGCGCGGAGGCATCGCCATTCTCTGGCCCCAGCATATAAACGATGCGCTGCCCGCAACCTTCCAGGCCGATGCAGTACAGCTCACCGTGGCGAGTGGTTTCAATATCAATAGAAACCCACTTGAGTGGCGGACGATAGTCGAGATTCGGTTTCAGACGGGCATTAACGATAGCGCCATTGCGCATATCTCCCTCGACCCACACCGGAGCGGTGATGAAGCGCTCCATCAGATAGCGTTCTGGTGGGCGCACATCGGCCTCGTAGACGGTAACGCCACCTTCACGCAGGCGCTTTTCGTAACTCATCAACTGGCGATGGGCGCGACAGTAAAGGCCATACACCGGCTGACGGTGAAAATCCTTTAACGCCAGCGGTGTCAGGCGAAAGCCTTGTTCACCCTGCAAAATATGCTGAGCGCGGGGAACCTGATCGGCGGGAATAAACGCCACGGACTCTTGCGGCGCAAGCGTAACGTGCAACGGCCCGTTGTCCGTTGCCAGCCAGAAAGAAACTTCGGTCCCTTGAGGGGTATCCCGCCAGTGTCGGGTTAAGATAAAACCTGCCTGCGCCACGCTGAAAATCCAATAAAAAACCAGGCTTGAGTATAGCCTGGTTTCGTTTGACTGGCTGTGGTTTTATACAGTCGTTACTGCCCGTAATACGCCTTTGCACCATGCTTACGCAGATAGTGTTTATCCAGCAAGGTTTGCTGCATATCAGGGAGCTGCGGGGCCAGCTGGCGGCAGAAAATCCCCATATAAGCGACCTCTTCCAGCACGATAGCGTTATGCACCGCATCTTCGGCGTTTTTACCCCACGCAAACGGACCGTGAGAATGGACCAGAACGCCGGGCATTTGCGCTGCATCGATACCCTGTTTTTCAAAGGTTTCGACGATGACGTTACCGGTTTCCCACTCATATTCGCCGTTGATTTCTGCGTCGGTCATTTTGCGGGTGCAGGGAATGGGACCGTAGAAATAGTCGGCGTGGGTGGTACCGGTTGCCGGAATTGACTGGCCCGCCTGCGCCCAGATGGTGGCGTGGCGCGAGTGCGTGTGCACAATGCCGCCAATGGACGGGAATGCCTGATAGAGCAGTCGGTGAGTTGGCGTGTCGGAGGAGGGCTTTTTCGTACCTTCAACCACTTCACCGGTTTCGATGCTGACCACGACCATATCGTCGGCGGTCATGATGTTGTAATCGACGCCGGAAGGTTTGATCACAAAGACGCCGCGCTCGCGATCAACGGCGCTGACGTTGCCCCAGGTCAGAGTGACCAGGTTGTGTTTTGGGAGCGCCAGGTTGGCTTCTAAAACCTGACGTTTGAGATCTTCTAACATGTTGACTCCTTCGTGCCGGATGCGCTTTGCTTATCCGGCCTACAAAATCGCAGCGTGTAGGCCAGATAAGACGCGACAGCGTCGCATCAGGCGTTGAATGCCGGATGCGCTTTGGCTTATTCGGCCTACAAAATCGCAGCGTGTAGGCCTGATAAGACGCGCCAGCGTTGCATCAGGCGCTGAATGCCGGATGTGCTTTGCTTATCCGGCCTACAAAATCTCAGCGCGTAGGCCTGATAAGACGCGGCAGCGTCGCATCAGGCGTTACATACCTGATGCGGCTACTTAGCGACGAAATCCGTAATACACTTCGTTCCAGCGCAGCGCGTCTTTAAACGCTGGCAGGCGGGTGTCGTTATCAATCACCGTGATTTCAATGTCGTGCATCTCGGCGAACTGGCGCATATCGTTAAGGTTCAGCGCATGGCTGAAGACGGTGTGGTGCGCACCACCAGCAAGGATCCACGCTTCGGAAGCAGTTGGCAGATCCGGTTGCGCTTTCCACAGCGCATTCGCCACCGGCAGTTTCGGCAGGGAGTGCGGTGTTTTCGCCGTGTCGATGCAGTTAACCAGCAGACGGTAACGATCGCCGAGATCAATCAGGCTGGCGACAATCGCCGGACCGGTTTGGGTATTGAAGATCAGGCGGGCAGGATCATCTTTACCACCAATACCGAGGTGCTGAACGTCGAGGATCGGTTTCTCTTCTACGGCGATCGACGGGCAGACTTCCAGCATGTGGGAGCCGAGCACCAGGTCATTACCTTTCTCGAAGTGATAGGTGTAGTCCTCCATAAAGGAGGTGCCGCCCTGCAGACCGGTTGACATCACCTTCATGATGCGAAGCAGGGCGGCAGTTTTCCAGTCGCCTTCGCCCGCAAAGCCGTAGCCTTGCTGCATCAGACGCTGTACGGCCAGGCCAGGAAGCTGTTTCAGACCGTGTAAATCTTCAAAGGTGGTGGTGAACGCGTGGAAGCCACCTTGTTCCAGGAAACGCTTCATCCCCAGCTCAATACGCGCCGCTTCCAGCACGTTCTGTCGTTTTTCGCCGTGGATTTGTGTGGCAGGTGTCATGGTGTAGCTGCTTTCGTACTCATCGACCAGCGCGTTAACATCGCCATCGCTGATGGAGTTCACCACCTGCACCAGATCGCCAACCGCCCAGGTATTGACGGAGAAACCGAACTTGATCTGTGCGGCAACTTTATCGCCGTCAGTGACCGCCACTTCACGCATGTTATCGCCAAAACGGCAGACTTTCAGATGACGGGTATCCTGTTTAGATACCGCCTGACGCATCCAGGAGCCGATACGCTCATGTGCTTGTTTATCCTGCCAGTGACCGGTAACGACGGCATGTTGCTGACGCATACGCGCACCGATGAAACCGAACTCGCGACCGCCATGTGCAGTCTGGTTCAGGTTCATAAAGTCCATGTCGATGCTGTCCCACGGTAGCGCCGCGTTAAACTGGGTGTGGAATTGCAGCAACGGTTTGTTGAGCATGGTCAGGCCGTTGATCCACATTTTGGCCGGGGAGAAGGTGTGCAGCCATACCACCAGACCCGCGCAACGATCGTCGTAATTGGCATCGCGGCAAATTGCGGTGATTTCGTCCGGCGTGGTACCCAGCGGTTTCAGCACCAGTTTGCAGGGCAGTTTCGCTTCCGTATTCAGCGCATTAACGACGTGCTCGGCATGTTGGGTGACCTGACGCAGGGTTTCCGGGCCATACAGATGCTGGCTGCCAATTACAAACCACACTTCATAATTATCAAAAATCGTCATTGTCGTGTCCTTATAGAGTCGGAACGGCCTGGGCAGCCTGTGCCGGGGCGGAAGTTGGAAGATAATGTTGTTCGGCGCTTATCGCCCACTGCTGATAGCGGCGATAAAGCTGTTCAAAGCGTTGTGCCTGTTCGGTACGTGGTTGCAGGGTTTTCTCTACCGCACTGGCCATTTTTTGCTGGGCTGATGGGATGTCGGCATGCACTTTCGCGGCGACGGCAGCGAAAATCGCTGCACCGAGCGCGCAACACTGATCTGAGGCAACAATTTGCAGCGGGCGATTCAGCACGTCGCAGCAGGCTTGCATAATCACCTGGTTTTTCCGCGCGATGCCGCCCAGCGCCATCACGTTGTTTACGGCGATCCCCTGGTTAGTGAAGCACTCCTGAATTGCGCGCGCGCCAAAAGCGGTAGCGGCAATTAAACCGCCGAACAGTAGCGGAGCGTCGGTAGCGAGGTTCAGGTCGGTAATCACCCCTTTCAGGCGTTGGTTAGCGTTTGGCGTGCGACGACCATTAAACCAGTCGAGTACCACTGGCAGGTGATCCAGAGACGGATTTTTGGCCCATGCTTCGGTCAGCGCCGGAAGCAGTTGTTTCTGGCTGGCGTTGATTTGCTCTTTCAGTTCCGGATGCTGGGCGGCAAGCTGTTCCAGCGGCCAGCCGAGTACGCGACCAAACCAGGCGTAGATATCACCAAATGCCGACTGACCAGCTTCCAGACCGATAAATCCAGGAACCACGCTGCCATCAACCTGACCGCAAATGCCTTTAACTGCCCGCTCGCCAACGCTCTGTTTGTCGGCAATCAGAATGTCGCAGGTGGAAGTACCGATAACTTTTACCAGTGCGTTAGGCTGTGCGCCTGCGCCGACTGCGCCCATATGGCAGTCAAACGCGCCGCCGGAAATCACCACGCTTTCAGGCAGACCGAGACGCTGCGCCCATTCCGGGCATAAGGTGCCCACCGGAATATCGGCAGTCCAGGTGTCAGTGAACAGCGGGGAAGGCAAATGGCGATTGAGGATCGGGTCCAGTTCGTCAAAGAAACTGGCTGGAGGTAAACCGCCCCAGCTTTCATGCCACAGAGATTTATGCCCGGCGCTGCAACGTCCGCGGCGAATATCCTGCGGGCGTGTGGTGCCGGAGAGCAGGGCGGGTACCCAGTCGCACAGTTCAATCCACGATGCGGCAGATTGCGCCACGGCGCTATCCTGGCGAGTCACATGCAGGATTTTTGCCCAGAACCATTCGCTGGAATAAATACCGCCAATATAGCGAGAGTAGTCAGTTTTGCCCGGTGTATGACACAAGCGGGTGATCTCTTCCGCTTCTTCAACCGCCGTGTGGTCTTTCCACAAAACGAACATCGCGTTCGGGTTTTCGGCAAACTCCGGGCGCAGCGCAAGCACGTTGCCGTCGGCGTCGATTGGTGCAGGCGTGGAGCCGGTGGTGTCCACGCCAATCCCGACCACCGCTGCGCGCTGTTCGGCGCTAAGTTCTGCCAGCACGGTTTTCAGCGCTGCTTCCATTGACTCAATGTAGTCACGCGGATGATGACGGAACTGGTTATTCGGGGCGTCACAAAATTGCCCTTCCTGCCAACGGGGATACCACTCTACGCTGGTGGCGATCTCTTCACCGGTGGCGCATTCCACCGCCAAAGCTCGCACAGAATCACTGCCAAAATCGAGGCCAATTGCAATCGCCATCGTTTCACTCCATCCAAAAAAACGGGTATGGAGAAACAGTAGAGAGTTGCGAAAAAAAGCGTCAGGCAGGATCCGCTAATCTTATGGATAAAAATGCTATTGCATAGCAAAGTGTGACGCCGTGCAAATAATCAATGTGGACTTTTCTGCCGTGATTATAGACACTTTTGTTACGCGTTTTTGTTATGGCTATTGCCCCCCTTTGTTACAAAATGCTTTTCACAAGCGGGGTTGCCGGTTGGATTAGCGAGAAGAGCCAGTAAAAGACGCAGTGACGGCAATGTCTGATGCAATATGGACAATTGGTTTCTTCTCTGAATGGCGGGAGTATGAAAAGTATGGCTGAAGCGCAAAATGATCCCTTGCTGCCGGGTTACTCGTTCAACGCCCATCTGGTGGCGGGTTTAACGCCGATTGAGGCCAACGGTTATCTCGATTTTTTTATCGACCGACCGCTGGGAATGAAAGGCTATATTCTCAATCTCACCATTCGCGGACAGGGCATAGTGAAAAACCAGGGGCGAGAATTTGTCTGCCGACCAGGCGATATTTTGCTATTCCCGCCGGGAGAAATTCATCACTACGGTCGTCATCCGGAGGCCCGCGAATGGTATCACCAGTGGGTTTACTTTCGCCCCCGCGCTTACTGGCACGAATGGCTTAACTGGCCGTCGATATTTGCCAATACCGGTTTCTTTCGCCCGAACGAAGCGCATCAGCCGCATTTCAGCGATTTGTTCGGGCAAATTATCAATGCCGGACAAGTGGAAGGGCGCTATTCGGAGTTGCTGGCGATAAATCTTCTTGAGCAATTGTTACTGCGGCGCATGGAAGTCATTAATGAGTCGCTACATCCGCCAATGGATAATCGGGTACGTGAGGCTTGTCAGTACATCAGCGATCACCTTGCGGACAGCAATTTTGATATCGCCAGTGTCGCACAGCATGTCTGCTTGTCTCCGTCGCGTCTGTCGCATCTGTTCCGCCAGCAATTAGGGATTAGTGTCTTAAGCTGGCGCGAAGATCAACGCATCAGTCAGGCGAAGCTGCTATTGAGCACGACTCGTATGCCTATCGCCACAGTCGGACGCAATGTTGGCTTTGATGATCAACTCTATTTCTCGCGGGTATTTAAAAAATGTACAGGCGCCAGCCCGAGCGAGTTTCGTGCCGGTTGTGAAGAAAAAGTGAATGATGTAGCTCTCAGGTTGTCATAATTGGTAACGAATCAGACGATTGACGGCTTGACGGAGTAGCATTGGGTTTGCAGAATCCCTGCTTCGTCCATTTGACAGGCACATTATGCAAGCATTGCTGGAACACTTTATTACCCAATCCACTGTGTATTCATTGATGGCGGTGGTGTTGGTGGCCTTTCTGGAGTCACTGGCGCTGGTCGGTTTGATTCTGCCCGGTACGGTGCTGATGGCGGGGCTGGGGGCGCTGATAGGTAGCGGCGAGTTAAGTTTCTGGCACGCCTGGCTGGCGGGGATTGTTGGCTGCCTGATGGGCGACTGGATCTCCTTCTGGCTGGGCTGGCGGTTTAAAAAGCCGCTGCATCGCTGGTCATTTCTTAAGAAAAACAAAGCGTTACTCGATAAGACCGAGCATGCGCTGCATCAACACAGCATGTTTACCATTCTGGTCGGACGCTTTGTCGGGCCGACGCGCCCGCTAGTGCCAATGGTGGCGGGGATGCTGGATCTGCCTGTGGCGAAATTTATCACGCCAAATATTATCGGCTGCCTGTTATGGCCTCCGTTTTACTTCCTGCCGGGGATTCTGGCGGGCGCGGCGATCGATATTCCTGCCGGAATGCAGAGTGGCGAGTTTAAATGGTTGCTGCTGGCGACGGCGGTGTTTTTGTGGGTTGGCGGTTGGTTGTGCTGGCGATTATGGCGCAGCGGCAAGGTAACCGATCGTTTAAGTCATTATTTGTCGCGTGGTCATCTGCTGTGGCTGGCGCCGCTAATTTCTGGTGTTGGTGTTGTGGCGCTGGTGGTGTTAATTCGCCATCCGTTGATGCCGGTGTATATCGATATATTGCGTAAAGTGGTTGGGGTTTAGAGGATAGTCTTGTGCGGGGCGCCTGATGCGGACAAAACGTCGGATAAGGCGTTCACGCCGCATCCGACAGTGCATATTAACCTGTAATTCCCAACAGCGCCGAAGCACTCGCCTTACCACTCAACAACTCATCGGTCATACCCTGCCAGGCGATGCGCCCGTCGGCGACCACCACCGAGCGCGTGGCTATCCGCGCCGCATCTTCCACACTGTGCGACACCATCAATAACGTCATTTTTTGCTGCTGGCAGCTTGTACTGACCAGCGTCAACATCTCCTGACGTAACGCCGGATCGAGCGCCGAGAACGGTTCATCGAGCAATAAAATCGGCTGTTCGCGCACCAGGCAACGCGCCAGAGCCACGCGCTGTCGTTGACCGCCGGAAAGCTCGCCCGGTAACCGCGTCATTAAATTATCAATCCCCATCTGGCGTGCGATAGCATGCATTTTCTCCTGCTGTGCCGCGTTCAGTTTCAGTCCTGGATTAAGCCCCAGCCCGATGTTCTGCGCGACCGTCAGGTGACTGAACAGGTTGTTCTCCTGAAACAGCATCGATACCGGACGGCGTGACGGCGGCGTCGTGGTGTGATCAACGCCGTCGATAGTCAGCGAACCGCTGGCTGGCGTCAGAAAACCGGCGATCAAATTCAGTAGGGTACTTTTACCCGCGCCGCTTGGCCCGAGGATCGCCACCTGCTCGCCGCGCTCCACCGTTAAGCTAAAACGCATCGGCAAATGGTGGTAAAGCCAGGTGATATCAGTCAGTTTTAACATTTCGCCCCGGTAGTTTTTCAATCACGGTAAACAGCAGAAAACAGAGCAGCAGCAGAATTAACGCGGTGACCGCGCCGTCCTGGCTGCGATAGGAGCCAATTTGCTGGTAGAGATAAAACGGCAGGGTGCGGAAATCATCGTTACCGAACAACGCCACCACGCCAAAATCACCAATCGACAACACGCAGGCAAAGGCCAGCGCCTGCGCCAGCGGACGTTTCAGAGCGCGCAGCTCCACCACTTTTAAGCGCGACCAGCCTTCAATGCCCAGCGACTGACACAACATGCTGTAGCGGGCGGTGATATCGCGCATTGGGTTTTCCAGCACCTTCAGCGCGTAAGGGATCGCCATTAACGCATTGGTGAAAATCACAATGCCGTCAGCAGATTGTGGCAGGCCAATAGTGTTGTTGAGCAGCAAAAAGAAGCCCGTTGCCAGCACAATCCCCGGCATGGCGAGGATCAACATGCCGCTCATCTCCAGCGCCTGACCCGCCAGCATTTTTTGCCGCGCCCGCAGTTCGCGACTGCTCCATAGCAGCATCATGGTCAGCACTACGCACAATACACCTGCCGCCAGCGCAATACGCAACGAGGTCCACAGCGCCTGCCACAGCACCGGTTGTGCCAGCACTTCCGGCAACTGGCGATTTACCCCATCGACAATCACCGCCAGTAACGGTGGCAGCAACAGCAGCAGCGCCAGCACGATCAATACCGTATCGCAAATGCGGCTATGCAGACGATCGCCCGGGTCGCGCCAGCCTTGCAGCAGCGTGGTGCCGGGCGCAATGGCCTTACTTAGTCGCTGACTCAACAGCACCAGCCCAAGACAACACACCATCTGGATCAGCGCCAGCATCGCCGCGCGGGCAGGATCGTAGTCGTAACTCAGCGCCTGATAGATTGCCAGCTCGATAGTGGTCGCCTGCGGACCGCCCCCCAGCGATAGCACGGTGGCGAAGCTGGCGAAACAGAGCATAAAGATAAGCGCAGCAACCGGCGGAATTTGTCGCCGTAACCACGGCCATTCGACGAAACGAAAGAAGTGCCAGCCGCGCATCCCAAGCTGGGCAGCAAGCTGGCGCTGCTCGCCGGGAATGTTTTCCAGCGCCTGGAGTAATAAGCGGCTCGCCATCGGCAGATTAAAAAATACGTGCGCCAGCAAAATACCTTGCAGGCCGTAGGGCGAAAAGGTCCACTCCAGACCAAGCGATTGCCAGAGCGATGCCAGCCAGCCATGGCGACCATAGACGCTAAGAATGCCGAAAACGGCGACCAGCACCGGGAGGATCAAGGTCATTGCGCACAGACGCAACAGCGCCTGCCGCCCCGGAAAGCGCCTGCGGTAGAGGGCGCGGGCGAGGAAAATCGCAGGAACGACAGAGAGCAGCGCCGAAAGAAACGCCTGCCAGAAGGAGAAACGCACCACATGCCACAGGTAGCTGTCCTGCCAGATTGTTGCCCAGTCACCCTGCGGTGCGTTCCACCACAGGGCGAGAAACGCCGCCAGTGCAACCGCCACCACAAGCGTAGCGGCGCTTACACCTGGAATTAACCAGCCGGGAATTAACGGCTGACGGCGCGTTGCCATTCGCTAATCCATGCCTGACGTTGTGCCGCCACTTCGGCTGGCGTGAACTCCAGCGTGGTTGCTGGTTTGGTCAATTGTTCAAACCCGGCAGGCAGCGTGACGTTTGCTACCGGATACATCCAGTTGCCAGTTGGAATCGCATTCTGGAAAGCCGGAGAAACCATAAACTGGAGGAATTTTTGCGCCAGCTCCGGCTGCTTGCTGGCAGCGGTGCGGGCGGCAACTTCCACCTGCAGATAGTGACCTTCGCTGAAGTTCGCAGCGGCGTAGTTATCTTTCTTCTCTTCGAGAATGTGATAAGCCGGAGAGGTGGTGTAACTCAGTACCAGATCGCTTTCGCCTTTTAAAAACAGGCCGTAGGCTTCGCTCCAGCCTTTGGTGACCGTGACAGTTTTCTTCGCCAGCTTCTGCCAGGCTTGCGGGGCGTCATCGCCATAGACTTTTTGCATCCACAACAGCAAGCCAAGCCCCGGCGTACTGGTACGCGGATCCTGATAAATCACTCGCCAGTTTTGATCGCTCTCAACCAGCTCCTTCAGGCTTTGCGGCGGATTTTTCAGTTTGTTCTTGTCATAGACGAAGGCGAAGTAGCCGTAATCAAACGGTACGAAAGTGTCATTATTCCAGCCGCCGGGAATGTTTACTGCATCCGCTGCCACACCGCTTTTGGCAAACAGTCCGGTTTTACTGGCGGCGTCTAACAGATTGTTATCCAGCCCCAGCACCACATCGGCTTTGCTGTTTTTGCCTTCCATCCGTAGACGGTTGAGAAGCGAAACGCCATCTTCCAGCGCCACCAGTTTCAGTTCGCAATTACAGTCGGCTTCAAAGGCTTTTTTGACCACCGGACCAGGCCCCCAGTCGGCGGCGAAGGAATCGTAGGTATAAACAGTCAGAACGGGTTTAGCGAAAACAGGCGCTGTGCACAGCAACAGCAGGGGAAGACATTTTTTTAACACTTTGCACCTCAAAAAAGAGTGGCAAAGGACTTGAGAAGGAGCCTCAAATCCCTTCGCCGGCGTTATCCGGATCAGGTTCGACGGGTATTTTCTCAGCGCACGCGTCCGCGTGGCACCCCGTTGAGAACGGCGTTAGTGTAGTGATTTTGTTATCAACCAGCAATCATGGATCCGGTGGCGCAAACCACGCTGATTTAAAATCGAACCAGCCGAGGGTGTTCATGCGCAGGCCGCGCATACTGCGTTGCCCCTGAATAATCAGCCAGTGGTGGATCAGCGGCACCATCGCTTTGCTGGCTACTAACCGCTGGCACCAGTTCGCCAGGTTCATCTCGCCGTTGCGCCAGCGCGTGGCGTCGGCTTGCCAGTCGAGAGGAATACAGTGTTGTAGCAGCGGTACTTCGTACAAATGCGCAAACAGCGAAAAATCCAGCGGCAGCGTAAAGTTGGCGCTGTTAAGCCAGATGTCGCTTTCGATCTCACCTTCGTGCCACTGATCGTAGCTGATCTCTTTGATTTGCAGGGTGACCTGGTGACTTGCCAGAATCTGCTGCATGATCCTGGCAATCACCCGATGTTCAATATGATCCTGATAAAAGGTCAGGGTGAGATGTTCCAGCCCGGCAGGTTTTTCGCAATGTGTTGGGCGGGCGTGGTGCCAGCGGGGGAGCAGCCCATAGGCCGGAAACCACAGTTGCTGGTACTGTTCCTCGGCGAAATAAACCAGATTGGTCGGCGAAAGCACATAGCTTATCCAGTCTCTGACTTGCTGATTCGCCCCGCGATGGGTGCGACTGTCGAACAGTAGATAGTAGCAACCTTCTTCAAGGCGACTTTCAATCTCTTTTTCCTCGCCCTGCGGCCCTTTCAGCATCAGGCCTCCAGCGGGGTCATCGGCAATTTCCGGCAAGACCCAGACGTTAACTTCGTCGATTAATGCCCGATAACCGAAGAAATCATCGAATGCCTGAATTTTCAGTTGGTTAGTGCTGTTACGCATTACCGCATACGGACCGGTACCGATAGGGTGGCTGGCAAAATTGCTGAGGGTTTCCCATTCACGCGGCAGGATCATCGCCGGAACTTGCGCCAGCAGTAACGGCAACCAGCGATCTGGCTGAGTGAGATGAATATCCAGCGTCCAGGGCGTCGGCGACACAATTTCAGCGATGTGGGAATAGAGCGGCAGCGTATTGATCCGCTTCAACGAGGCGATCACATCGTCTATTTCCAGTTCACGACCATGATGAAAATGGACCCCGGGGCGCAAAAAGAAGCGCCAGTGGAGTGGGGAAATTTGCTGCCAGTGGTGGGCGATGTCCGCCTCCAGTTCCCCATTTTCCTCATTTATGCGGGTTAACGCACTGAAGATTTGCCGGGCGATATGCGTTTCGGAACGGCGTAATGCGCTGCCAGGCAACAGATTACGCAACGGACGATAGTAGAGCACGCGCAGGATGTGCCGCCCCTGGCGGAAGCTACGCCCCAGATGGGAAATCAGCATTTGCCGCACAGCCGTTTTGTCGCCAACCAGTTGCACCAGTTGGTCGATATGATCCTGTTCAAGCAAATCTTCTGCCCGCTGTTGCTGAAGCGCCAGCCCGGTATACAGGAAGGTCAAACGTGAACGTTTACCGCGCCCAACTTCAGCTTCCCATGTTAACCAGCCGCGATCCTGCATGGTGTTGAGCAGGGTGCGCATATGACGACGGGAGCAGCTCAATAACTCCGCCAGTTCGTTGAGCGTCGTGTCCTGCGATTTACCCTCGCAGCATTGCCACAGGCGGATGAATTGTTGTTGCAGACGAGCTGATGGCATAAAAGGGGAACTCCTGCGCAAAAGTCAGCAATTTTATTTTCCCTATATTAAGTCAATAATTCTTAACGATGAAGCAAGGAGGTGTCCCATGTGTCAGTTTTATCAGCACTACTTTACCGCGACAGCGACGTTGTGCTGGCTGCGTTGGTTAAGCGTTCCACAACGATTAACCATGCTTGAAGAGCTGATGCAGTGGGAGGGGAGTGATTCTGAATACTGATTTGCGGACATCATGTGTGACTGAGTATTGGTGTTAATCGCCACGCCAGCAGTGAATACCTGCTGGCTTTTTTCTTTTTGGCGATTGAGTGCCGGACGGCGTACAAACTAACGCATAAACGCTGGTTGCTTCTCTTCATAAGTGGCAATAGCGTCGTCGTGCTGCAGCGTCAGACCGATGCTGTCCAGCCCGTTCATCATGCAGTGGCGGCGGAAGGCATCGATGCTAAACCGATAGGTTTTCTCACCCGCTTTCACCTCTTGCGCTTCCAGGTCCACGTCGAAATGAATCCCCGGATTGGCTTTCACCAGCGCAAACAGCTCATCCACTTCGTCATCATTTAATTTCACCGGCAGCAGCTGGTTGTTGAAGCTGTTGCCGTAGAAGATGTCAGCGAAACTCGGCGCAATCACCACTTTAAAACCGTAATCGGTCAATGCCCACGGCGCGTGCTCACGCGAGGAGCCGCAGCCGAAGTTTTCCCGCGCCAGCAAAATGGAAGCGCCCTGATACTGCGGGAAGTTCAGCACGAAGTCCGGGTTTGGCTGTTGGCCTTTTTCATCCAGAAAACGCCAGTCGTTAAACAGATGCGCGCCAAAACCTGTACGCGTCACTTTCTGCAAAAACTGTTTCGGGATAATCGCATCGGTATCGACATTGGCGGCATCCAGCGGAACCACCAGGCCTGTATGTTTGATAAATTTCTCTGCCATGGTCTGCTCCTTATTTAATGTTGCGAATGTCGGCGAAATGTCCGGTCACAGCAGCGGCGGCAGCCATTGCCGGGCTGACCAGATGCGTGCGCCCGCCGCGCCCCTGGCGGCCTTCAAAGTTACGGTTGCTGGTGGAGGCACAACGTTCGCCCGGATTCAGACGGTCGTTATTCATCGCCAGACACATTGAGCAACCAGGCAAGCGCCATTCAAAACCGGCTTCAATAAAGATTTTGTCCAGACCTTCCGCTTCCGCCTGAGCTTTTACCGGGCCAGAGCCGGGAACCACCAGTGCCTGTACACCTGGCGCGACTTTTCGCCCTTTGGCGATTTCCGCCGCCGCGCGTAAATCTTCAATACGTGAGTTGGTACAAGAACCGATAAACACTTTATCGATAGCGACTTCGGTCAATGGAATACCCGGTTTCAGCCCCATATAGGCCAACGCTTTTTCTGCCGACGCGCGCTCAACCGGATCGGTAAACGAAGCCGGATCGGGAATATTGTCATTCACGGAGATCACCTGGCCGGGGTTAGTTCCCCAGGTGACCTGCGGGGCGATCTCTTCTGCTTGCAGAGTCACAACTGTATCGAAAGTTGTACCTTCGTCGGTTTGCAGGGTCTTCCAGTAGGCGACGGCATCGTCAAAATCTTTGCCTTTCGGCGCATGCAGACGGCCTTTGACATAGTTAAAGGTGGTTTCGTCAGGTGCAACCAGACCGGCTTTCGCGCCCATTTCGATTGCCATATTGCACAGGGTCATACGACCTTCCATGCTTAAATCACGGATTGCTTCGCCGCAAAACTCCACCACATGCCCGGTGCCGCCAGCGCTGCCGGTTTTACCGATAATTGCCAGCACGATATCTTTCGCGGTAATGCCCGGCGCGGCTTTGCCCTGGACTTCAATTTTCATGGTCTTCGCGCGGCCCTGTTTCAGGGTTTGCGTTGCCAGCACGTGTTCAACTTCAGAAGTACCGATACCAAACGCCAGTGCGCCAAAAGCGCCGTGGGTAGCGGTATGCGAGTCGCCGCAGACAATGGTCATCCCTGGTAAGGTGACGCCCTGTTCCGGCCCCATCACGTGGACGATCCCCTGATACGGGTGATTCAGGTCATACAGCTCGACGCCAAATTCTTTGCAGTTTTTGATCAGCTCCTGCATCTGGATCCGCGCCATTTCACCGCAGGCATTAATGTCTTTGGTCTGGGTGGAGACGTTGTGATCCATGGTGGCGAAGGTTTTCCCCGGCTGACGCACCGGGCGACCGTGGGCGCGCAGGCCATCGAACGCCTGCGGTGAGGTCACTTCATGCACCAGGTGGCGGTCGATATATAACAGCGGGGTTTCGTTTTCGGCTTCGTACACTACGTGAGCGTCGAACAATTTTTCGTATAACGTCTTAGCCATGATTACACCCCTTCTGCCACATAGCGGGCAATGATATCGCCCATTTCATCGGTACTAACGGCGGCAGCGCCACGGGCTAAATCCCCGGTGCGAATGCCTTCTTCTAATGCGCGGTTAATGGCGCGTTCAATGGCGCAAGCCGCATCATCGGCATCCAGGCTGTAGCGCAGCAGCAGCGCCAGCGACAGAATTTGCGCAATCGGGTTGGCGATGTTTTTGCCTGCGATATCTGGTGCCGAGCCGCCCGCCGGTTCATACAGACCAAAACCTTGCTCGTTCAGGCTAGCGGAAGGCAACATCCCCATCGAGCCAGTGATCATCGCACACTCATCAGACAGAATGTCGCCAAACAGGTTGGAGCACAGCAGAACGTCAAACTGTGATGGATCTTTAATCAGCTGCATGGTGGCGTTGTCGATGTACATATGCGCCAGTTCGACATCCGGATATTCAATGGCGATCTCATTAACAATTTCCCGCCATAAAATAGAGGATTGCAGCACATTGGCTTTGTCGATTGAGGTGACTTTGCGACGACGCTTGCGGGCAGATTCAAACGCGATACGGGCGATGCGTTCGATCTCAAAACGGTGATACACCTCGGTATCAAACGCTTTTTCATATTGTCCGCTACCTTCGCGGCCTTTTGGCTGACCAAAATAGATGCCGCCGGTCAGTTCGCGCACGCACAGGATGTCGAAGCCGTTAGCGGCAATGTCAGCACGCAGTGGACAGAATGCTTCCAGCCCCTGATACAGTTTTGCCGGACGCAGATTGCTGAATAATTTGAAGTGCTTACGCAAAGGCAACAGCGCGCCGCGTTCTGGTTGCTGGTCTGGTGGTAAATGTTCCCACTTCGGGCCGCCTACCGAGCCAAACAGCACGGCATCGGCTTGCTCGCAACCTTCAACCGTCGCAGGCGGCAGCGGCTGTCCGTGGTTATCAATGGCTGCGCCGCCTACATCGTAATGGCTGGTGGTGATGCGCATCGCAAAGCGGTTGCGCACGGCATCCAGCACTTTCAGCGCCTGGGTCATCACTTCCGGCCCGATCCCATCTCCGGGCAAAACGGCAATATGGTAATTCTTCGACATCACACGGTTTCCTTGTTGTTTTCGTTGTGTTGAGCTTTGCGTTGCAACTCTTTTTCGACTTCTGCGGCGCGCCAGATATTGTTCAGTACGTGCACCATGGCTTTGGCGGAGGACTCGACAATATCGGTGGCCAGGCCGACGCCGTGGAAGCGGCGACCGTTGTAGTTGGCGACAATATCCACCTGACCCAGCGCATCTTTACCGTGGCCTTTGGCGGTCAGGCTGTATTTCACCAGTTCGACGTTATAGTCAGTGATGCGGTTTATCGCCTGGTAGACGGCATCGACCGGACCGTTACCGTTGGCGGCTTCTGCTTTGACTTCTTCGCCACAGGCCAGTTTGACGGCGGCAGTGGCAATATCGTTAGAACCTGACTGCACGCTGAAGTAATCCAGACGGAAATGCTCCGGCTCTTCTTGCTGCTTACCGATAAAGGCCAGCGCTTCCAGGTCATAATCAAACACCTGACCTTTTTTATCTGCCAGCTTCAGGAAGGCGTCGTACAGATTGTCTAAATTATATTCACTTTCTTTATATCCCATCTCATCCATGCGGTGTTTCACTGCCGCACGGCCTGAACGAGAGGTCAGATTCAGCTGGATTTGGTTCAGACCAATAGATTCTGGTGTCATGATTTCGTAGTTTTCGCGGTTTTTCAGCACGCCATCCTGGTGGATACCGGAGGAGTGTGCGAATGCGCCGCTACCAACAATGGCTTTGTTTGCCGGGATCGGCATATTACAAATCTGGCTAACTAACTGGCTGGTGCGCCATATCTCCTGGTGATTAATGGCTGTGTGGACGTTGAGGATATCCTTACGAACTTTGATCGCCATGATCACTTCTTCCAGCGAACAGTTTCCGGCGCGTTCGCCGATCCCGTTCATTGCGCCTTCTACCTGCCGCGCTCCGGCATGTACCGCCGCCAGTGAGTTACCTACTGCCAGGCCTAAATCGTCGTGGGTGTGTACGGAAATAATGGCTTTGTCGATGTTAGGCACGCGTTCATACAGGCCGCTGATGATTCCGGCGAACTCAAACGGCATGGTGTAGCCCACGGTGTCCGGAATGTTGATGGTGGTGGCACCGGCGTTAATCGCCGCTTCGACCACTCGCGCCAGATCGGCAATCGGGGTACGCCCGGCATCTTCGCAAGAAAATTCAACGTCATCGGTGTAATTACGGGCGCGCTTCACCATATAGATAGCGCGTTCGATCACTTCATCCAGCGTGCTGCGCAGCTTGGTGGCGATGTGCATTGGGGAGGTAGCAATAAAGGTATGAATACGGAAGGCTTCGGCGACTTTCAGAGATTCAGCCGCCACATCGATATCTTTTTCCACGCAGCGAGCTAACGCACATACGCGGCTATTTTTGACCTGGCGGGCGATGGTTTGCACCGATTCAAAATCGCCTGGCGAAGAGACGGGGAAACCAACTTCCATTACGTCAACACCCATACGCTCAAGGGCCAGCGCAATTTGCAGTTTTTCTTTCGCACTCAGACTTGCCTGTAACGCCTGTTCACCGTCGCGTAATGTGGTATCGAAAATAATAACTTGCTGGCTCATGGTTTAGGTCCTTGTCTCTTTTAGAGCGCCTCGCTTCGGGCATAAAAAAACCCGCGCAATGGCGCGGGTTTTTTTTGACTGCGTGCTGGCTTAATGCTGGATGCCGCTCACTCGTCTACCGCGCAAAGAAGATGCGTTTAGTAGTAGTAGACCGATAAAGCGAACGATGTGAGTCATTAAATCAGCTCCAGATGAATGCGATATGCTTTTAGAGTTACTGGATACAAAAACGGATGTCAACCCTGTAGTAAGAAAAGCGGCTTTTCAGCGGTAATTTTGCATGTATCAAATTAGCTAATTGTGCTGTGTATACATAAACCAACAATATTAATTTCTGTCAGCCAGATCACACTTTTCATTAATTGACATACTTCAGCATAATTTATTGCATTTAATCAATAAGTGATATGCATATAGATAGTATCAATTACCTAACCCATCCTGATGATTTTTCTGTAATTATTTATTTTATGAATGTTTAATTATTGATGAGGCTTATATTATTGATAAGTTAATAAGGAATATATGGGTGATTAATATATAAATTTTTAATTAAAGTGGCGATTTTATACATATCACGGATGATTGAGCATTCATGGTGATTATGATTATATTGTTTGTGTGACAAAAACATTATAGATAATCATGCTGTGGTGGATGACTCTCTGCGCGGCGGTGGGTTTTGTTTTAAACAGAACTCTTATCTTTATGTTTTCCTAATTTTACTCATTTTCCTTTTTCTTATTTTATATGTATGGTAAATCATATTTTTCAGGATTATTTTTTTCTGCATTCCGGTAAGGAAAAGGGAGTTAAGTGTGACAGTGGAGTTAAGTATGCCAGAGGTAAAAACAGATCATCCAGAACCAGCAGATTTTAGTAAGCCACAGCTGCGCATGGTCGATCTAAACTTATTAACTGTTTTCGATGCCGTGATGCAGGAGCAGAATATTACTCGTGCCGCTCATGTTCTGGGAATGTCGCAACCTGCGGTCAGTAACGCTGTTGCACGCCTGAAAGTGATGTTTAATGACGAGTTGTTTGTTCGTTATGGTCGTGGTATCCAACCGACTGCCCGCGCATTTCAGCTTTTTGGCTCTGTGCGCCAGGCGCTGCAATTAGTGCAAAACGAATTACCGGGTTCAGGTTTTGAGCCTGCCAGTAGCGAGCGGGTATTCCATCTCTGTGTTTGCAGCCCGTTAGACAGCATTCTGACCTCGCAGATTTATAATCACATTGAGCAGATTGCGCCAAATATACATGTTATGTTCAAGTCTTCATTAAATCAGAACACTGAACATCAGTTGCGCTATCAGGAAACGGAGTTCGTTATAAGTTATGAAGATTTCCACCGCCCTGAATTTACCAGTGTGCCGTTATTTAAAGATGAAATGGTGCTGGTAGCCAGTAAGAACCATCCGCATATTAAAGGTCCATTACTGAAACATGATGTTTATAACGAACAACATGCGGCGGTTTCGCTTGATCGTTTCGCCTCATTTAGTCAACCGTGGTACGACACAGTAGATAAGCAAGCCAGTATTGCTTATCAGGGCATGGCAATGATGAGCGTCCTTAGCGTGGTGTCGCAGACTCACCTGGTCGCTATTGCGCCTCGTTGGCTGGCTGAAGAGTTCGCCGAATCTTTAGAATTACAGATATTACCGCTGCCGTTAAAACAGAATAGCAGAACCTGTTATCTCTCCTGGCATGAGGCTGCCGGGCGCGATAAAGGCCATCAGTGGATGGAAGAGCAATTAGTCTCTATATGTAAACGCTAAACAAAAGCAGAATAAATCAGGCATTCCTTTCTGGTTTATTCTGCTTTTTTTATTAAATGTAGAATTTTGTTCTAAATGCATGTGCGCCAGATTTCATGAAAAATTAAAAAAATAGAGAAATTGCTGTAAGTAGCCGAATCTAGCCAATTTATTATCAATTTACGCCTTCATTCTGGAGTATTTTATCGTTTCTTTTCTCCTTTCCTCCTGTTTATTCTTATTTCTTCACGTTTGTGACTCTGTCTGCCAATTGCTTAAGCAAGATCGGACGGTTAATGTGTTTTACACATTTTTTCCGCCAAACAGTGAGGCAGGCCATGGAGATGTTGTCTGGAGCCGAGATGGTCGTCCGATCGCTTATCGATCAGGGCGTTAAACAAGTATTCGGTTATCCCGGAGGCGCGGTCCTTGATATTTACGATGCATTGCATACCGTGGGGGGTATCGATCACGTATTAGTTCGTCATGAGCAAGCGGCTGTGCATATGGCCGATGGCCTGGCACGTGCAACCGGGGAAGTGGGGGTCGTGCTGGTGACGTCGGGTCCTGGGGCGACTAACGCGATTACCGGTATCGCTACTGCTTATATGGACTCCATTCCCTTGGTTGTCCTTTCTGGTCAGGTAGCGACCTCGCTGATAGGCTACGATGCCTTTCAGGAGTGCGACATGGTGGGAATTTCCCGCCCGGTGGTAAAACACAGTTTCCTGGTTAAGCAAACGGAAGATATTCCTCAGGTGCTGAAAAAAGCATTCTGGCTGGCGGCAAGTGGTCGTCCTGGGCCAGTGGTGGTTGATTTACCGAAAGATATTCTTAATCCGGCGAACAAATTACCCTACGTCTGGCCGGAGTCGGTCAGTATGCGCTCTTATAACCCGACCACACTGGGTCATAAGGGGCAGATTAAACGCGCATTGCAGACACTGGCGGCAGCGAAAAAACCGGTAGTTTACGTTGGCGGCGGCGCCGTGACTGCGAGTTGCCATCAACAACTCAAACAGATTATTGAGCAGCTTAATCTTCCCGTTGTCTCTTCATTAATGGGGCTGGGGGCGTTTCCGGCAACGCATCGTCAGGCGCTGGGGATGCTGGGAATGCACGGCACCTACGAAGCCAATATGACCATGCATAATGCCGATGTTATTTTTGCGGTCGGCGTGCGCTTTGACGATCGCACCACTAACAATCTGGCCAAGTACTGCCCGAATGCAACGGTTTTACATATTGATATCGATCCTACGTCGATCTCAAAAACCGTTACCGCCGACATTCCGATCGTTGGTGACGCGCGGTTGGTGCTGGATCAAATGCTGGAGTTGCTGGCACAAGAAACGGCTCACCAACCGTTGGATGAAATTCGTGACTGGTGGCAACAGATTGAACAGTGGCGCGCTCGCCAGTGCCTTAAATACGACACTCAGAGCGAAAAGATTAAACCGCAAGCGGTGATCGAGACACTCTGGCGGCTAACGAAAGGTGATGCATATGTCACGTCCGACGTCGGGCAGCACCAGATGTTCGCCGCGCTTTATTATCCTTTCGATAAACCGCGCCGCTGGATCAATTCCGGTGGCCTCGGCACTATGGGCTTTGGTTTGCCTGCGGCGCTGGGTGTCAAAATGGCATTGCCAGAAGAAACCGTGGTCTGTGTCACTGGCGACGGCAGCATTCAGATGAACATTCAGGAACTGTCTACCGCTTTGCAATATGAACTGCCGGTGCTGGTGGTGAATCTCAATAACCGCTATCTGGGGATGGTGAAGCAGTGGCAGGACATGATCTATTCCGGCCGCCATTCACAATCTTATATGCAGTCGCTACCGGATTTCGTTCGTCTGGCGGAAGCCTATGGCCATGTTGGGATCCAGATCTCTCATCCGCAAGAGCTGGAAAACAAACTTAGCGAGGCACTGGAACAGGTCCGCAATAATCGCCTGGTGTTTGTTGATGTCACTGTTGATGGCAGCGAGCACGTCTACCCGATGCAGATTCGTGGCGGCGGAATGGATGAAATGTGGTTAAGCAAAACGGAGAGAACCTGATTATGCGCCGGATATTATCCGTATTACTCGAAAATGAATCAGGCGCGTTATCCCGCGTGATCGGCCTCTTTTCCCAACGGGGCTATAACATTGAAAGCCTGACCGTTGCGCCAACCGACGATCCGACATTATCGCGTATGACTATCCAGACCGTGGGCGATGAAAAAGTGTTGGAGCAGATTGAAAAGCAATTACACAAGCTGGTCGATGTGCTGCGTGTTAGCGAACTGGGGCAGGGGGCGCATGTTGAGCGGGAAATCATGCTGGTGAAAATTCAGGCCAGTGGCTACGGACGTGATGAAGTGAAGCGAAATACGGAAATATTCCGTGGGCAAATCATTGATGTCACGCCATCGCTTTATACCGTTCAATTGGCGGGAACCAGCGATAAGCTTGATGCATTTTTAGCATCGATTCGCGATGTGGCGAAAATTGTGGAGGTCGCTCGTTCCGGCGTAGTAGGACTTTCGCGCGGCGATAAAATAATGCGTTGAGAATGATCTCAATGCGCAATTTACAGCCCAACATGTCACGTTGGGCTTTTTTTGCGAATTCAGTGGGAACCTGGAATAAAAGCAGTTGCCGCAGTTAATTTTCTGCGCTTAGATGTTAATGAATTTAACCCATGCCAGTACAATGGGTATGGTTTTTACATTTTACTCAAGGGGCAATTGTGAAACTGGATGAAATCGCTCGGCTGGCGGGAGTGTCGCGGACCACTGCAAGCTATGTTATTAACGGCAAAGCGAAGCAATACCGTGTGAGCGACAAAACCGTTGAAAAAGTCATGGCAGTGGTGCGTGAGCACAATTACCACCCAAATGCCGTGGCTGCTGGGCTTCGTGCTGGACGCACACGTTCGATTGGTCTTGTGATCCCCGATCTGGAGAACACAAGTTACACCCGTATCGCTAATTATCTTGAACGTCAGGCGCGGCAACGGGGTTATCAACTACTGATTGCTTGTTCCGAAGATCAGCCAGACAACGAAATGCGCTGTATTGAGCATCTTTTGCAGCGCCAGGTCGATGCCATCATTGTTTCGACGTCGCTGCCGCCGGAGCATCCTTTTTATCAACGCTGGGCTAACGACCCGTTCCCGATTGTCGCGCTGGACCGCGCCCTCGATCGTGAACACTTCACCAGCGTTGTGGGTGCCGACCAGGATGATGCAGAAATGCTGGCCGAAGAGTTACGTAAGTTTCCTGCTGAGACGGTGCTTTATCTTGGCGCGTTGCCGGAGCTTTCTGTCAGCTTCCTGCGCGAGCAGGGTTTCCGTACCGCCTGGAAAGATGATCCACGCGAAGTGCATTTCCTTTATGCCAACAGTTATGAGCGGGAAACCGCTGCCCAGTTATTCGAAAAATGGCTGGAAACGCATCCGATGCCGCAGGCGCTGTTCACCACCTCATTTGCGTTGTTGCAAGGCGTTATGGATGTCACGCTGCGCCGCGATGGCAAACTGCCTTCTGATTTGGCAATTGCGACCTTTGGTGACAACGAATTGCTCGACTTCTTACAGTGTCCGGTACTGGCGGTAGCCCAGCGTCATCGCGATGTTGCGGAACGCGTACTGGAGATTGTGCTCGCCAGTCTGGACGAACCGCGCAAACCAAAACCAGGCTTAACACGCATTAAACGTAATCTTTATCGTCGTGGTGTACTAAGCCGTAGATAAACATTACGAAAAGATGCGCCAGTGGATTTTACCTCTGGCGCATTGAGTACGTAATTGGACATCGATATCCATAATGTAAATAAGACTATTCTGGACAATTATCCATAAGCCCTCCTGAATATCCTGCCAATTAACTCCATTCGCTGCGTTGAATGATAATTAACTCGTAACGGTAGATTGCAATTGCATTATTTTGTTACAAGCAAATCGGCAATTGCCGATTAAACAAACACTTTTCTAAACTTTTGTTCAAAGTCGCTGGCATCAGGCATGGCGCACGTGCAACAGGGACTGTTATCCGGGGGAGATATGTCCTAAAATGCCGCTCGCGTCGCAAACTGACACTTTATATTTCCATTAAGGAAAATTGAGTCGTTTTTAAAACGGTAATGATGAATGGGATTTTTTCTTACAACTATTCATGACGTTAATTTGCTTCGTTTGTTGGGCGATTTTTAAACAATGCAGATATTAGCCGTAAACATTGGGTTTTTTGCTTCGGTAAGGAATGTTCCTGGCTTGACAAGCTTTTCCTCCGCTCCGTAAACTCCTTTTAGTGGGAATTTGTGGGATAAAGTGGTAATCGGGGGGAGACTGGCATGTTCCGGGGAGCAACGTTAGTCAATCTCGACAGTAAAGGGCGCTTATCGGTGCCTACCCGTTATCGGGAAGAACTGCTCGGGAGCGCTGCCGGTCAAATGGTGTGTACCATTGACATTCATCACCCGTGCCTGCTGCTTTACCCCCTTCCTGAATGGGAAATTATCGAGCACAAATTATCGCGTCTTTCGAGCATGAACCCTGTTGAACGTCGTGTTCAACGCCTTCTGTTAGGGCATGCCAGTGAGTGTCAGCTGGATAGCGCAGGTCGATTATTAATCGCGCCTGTGTTGCGGCAGCATGCCGGGCTGACGAAAGAAGTGATGCTGGTCGGGCAGTTCAATAAGTTCGAACTGTGGGATGAAACGACCTGGCATCAACAGGTCAGGGAAGATATCGACGCTGAACAGTCTGTTACCGAAAACTTGTCGGAGCGACTGCAGGACTTGTCTCTATAAAATGATGGAAAACTATAAACATACCACGGTACTGCTGGACGAAGCCGTAAATGGCCTCAATATCCGTCCTGACGGTATCTACATTGATGGAACTTTTGGTCGCGGTGGTCACTCACGTCTGATTCTTTCGCAACTTGGCGAAACGGGACGCTTGTTGGCAATCGATCGCGACCCGCAGGCTATTGCCGTCGCGAAGACTATTGATGATCCGCGCTTCTCCATCATTCATGGACCTTTCTCTGCGCTGGGCGAATATGTCGCCGAGCGCGATCTTATCGGTAAGATCGACGGCATTCTGCTCGATCTTGGCGTCTCTTCACCACAACTCGATGATGCTGAACGCGGTTTTTCCTTTATGCGCGATGGCCCGTTGGACATGCGTATGGACCCGACGCGCGGTCAGTCTGCCGCCGAATGGCTACAAACCGCAGAAGAATCCGATATTGCCTGGGTATTAAAAACCTATGGCGAAGAGCGTTTTGCTAAACGTATTGCACGCGCCATTGTCGAGCGTAACCGCGAACAGCCGATGACCCGCACTAAAGAACTGGCAGACGTCGTTGCTGCGGCAACGCCGGTGAAAGACAAATTCAAACATCCCGCGACCCGTACCTTCCAGGCGGTGCGCATTTGGGTGAACAGTGAACTGGAGGAGATAGAGCAGGCGCTAAAAAGCTCGCTTAACGTGCTGGCCCCAGGCGGGCGGCTTTCGATCATCAGTTTTCATTCGCTGGAAGATCGTATTGTGAAACGCTTTATGCGTGAAAACAGTCGCGGTCCACAAGTTCCGGCAGGGTTACCGATGACTGAAGAGCAGCTCAAAAAACTGGGTGGCCGTCAGTTGCGAGCACTAGGTAAGTTGATGCCGGGCGAAGAAGAGGTGGCAGAGAACCCTCGTGCCCGTAGTTCAGTTCTGCGTATTGCAGAGAGGACGAACGCATGATCAGCAGAGTGACAGAAGCCCTCAGCAAAGTTAAAGGATCGATGGGAAGCCACGAGCGCCATGCCTTGCCTGGCGTTATCGGTGACGATCTTTTGCGGTTTGGGAAGCTGCCGCTCTGCTTGTTCATTTGCATTATTTTGACGGCGGTGACTGTGGTGACCACGGCGCACCATACCCGTTTGCTCACCGCTCAGCGCGAACAACTGGTGCTGGAGCGAGACGCTTTAGACATTGAATGGCGCAACCTCATTCTTGAAGAGAATGCGCTCGGCGACCATAGCCGGGTGGAACGGATCGCCACGGAGAAGCTGCAAATGCAGCATGTTGATCCATCACAAGAAAATATCGTAGTGCAAAAATAAGGATAAACGCGACGCATGAAAGCAGCGGCGAAAACGCAGAAATCAAAACGTCAGGAAGAACATGCCAACTTTATCAGTTGGCGTTTTGCGTTGTTATGCGGCTGTATTTTATTGGCACTGGCTTTCCTGCTGGGGCGTGTTGCCTGGTTGCAGGTAATCTCCCCGGATATGCTGGTGAAAGAGGGCGACATGCGCTCTCTTCGCGTTCAGCAAGTCTCTACCTCCCGCGGCATGATTACCGACCGTTCTGGTCGCCCGTTAGCAGTGAGTGTGCCAGTAAAAGCGATCTGGGCCGACCCGAAAGAAGTGCATGAAGCTGGTGGCATCAGCGTCGGTGACCGCTGGAAGGCGCTGGCTAACGCGCTCAATATTCCGCTGGATCAACTTTCCGCCCGTATTAATGCTAACCCGAAAGGGCGCTTTATCTATCTGGCGCGTCAGGTTAACCCTGACATGGCGGACTACATCAAAAAACTGAAGCTGCCGGGGATTCATCTGCGCGAAGAATCTCGCCGTTACTACCCGTCTGGCGAAGTGACCGCTCACCTCATTGGCTTTACCAACGTTGATAGCCAGGGGATTGAGGGTGTCGAGAAAAGTTTTGATAAATGGCTTACCGGGCAACCGGGCGAACGTATTGTGCGTAAAGACCGCTATGGACGTGTAATCGAAGATATTTCTTCTACCGACAGCCAGGCGGCGCACAACCTGGCGTTGAGTATTGATGAACGCCTGCAGGCGCTGGTTTATCGCGAACTGAACAACGCCGTGGCCTTTAACAAGGCTGAATCCGGCAGCGCCGTGCTGGTGGATGTCAACACCGGCGAAGTGCTGGCGATGGCCAACAGCCCGTCTTACAACCCCAACAATCTGAGTGGCACGCCAAAAGAGGCGATGCGTAACCGTACCATTACCGACGTGTTTGAACCGGGCTCTACTGTCAAACCGATGGTGGTGATGACCGCGTTGCAACGTGGTGTGGTGCGGGAAAACTCGGTGCTTAATACCGTGCCTTATCGAATTAACGGCCACGAAATTAAAGACGTGGCGCGCTATAGCGAATTAACCCTGACCGGGGTATTACAGAAGTCGAGTAACGTCGGTGTTTCCAAGCTGGCGTTAGCGATGCCGTCCTCAGCGTTAGTAGATACTTACTCACGTTTTGGGTTGGGAAAAGCGACCAATTTGGGGTTGGTCGGAGAACGCAGTGGCTTATATCCTCAAAAACAACGGTGGTCTGACATAGAGAGGGCCACCTTCTCTTTCGGCTACGGGCTAATGGTAACACCGTTACAGTTAGCGCGAGTCTACGCAACCATCGGCAGCTATGGCATCTATCGCCCGCTGTCGATTACCAAGGTTGATCCCCCGGTTCCCGGTGAACGTGTCTTCCCGGAATCCATTGTTCGCACCGTGGTGCATATGATGGAAAGCGTGGCACTACCGGGCGGCGGTGGCGTGAAGGCGGCGATTAAAGGCTATCGTATCGCCATTAAAACCGGTACCGCGAAAAAGGTCGGGCCGGATGGTCGCTACATCAATAAATATATTGCTTATACCGCAGGCGTTGCGCCTGCGAGTCAGCCGCGCTTCGCGCTGGTTGTTGTTATCAACGATCCGCAGGCGGGTAAATACTACGGCGGCGCCGTTTCCGCGCCGGTCTTTGGTGCCATCATGGGCGGCGTATTGCGCACCATGAACATCGAACCGGATGCGCTGACAACGGGTGATAAAAACGAATTTGTGATTAATCAAGGCGAGGGGACAGGTGGCAGATCGTAATTTGCGCGACCTTCTTGCTCCGTGGGTGCCAAACGCACCTTCGCGAGCACTGCGAGAGATGACACTCGACAGCCGTGTGGCTGCGTCGGGCGATCTTTTTGTAGCTGTAGTAGGTCATCTGGCGGACGGGCGTCGATATATCCCGCAGGCGATAGCGCAAGGTGTGGCTGCCATTATTGCAGAGGCAAAAGATGAGGCGACCGATGGTGAAATCCGTGAAATGCACGGCGTACCGGTCATCTATCTCTGCCAGCTCAATGAGCGTTTATCAGCGATGGCGGGCCGCTTTTACCATGAACCCTCTGACAATTTACGTCTCGTGGGCGTAACGGGTACCAACGGCAAAACCACCACTACCCAGCTTCTGGCGCAGTGGAGTCAGTTGCTTGGTGAAACCAGCGCGGTGATGGGTACCGTAGGTAACGGCCTGCTGGGTAAAGTTATTCCGACGGAAAACACGACCGGTTCGGCAGTCGACGTTCAGCATGAGCTGGCGGGGCTGGTGGATCAGGGCGCGACTTTTTGCGCAATGGAAGTTTCCTCCCACGGGCTGGTACAGCACCGTGTGGCGGCATTGAAATTTGCGGCGTCGGTCTTTACCAACTTAAGCCGCGATCACCTTGATTATCATGGTGATATGGAACATTACGAAGCCGCAAAATGGCTGCTTTATTCTGAACATCATTGCGGTCAGGCGATAGTCAACGCCGATGACGAAGTAGGCCGTCGCTGGCTGGCAAAACTGCCGGATGCAGTTGCGGTGTCGATGGAAGACCATATCAATCTGAACTGTCATGGCCGCTGGTTGAAAGCGACCGACGTGAACTATCACGACAGCGGCGCAACCATTCGCTTTAGTTCAAGCTGGGGCGATGGGGAAATTGAAAGCCATCTGATGGGCGCTTTTAACGTCAGCAACCTGCTGCTCGCGCTGGCGACGCTGCTGGCACTGGGGTATCCGCTGGCTGACCTGCTGAAAACCGCCGCGCGTCTGCAACCGGTTTGCGGACGTATGGAAGTGTTTACTGCACCGGGCAAACCGACGGTGGTTGTGGATTACGCTCACACCCCGGATGCACTGGAAAAAGCCTTGCAGGCTGCACGACTTCACTGTGCAGGCAAGCTGTGGTGCGTCTTCGGCTGTGGCGGCGATCGTGATAAAGGCAAGCGTCCACTGATGGGGGCGATTGCTGAAGAGTTTGCCGACGTGGCGGTAGTAACTGACGATAACCCGCGTACCGAAGAACCGCGCGCCATCATCAACGATATTCTGGCGGGAATGTTAGATGCCGGACATGCCAAAGTGATGGAAGGCCGCGCCGAAGCGGTGACTTGCGCCGTTATGCAGGCTAAAGAGAACGATGTGGTGCTGGTCGCGGGCAAAGGCCATGAAGATTACCAGATTGTTGGCAATCAGCGCCTGGACTACTCCGATCGCGTCACGGTAGCGCGTCTGCTGGGGGTGATCGCATGATTAGCGTAACCCTTAGCCAACTTACCGATATTCTCAACGGTGAACTAAAAGGGGCGGATATCACCCTGGATGCCGTAACGACTGACACGCGGAAACTGACGCCAGGCTGTCTGTTTGTTGCCCTGAAAGGCGAACGTTTCGATGCCCACGACTTTGCCGACCAGGCGAAAGCTGGGGGCGCAGGCGCGCTCTTGGTCAGCCGTCCACTGGATATCGACCTGCCGCAGTTAATCGTTAAAGACACGCGTCTGGCATTTGGTGAACTGGCTGCATGGGTTCGCCAGCAAGTTCCGGCGCGCGTGGTTGCTCTGACCGGTTCCTCCGGTAAAACCTCCGTTAAAGAGATGACTGCGGCGATTTTAAGCCAGTGCGGCAATACGCTTTATACCGCGGGCAATCTCAACAACGACATCGGCGTGCCAATGACGCTGCTGCGCTTAACGCCGGAATACGATTACGCAGTTATTGAACTTGGCGCGAACCATCAGGGCGAAATTGCCTGGACTGTGAGTCTGACTCGCCCGGAAGCGGCGCTGGTCAACAACCTGGCGGCGGCGCATCTGGAAGGTTTCGGCTCGCTTGCTGGTGTCGCGAAAGCGAAAGGCGAAATCTTTACCGGCCTGCCGGAAAACGGTATCGCCATTATGAATGCCGACAACAACGACTGGCTGAACTGGCAGAGCGTAATTGGCTCACGCAAAGTGTGGCGTTTCTCACCGAATGCCGCCAACAGCGATTTCACCGCCACCAATATCCATGTGACTTCGCACGGTACGGAATTTACGCTACAAACCCCAACGGGTAGCGTCGATGTTCTGCTGCCGTTGCCGGGGCGTCACAATATTGCGAATGCGCTGGCAGCCGCCGCGCTCTCCATGTCCGTGGGCGCAACGCTTGATGCTATCAAAGCGGGGCTGGCGAATCTGAAAGCCGTTCCCGGGCGTCTGTTCCCGATTCAACTGGCGGAAAACCAGTTGTTGCTCGACGACTCCTACAACGCCAATGTCGGTTCAATGACCGCAGCAGTCCAGGTACTGGCTGAAATGCCTGGCTACCGCGTGCTGGTGGTGGGCGATATGGCGGAACTGGGCGCTGAAAGCGAAGCCTGCCATGTACAGGTGGGCGAAGCGGCGAAGGCGGCTGGTATTGACCGCGTGTTAAGCGTGGGTAAACAAAGCCATGCTATCAGCACCGCCAGCGGCGTTGGCGAACATTTTGCTGATAAATCCGCGTTAATTGCGCTTCTTAAATCACTGATTGCAGAGCAACAGGTGATTACGATTTTAGTTAAGGGTTCACGTAGTGCCGCCATGGAAGAGGTGGTACGCGCTTTACAGGAGAATGGGACATGCTAGTTTGGCTGGCCGAACATTTGGTCAAATATTATTCCGGCTTTAACGTCTTTTCCTATCTGACGTTTCGCGCCATCGTCAGCCTGCTGACCGCGCTGTTTATCTCATTGTGGATGGGCCCGCGTATGATTGCCCATTTGCAAAAACTCTCCTTTGGTCAGGTCGTTCGTAACGATGGCCCGGAATCGCACTTTAGTAAGCGCGGTACGCCGACTATGGGCGGGATTATGATCCTGACAGCGATTGTGATCTCCGTACTGCTGTGGGCTTATCCCGCTAACCCATATGTCTGGTGCGTGCTTGTGGTGCTGGTGGGTTACGGCATCATTGGTTTTGTCGACGACTATCGCAAAGTGGTGCGTAAAGACACCAAGGGCCTGATTGCGCGCTGGAAGTATTTCTGGATGTCGGTGATCGCGCTGGGCGTCGCCTTTGCGCTGTATCTTGCGGGGAAAGACACGCCAGCAACGCAGCTGGTGGTGCCGTTCTTTAAAGATGTGATGCCGCAGCTGGGGCTGTTCTACATCCTGCTGGCTTACTTCGTCATTGTTGGTACCGGTAACGCGGTAAACCTGACCGATGGCCTCGACGGGCTGGCGATTATGCCGACCGTATTTGTCGCCGGTGGTTTTGCGCTGGTGGCGTGGGCAACCGGCAACATGAACTTTGCCAGCTACTTGCATATACCGTATCTGCGGCACGCCGGGGAACTGGTTATTGTCTGCACCGCGATAGTCGGGGCAGGGCTGGGCTTCTTGTGGTTTAACACCTATCCGGCGCAGGTCTTTATGGGCGATGTCGGTTCGCTGGCATTAGGCGGCGCGCTGGGCATTATCGCTGTGCTGCTGCGTCAGGAATTCCTGCTGGTGATTATGGGCGGTGTGTTTGTGGTTGAAACCCTGTCGGTTATTTTGCAGGTCGGCTCCTTTAAACTGCGCGGGCAACGTATTTTCCGCATGGCGCCGATTCATCACCACTATGAACTGAAAGGTTGGCCGGAACCGCGCGTCATTGTGCGCTTCTGGATTATTTCGCTGATGCTGGTCCTGATTGGTCTGGCAACGCTGAAGGTACGTTAATCATGGCTGATTACCAGGGTAAAAATGTCGTTATTATCGGCCTGGGCCTCACCGGGCTTTCCTGCGTGGACTTTTTCCTTGCTCGCGGCGTGACGCCGCGCGTTATGGATACACGTATGACACCGCCTGGCCTGGATAAATTACCCGAAGCGGTGGAACGTCACACTGGCGGTCTTAATGACGCGTGGCTGATGGCAGCCGATCTGATCGTCGCCAGCCCTGGTATTGCGCTGGCGCATCCATCTTTAAGCGCCGCTGCCGATGCCGGAATTGAAATTGTTGGCGATATCGAACTGTTCTGCCGCGAAGCGCAGGCACCGATTGTGGCGATCACCGGTTCTAACGGCAAAAGCACTGTCACCACCTTAGTGGGCGAAATGGCGAAAGCGGCAGGTGTTAACGTCGGCGTGGGGGGTAACATTGGCCTGCCTGCGTTGATGTTGCTGGATGCCGAGTGCGAACTGTACGTGCTGGAACTGTCGAGCTTCCAGCTGGAAACCACCTCCAGCTTACAGGCGGTGGCGGCGACCATTCTGAACGTGACTGAAGATCATATGGATCGCTATCCGTTTGGATTGCAGCAATATCGTGCGGCAAAACTGCGCATTTACGAAAATGCGAAAGTTTGTGTCGTCAATGCCGATGATGCCTTAACGATGCCGGTTCGCGGTGCGGATGAACGCTGCGTCAGCTTTGGCGTCAACATGGGTGACTATCACCTGAATCATCAGCAGGGCGAAACCTGGCTGCGGGTGAAAGGCGAGAAAGTGTTGAACGTGAAAGAGATGAAACTTTCCGGGCAACACAACTATACCAATGCGCTGGCAGCGCTGGCGCTGGCTGATGCCGCAGGGTTACCGCGCGCCAGCAGCCTGAAAGCGTTAACCACGTTCACTGGTCTGCCGCATCGTTTTGAAGTGGTGCTGGAGCATAACGGCGTGCGCTGGATTAACGATTCGAAAGCCACCAACGTCGGGAGTACAGAGGCGGCGCTGAACGGCTTGCAGGTAGACGGTACGCTGCATTTATTGCTGGGCGGTGATGGCAAATCGGCGGATTTCAGTCCACTGGCGCGCTATCTGAATGGCGACAACGTGCGTTTGTACTGTTTTGGTCGTGATGGCGCCCAGTTAGCGGCGCTGCGCCCGGAAGTGGCAGAGCAAACCGAAACCATGGAGCAGGCGATGCTCTTGCTGGCGCCACGCGTGCAGCCAGGGGATATGGTGCTGTTGTCACCAGCCTGTGCCAGCCTCGATCAGTTCAAGAACTTTGAACAACGGGGCAATGAGTTCGCCCGTCTGGCGAAGGAGTTAGGTTGATGCGTTTATCTCTCCCTCGCCTGAAAATGCCGCGCCTGCCAGGACTCAGTATCCTGGTCTGGATCTCCACGGCGCTTAAAGGCTGGGTGATGGGCTCGCGGGAAAAAGATACCGACAGCCTGATCATGTACGATCGCACCTTGCTGTGGCTGACCTTCGGCCTCGCGGCGATCGGCTTTATCATGGTGACTTCGGCGTCAATGCCCATTGGGCAGCGCTTAACCAACGATCCGTTTTTCTTCGCGAAGCGTGATGGCGTCTATCTGATCCTGGCATTCATTCTGGCGATCATTACGCTGCGTCTGCCGATGGAGTTCTGGCAACGTTACAGCGCCACGATGCTGCTTGGATCAATCATCCTGCTGATGATCGTGCTGGTGGTAGGTAGCTCAGTTAAAGGGGCATCACGTTGGATCGATCTCGGCCTGCTGCGTATTCAGCCTGCGGAGTTGACCAAGCTGTCGCTGTTTTGTTACATCGCCAACTATCTGGTGCGCAAAGGCGACGAAGTACGTAACAACCTGCGCGGCTTCCTGAAACCGATGGGCGTAATTCTGGTGCTGGCAGTGTTACTGCTGGCACAGCCAGACCTTGGTACAGTAGTCGTATTGTTCGTCACCACACTGGCGATGCTGTTCCTGGCGGGGGCAAAATTGTGGCAGTTCATTGCCATTATCGGCATGGGGATTTCAGCGGTCGTGCTGCTGATCCTCGCCGAACCGTACCGTATCCGCCGTGTTACTGCGTTCTGGAACCCGTGGGAAGATCCCTTCGGTAGCGGCTATCAGTTAACGCAATCCCTGATGGCGTTTGGTCGTGGCGAATTGTGGGGGCAAGGTTTAGGCAATTCGGTACAAAAACTGGAGTATCTGCCAGAAGCTCACACTGACTTCATTTTCGCCATTATCGGCGAAGAACTGGGGTATATCGGTGTGGTGCTGGCGCTTTTAATGGTATTCTTCGTCGCTTTTCGCGCGATGTCGATTGGCCGTAAAGCGTTAGAAATTGACCACCGTTTTTCCGGTTTTCTCGCCTGTTCAATTGGTATCTGGTTTAGCTTCCAGGCGCTGGTTAACGTAGGCGCGGCAGCGGGGATGTTGCCAACTAAAGGTCTGACATTGCCGCTGATCAGTTACGGTGGTTCGAGCTTACTGATTATGTCGACAGCCATCATGATGCTGTTACGTATTGATTATGAAACACGTCTGGAGAAAGCGCAGGCGTTTGTACGAGGTTCTCGATGAGTGGTAAAGGGAAGCGATTAATGGTGATGGCAGGCGGTACTGGCGGGCACGTGTTCCCGGGACTGGCTGTTGCGCACCATTTAATGGCCCAGGGGTGGCAAGTTCGCTGGCTGGGTACTGCCGATCGTATGGAAGCGGACTTAGTGCCGAAGCACGGTATCGAGATCGACTTTATTCGTATTTCTGGTCTGCGCGGCAAGGGTATTAAAGCGTTGCTCGCGGCTCCGCTGCGGATATTTAACGCCTGGCGTCAGGCGCGGGCGATTATGAAAGCTTACAAGCCCGATGTGGTGCTCGGTATGGGCGGCTATGTTTCCGGGCCTGGTGGTCTGGCAGCATGGTCGTTAGGCATTCCGGTCGTACTTCACGAACAAAACGGCATTGCTGGCTTGACCAATAAATGGCTGGCGAAAATTGCTACCAAAGTGATGCAGGCGTTTCCGGGGGCTTTCCCTGATGCCGAAGTTGTTGGTAACCCGGTGCGTACTGATGTGCTGGCGCTGCCGTTGCCACAGCAGCGTATGGCTGGTCGTGAAGGTCCGGTTCGTGTTCTGGTTGTGGGTGGTTCCCAGGGAGCGCGCATCCTTAACCAGACAATGCCGCAGGTTGCAGCAAAGCTGGGTGATTCAGTCACTATCTGGCATCAGAGCGGCAAAGGTTCGCAACAAACCGTTGAACAGGCTTATGCCGAAGCGGGGCAACCGCAGCATAAAGTGACGGAATTTATTGATGATATGGCGGCGGCCTATGCGTGGGCGGATGTCGTCGTTTGCCGTTCTGGCGCGTTGACGGTGAGTGAAATCGCTGCGGCAGGGCTACCTGCGTTGTTTGTGCCGTTTCAACATAAAGACCGCCAACAGTACTGGAATGCGCTGCCGCTGGAAAAAGCGGGCGCAGCCAAAATTATCGAGCAGCCGCAGCTTACTGTGGATGCCGTCGCCAACACCCTGGCCGGGTGGTCGCGAGAAACCTTATTAACCATGGCAGAACGCGCCCGAGCTGCATCCATTCCGGATGCCACCGAGCGAGTGGCAAATGAAGTGAGCCGGGCTGCCCGGGCGTAATCGTAGCGATGCCTTTTGCATCGTATGAATTTGAGAAGTTAATGGCGTAAAGAATGAATACACAACAATTGGCAAAACTGCGTTCCATCGTGCCTGAAATGCGTCGCGTTCGGCACATACACTTTGTCGGCATCGGTGGTGCCGGTATGGGCGGTATTGCCGAAGTTCTGGCCAATGAAGGGTATCAGATCAGTGGTTCCGATTTAGCGCCAAACCCAGTCACGCAACAGCTAATGAACCTGGGAGCGACGATTTACTTCAACCATCGCCCGGAAAACGTGCGTGATGCCAGTGTGGTCGTAGTTTCCAGCGCGATTTCTGCCGATAACCCGGAAATTGTTGCCGCTCATGAGGCACGTATTCCGGTTATTCGTCGTGCTGAAATGCTGGCTGAGTTAATGCGTTTTCGTCATGGCATCGCCATTGCCGGGACGCATGGCAAAACCACAACCACCGCGATGGTTTCCAGCATCTACGCAGAAGCGGGCCTCGACCCGACCTTCGTGAACGGTGGGCTGGTAAAAGCGGCGGGTGTTCATGCACGTTTAGGCCACGGTCGTTACCTGATTGCTGAAGCTGATGAAAGCGATGCGTCGTTCCTGCATCTGCAACCGATGGTAGCGATTGTCACTAATATCGAAGCCGACCATATGGATACCTACCAGGGCGACTTTGAGAATTTAAAACAGACTTTTATTAATTTTCTGCACAACCTGCCGTTTTACGGTCGTGCGGTGATGTGTGTTGACGATCCGGTAATTCGCGAATTGTTACCGCGTGTAGGCCGTCAAACCACCACTTACGGCTTCAGCGAAGATGCTGACGTGCGTGTGGAAGATTATCAGCAGATTGGCCCGCAGGGACACTTTACGCTGCTGCGTCAGGACAAAGAGCCAATGCGCGTTACACTGAATGCGCCAGGTCGTCACAATGCCCTGAATGCTGCCGCTGCCGTTGCGGTCGCCACGGAAGAGGGGATTGAAGACGAGGCTATTTTGCGTGCGCTGGAGAGTTTCCAGGGAACCGGACGCCGCTTTGATTTCCTTGGTGAATTTCCATTGGAACCTGTGAATGGTAAAAGCGGTACGGCAATGCTGGTTGATGACTATGGTCACCACCCGACCGAGGTGGACGCCACTATTAAAGCGGCGCGAGCAGGTTGGCCGGATAAAAACCTGGTGATGCTGTTTCAGCCGCACCGTTTCACCCGCACGCGCGACCTGTATGATGATTTTGCCAATGTGCTGACTCAGGTGGATACCCTGCTGATGCTGGAAGTGTATCCGGCAGGCGAAGCGCCTATTCCGGGAGCGGACAGTCGTTCGTTGTGTCGTACAATCCGTGGCCGTGGGAAAATTGATCCGATTCTGGTGCCGGACCCGGCGCAGGTGGCCGAGATGTTAGCACCAGTATTAACTGGTAACGACCTGATCCTCGTTCAGGGGGCAGGAAATATCGGAAAAATTGCCCGATCTTTAGCTGAAATCAAACTGAAGCCGCAAACTACAGAGGAAGAGCGACATGACTGATAAAATCGCGGTCCTGTTGGGCGGGACCTCCGCAGAGCGGGAAGTTTCTCTGAATTCTGGCGCGGCAGTGTTAGCTGGGCTGCGTGAAGGCGGTATTGACGCGTATCCTGTCGACCCGAAAGAAGTCGACGTAACGCAACTGAAGTCGATGGGCTTTCAGAAAGTGTTTATCGCTCTGCACGGTCGCGGTGGTGAAGATGGCACGCTGCAGGGTATGCTCGAGCTGATGGGCTTGCCTTATACCGGCAGTGGAGTGATGGCATCTGCGCTTTCAATGGATAAACTACGCAGCAAACTGCTTTGGCAGGGGGCTGGTTTACCGGTAGCGCCGTGGGTAGCATTAACCCGCGCAGAGTTTGAAAAAGGCATTAGTGATAAGCAGTTAGCAGAAATTTCTGCCTTAGGTTTGCCGCTTATCGTCAAGCCGAGCCGCGAAGGTTCCAGTGTGGGAATGTCAAAAGTAGTAGCAGAAAATGCTCTGCAAGATGCATTAAGATTGGCATTTCAGCACGATGAAGAAGTATTGATTGAAAAATGGCTAAGTGGGCCGGAGTTCACGGTTGCGATACTCGGTGAAGAAATTTTACCGTCAATACGTATTCAACCCGCTGGAACCTTCTATGATTATGAGGCGAAGTATCTCTCTGATGAGACACAGTATTTCTGCCCGGCAGGTTTAGAAGTGGCTCAAGAGGCAAATTTGCAGGCATTAGTGCTGAAAGCATGGACGACTTTAGGATGCAAAGGATGGGGACGTATAGACGTCATGCTGGACAGCGATGGACAGTTTTATCTGCTGGAAGCTAATACCTCACCGGGTATGACCAGTCACAGTCTGGTGCCGATGGCGGCACGTCAGGCGGGTATGAGCTTCTCGCAGTTGGTAGTACGAATTCTGGAACTGGCGGACTAATATGTCGCAGGCTGCTCTGAACACGCGAAACAGTGAAGAAGAGATTTCTTCTCACCGCAATAATGGAACGCGTCTGGCGGGGATCCTTTTCCTGCTGACCGTTTTAACGACAGTGTTGGTGAGCGGCTGGGTCGTGTTGGGCTGGATGGAAGATGCGCAACGCCTGCCGCTCTCAAAGCTGGTGTTGACCGGTGAACGCCATTACACGCGTAATGACGATATCCGGCAGTCGATCCTGGCATTGGGTGAGCCAGGTACCTTTATGACCCAGGATGTAAATATCATCCAGACGCAAATTGAACAACGCCTGCCGTGGATTAAGCAGGTGAGCGTCAGAAAGCAGTGGCCTGATGAATTGAAGATTCATCTGGTTGAATATGTGCCGATTGCGCGTTGGAATGATCAGCATATGGTTGACGCTGAAGGAAACACCTTCAGCGTTCCGCCAGATCGCACCAGCAAGCAGGTGCTCCCAATGTTGTATGGTCCGGAAGGCAGCGCAAATGAAGTGTTGCAGGGCTATCGCGAAATGGGGCAGATGCTGGCAAAGGACAGATTTACTCTGAAGGAAGCGGCGATGACCGCGCGGCGCTCCTGGCAGTTGACGCTGAATAACGATATTAAGCTCAATCTTGGCCGGGGCGATACGATGAAACGTTTGGCTCGCTTTGTAGAACTTTATCCGGTTTTACAGCAGCAGGCGCAAACCGATGGCAAACGGATTAGCTACGTTGATTTGCGTTATGACTCTGGTGCGGCAGTCGGCTGGGCGCCCTTGCCGCCAGAGGAATCTACTCAGCAACAAAATCAGGCACAGGCAGAACAACAATGATCAAGGCGACGGACAGAAAACTGGTAGTAGGACTGGAGATTGGTACCGCGAAGGTTGCCGCTTTAGTAGGGGAAGTTCTGCCCGACGGTATGGTCAATATCATTGGTGTGGGCAGCTGCCCGTCACGTGGTATGGATAAAGGCGGGGTGAACGACCTCGAATCCGTGGTCAAGTGCGTACAGCGCGCCATTGACCAGGCAGAATTGATGGCAGATTGTCAGATCTCTTCGGTATATCTGGCGCTTTCTGGTAAGCACATCAGCTGCCAGAATGAAATTGGTATGGTGCCTATTTCTGAAGAAGAAGTGACACAAGAAGATGTAGAAAATGTCGTCCATACCGCGAAATCGGTGCGCGTGCGTGATGAACATCGTGTGCTGCATGTGATCCCGCAAGAGTATGCGATTGACTATCAGGAAGGGATCAAAAATCCGGTAGGACTTTCTGGCGTGCGTATGCAGGCAAAAGTGCACCTGATCACATGTCACAACGATATGGCAAAAAACATTGTGAAAGCCGTTGAACGTTGTGGCCTGAAAGTTGACCAACTGATATTTGCCGGACTGGCATCAAGTTATTCGGTATTGACGGAAGACGAACGTGAACTGGGCGTCTGCGTCGTCGATATCGGTGGTGGTACAATGGATATCGCCGTTTATACTGGCGGGGCATTGCGTCACACCAAGGTAATTCCTTATGCTGGCAATGTCGTGACCAGTGATATCGCTTATGCCTTTGGCACACCGCCAAGCGACGCCGAAGCGATTAAAGTTCGTCATGGCTGCGCGCTGGGTTCCATCGTCGGTAAAGACGAGAGCGTGGAAGTGCCGAGTGTAGGTGGTCGTCCGCCGCGTAGTCTGCAACGTCAGACGCTGGCGGAGGTGATTGAGCCGCGCTATACCGAGCTGCTCAACCTGGTCAACGAAGAGATATTGCAGCTGCAGGAAAAGCTTCGCCAACAAGGCGTAAAGCATCACCTGGCTGCGGGTATTGTATTAACCGGTGGCGCGGCGCAGATCGAAGGTCTTGCCGCCTGCGCTCAACGCGTGTTTCATACGCAGGTGCGTATCGGCGCGCCGCTGAATATCACCGGTTTAACGGATTACGCTCAGGAGCCGTATTATTCAACGGCAGTGGGATTGCTTCATTACGGGAAAGAGTCACATCTTAACGGTGAAGCGGAAGTTGAAAAACGTGTTACAGCATCTGTTGGCTCGTGGATCAAGCGACTCAATAGTTGGCTGCGAAAAGAATTTTAATTTTTATGAGGCCGGCGGTGATTACGGCCTCAGGCGACAGGCACATATCGGAGAGAAACTATGTTTGAACCAATGGAACTTACCAACGACGCGGTGATTAAAGTCATCGGCGTCGGCGGCGGCGGCGGTAATGCTGTTGAACACATGGTGCGTGAGCGCATTGAAGGTGTTGAATTTTTCGCGGTAAATACCGATGCACAGGCGCTGCGTAAAACAGCGGTTGGGCAGACGATTCAGATCGGTAGTGGTATCACCAAAGGACTGGGAGCTGGCGCTAATCCAGAAGTTGGCCGTAATGCGGCTGATGAGGATCGTGATGCACTGCGTGCGGCGCTGGAAGGTGCAGACATGGTCTTTATTGCAGCGGGTATGGGCGGTGGTACCGGTACAGGTGCAGCGCCGGTTGTTGCTGAAGTGGCTAAAGATTTAGGTATTCTGACCGTTGCTGTTGTGACCAAGCCTTTCAACTTTGAAGGCAAGAAGCGTATGGCATTTGCGGAGCAGGGGATCACTGAATTATCCAAACATGTAGACTCACTGATCACAATCCCGAACGACAAACTGCTGAAAGTTCTGGGCCGCGGTATCTCCCTGCTGGACGCGTTTGGCGCAGCTAACGATGTGCTAAAAGGCGCTGTTCAGGGTATCGCCGAGCTGATTACTCGTCCGGGTCTGATGAACGTGGACTTTGCAGACGTACGTACTGTGATGTCTGAAATGGGCTACGCAATGATGGGTTCTGGCGTGGCGAGCGGTGAAGACCGTGCGGAAGAAGCGGCCGAAATGGCAATTTCTTCTCCGCTGCTGGAAGATATCGACCTGTCTGGCGCGCGCGGCGTGCTGGTTAACATCACTGCGGGCTTCGACCTGCGTCTGGATGAGTTCGAAACCGTAGGTAACACCATCCGTGCATTTGCTTCGGACAACGCGACTGTGGTTATCGGTACTTCTCTTGACCCGGATATGAACGATGAACTGCGTGTAACCGTGGTTGCTACAGGTATCGGTATGGACAAACGTCCTGAAATCACCCTCGTGACCAATAAGCAAGTTCAACAGCCAGTGATGGATCGCTACCAGCAGCATGGTATGGCGCCGCTGACGCAAGAGCAGAAGCCCGTGGCTAAAGTGGTGAACGACAATACGCCACAAACCGTGAAAGAGCCGGATTATCTGGATATCCCGGCATTCCTGCGTAAGCAAGCTGACTAAGAATTAGCTGGAATTTGGGTTGCGAGGCTCTTTGTGCTAAACTGGCCTGCCGAATGTATAGTACACTTCGGTTGGATAGATAATTTGGCGAGATAATACGATGATCAAACAAAGGACACTTAAACGTATCGTTCAGGCGACGGGTGTCGGTTTACATACCGGCAAGAAAGTCACCCTGACCTTACGCCCTGCGCCGGCCAACACCGGGGTCATCTATCGTCGCACCGACTTGAATCCACCGGTAGATTTCCCGGCCGATGCCAAATCTGTGCGTGATACCATGCTCTGTACGTGTCTGGTCAACGAGCATGATGTACGGATTTCAACTGTTGAGCACCTGAACGCAGCGCTCGCGGGCTTAGGCATCGATAACATTGTTATCGAAGTTAACGCGCCGGAAATCCCAATCATGGACGGCAGTGCCGCTCCGTTTGTTTACCTGCTGCTTGATGCTGGTATCGACGAGCTGAACTGCGCCAAGAAATTTGTTCGCATCAAAGAGACTGTTCGCGTCGAAGATGGCGATAAGTGGGCTGAATTCAAGCCGTACAATGGTTTTTCGCTGGACTTCACCATCGATTTCAACCATCCGGCAATCGATTCCAGCAATCAACGCTATGCGATGAACTTCTCTGCTGATGCGTTTATGCGCCAGATCAGCCGTGCGCGTACGTTTGGTTTCATGCGTGATATCGAATATCTGCAGTCCCGTGGCCTGTGCCTGGGCGGCAGCTTCGATTGTGCCATCGTTGTTGACGATTATCGCGTACTGAACGAAGACGGCCTGCGTTTTGAAGACGAGTTTGTGCGTCACAAAATGCTCGACGCGATCGGTGATTTGTTCATGTGTGGTCACAACATTATCGGCGCATTTACCGCTTATAAATCCGGTCATGCACTGAATAACAAACTGTTACAGGCTGTACTGGCGAAACAGGAAGCCTGGGAATATGTGACCTTCCAGGACGACGCAGAACTGCCGTTGGCCTTCAAAGCGCCTTCAGCCGTACTGGCATAACGACATCTATACTGTCGTATAAAATTCGACTGGCAAATCTGGCACTCTCTCCGGCCAGGTGACCCAGTCGTTTTTTTTTGAGTTTTTACAGTGTCGTAAGAAATCGGTGCGAACGCTGTTTTCTTAAGCACTTTTACGTGTTACTTATCTTGAATACTGCTGTGGACTTCTGGCTTTAATGATAAGATTTGTGCGCTAAAAACGTTGAATACGATCGGGATGGCAATAACGTGAGTGGAATACTGACGCGCTGGCGACAGTTAGGTAGACGCTACTTCTGGCCGCATCTCTTATTAGGGATGGTCGCGGCGAGTTTAGGTTTGCCTGCGCTCAGCAACGCCGCCGAGCCAAACGCGCCCGCAAAAGCGACAACGCGCAATCACGAGCCTTCCGCCAAAGTTAACTTTAGTCAGTTGGCCTTGCTGGAAGCAAACACACGCCGCCCGAACTCGAACTATTCCGTTGATTACTGGCATCAACATGCTATTCGCACGGTAATCCGCCATCTCTCCTTTGCAATGGCGCCGCAAACGCTGCCCGTTGCCGAGGAATCTTTACCGCTTCAGGCGCAACATCTTGCTTTACTGGATACGCTCAGCGCGCTGCTGACCCAGGAAGGCACGCGGTCTGAAAATGGTTATCGCATTGATTATGCGCATTTTACCCCTCAAGTAAACTTCAGCACGCCCGTCTGGATAAGCCAGGCGCAGGGCATCCGTGCTGGCCCTCAACGCCTCAGCTAACAACGAGAAACCTTTACTTCATTTTATTTACTCCGCAATGCGGGGTGTTTGAGATTTTATTATGCTAATCAAATTATTAACTAAAGTTTTCGGTAGTCGTAACGATCGTACCCTGCGCCGGATGCGCAAAGTCGTCAACATTATCAATGCCATGGAACCGGAGATTGAAAAACTCTCCGACGAAGAACTGAAAGGAAAAACGGCAGAGTTCCGCGCGCGTCTGGAAAAAGGCGAAGTGCTGGAAAACTTGATTCCGGAAGCCTTCGCTGTCGTGCGTGAAGCCAGTAAGCGTGTTTTTGGCATGCGCCACTTCGACGTACAGCTGCTCGGCGGTATGGTTCTTAATGAACGTTGCATCGCGGAAATGCGTACAGGTGAAGGTAAAACCCTGACCGCAACGCTGCCTGCTTACCTGAACGCATTAACCGGTAAAGGCGTGCACGTTGTTACCGTCAACGATTACCTGGCGCAACGTGACGCCGAAAACAACCGTCCGCTGTTTGAATTCCTCGGCTTGACCGTCGGCATCAACCTGCCGGGCATGCCAGCACCGGCAAAGCGTGAAGCTTACGCGGCTGACATTACTTACGGTACTAACAACGAATACGGCTTTGACTACCTGCGCGACAACATGGCGTTCAGCCCTGAAGAACGTGTACAGCGTAAACTGCACTATGCGCTGGTGGACGAAGTGGACTCCATCCTGATCGATGAAGCGCGTACACCTCTGATCATTTCCGGCCCGGCGGAAGACAGTTCGGAAATGTATAAGCGTGTAAACAAAATCATTCCGTACCTGATCCGTCAGGAAAAAGAAGACTCCGAAACCTTCCAGGGCGAAGGCCACTTCTCGGTGGATGAAAAATCTCGCCAGGTGAACCTGACCGAACGTGGTCTGGTGCTTATTGAAGAGCTGCTGGTGAAAGAAGGCATTATGGATGAAGGTGAGTCGCTGTACTCTCCGGCCAATATTATGCTGATGCACCACGTAACGGCGGCGCTGCGTGCTCACGCGCTGTTTACCCGCGACGTCGATTACATCGTTAAAGATGGTGAAGTTATCATCGTTGACGAACATACCGGTCGTACCATGCAGGGCCGTCGCTGGTCTGATGGTCTGCACCAGGCTGTGGAAGCAAAAGAGGGTGTACAGATTCAGAACGAAAACCAGACACTGGCTTCGATCACCTTCCAGAACTACTTCCGTCTGTATGAAAAACTGGCGGGGATGACCGGTACGGCTGATACCGAAGCCTTCGAATTCAGTTCCATCTACAAGCTGGATACTGTAGTCGTTCCGACCAACCGCCCGATGATTCGTAAAGATCTGCCGGATCTGGTCTACATGACCGAAGCGGAAAAAATTCAGGCGATCATTGAAGATATCAAAGAACGTACTGCGAAAGGCCAGCCAGTGCTGGTGGGTACTATTTCAATCGAGAAATCGGAACTGGTATCAAACGAGCTGACCAAAGCCGGTATCAAACACAACGTTCTGAACGCTAAATTCCACGCCAACGAAGCGGCAATCGTTGCTCAGGCGGGCTATCCGGCTGCAGTGACCATCGCGACCAACATGGCGGGTCGTGGTACTGACATCGTGCTTGGTGGTAGCTGGCAGGCAGAAGTTGCCGCGCTGGAAAACCCGACCGCTGAGCAAATTGAAAAAATTAAAGCCGACTGGCAGGTGCGTCACGACGCTGTACTGGAAGCAGGTGGCCTGCATATCATCGGTACCGAGCGTCACGAATCTCGTCGTATCGATAACCAGCTGCGTGGCCGTTCTGGTCGTCAGGGTGATGCCGGTTCTTCCCGTTTCTACCTGTCGATGGAAGATGCGCTGATGCGTATTTTTGCTTCCGACCGCGTATCAGGCATGATGCGTAAACTGGGTATGAAACCCGGTGAAGCCATTGAGCATCCGTGGGTAACTAAAGCAATTGCCAATGCTCAGCGTAAAGTTGAAAGCCGTAACTTCGACATTCGTAAACAGCTGCTGGAATACGATGACGTAGCTAACGATCAGCGTCGTGCCATATACTCCCAGCGTAACGAACTGCTGGATGTCAGCGATGTGAGCGAAACCATCAACAGCATTCGTGAAGATGTGTTCAAAGCAACCATCGATGCCTACATTCCGCCACAGTCACTGGAAGAAATGTGGGACATTCCAGGTTTGCAAGAACGTCTGAAAAACGACTTCGACCTTGATTTGCCGATTGCCGAGTGGCTGGACAAAGAGCCAGAACTGCATGAAGAGACGCTGCGTGAGCGTATCCTGGAGCAGTCCATCGAAGTGTATCACCGTAAAGAAGAAGTGGTTGGCGCTGAGATGATGCGTCACTTCGAGAAAGGGGTGATGCTGCAAACGCTGGACTCCCTGTGGAAAGAGCACCTGGCGGCGATGGACTATCTGCGTCAGGGTATCCACCTGCGTGGCTATGCACAGAAAGATCCGAAGCAGGAATACAAACGTGAATCGTTCTCCATGTTTGCGGCGATGCTGGAATCGTTGAAATATGAAGTCATCAGCACGTTAAGCAAAGTACAAGTACGCATGCCGGAAGAAGTTGAAGAGCTGGAGCAGCAGCGTCGTATGGAAGCTGAGCGTTTAGCGCAAATGCAGCAGCTTAGCCATCAGGATGACGACTCTGCAGCTGCGGCTGCGCTGGCAGCGCAAACCGGCGATCGTAAAGTTGGACGTAACGATCCTTGCCCATGCGGTTCTGGTAAAAAATACAAGCAGTGCCATGGTCGCCTGCAATAAAAGCTAAGTGTTGAAATAAAAGGCGCAGGATTCTGCGCCTTTTTTATAGGCTTAAGACAATGAAAAAACTGCAAATCGCGGTAGGTATTATTCGCAACGAAAACAACGAAATCTTTATAACCCGTCGCGCCGCAGATGCGCACATGGCAAATAAGCTGGAGTTTCCGGGCGGTAAAATAGAAACGGGAGAAACGGCAGAACAAGCGATGGTACGGGAGCTTCAGGAAGAAGTCGGGGTTACCCCGCAACGTTTTTCGCTGTTTGAAAAGCTGGAATATCAGTTCTCTGACAGGCATATCACACTGTGGTTCTGGTTGGTCGAAAGCTGGGAAGGGGAACCATGGGGGAAAGAGGGACAGCCCGGTGAGTGGATGGCGCTGGCCAGCCTCGATGCAGAAGATTTTCCGCCAGCCAATGAACCGGTAATTGCGAAGCTTAAGTGTCTGGAGGTCGGATAAGGCGTTTACGCCGCATCCGACATTTGCACAAGATGCCTGATGCGACGCTGGCGCGTCTTATCAGGCCTACATGGTTTATTAACTCGTTGATAAATCAGATTTTGTAGATACTGTTATGGCCTGCAAGTTTTTTTTCTACCCCGGTTTCCCTGATTGCAGGCATGCCAGACACAGCGCCGTCAGGCGCTGTTGTTTCATCCCTTCCGCGATTTTTACGCCGCTACCGGATTATGCCGTGACGCATCGAACGGCACCCCTGACCTCAGCACTCCATACGCCATCTGTGCCAGCTTACGCATCATCGCGCCGAGAATCACCTTTCCTTTCTTGCCATTAGCTGCCAGACGGTCGCGGAACGCCCGTCCCCACTCAGTCTTACTGGTGGCTACCATTGCAGGCATATACAACGCCCTGCGAAGCGACACATGTCCGGTTTTACTCAACCGGCTTGCCCCTCTCACACTGCTGCCTGATTCATAACGCCGTGGTGTCAGACCCGCAAAAGCGGCGAACTGTCTGGCATGGGCGAAGCGGTCCTTCAGACCGATATAAGCCAGCAATACCGCAGATGTTTTCTCTCCGATACCCGGGATACTTTCCAGCAGTTTCCTGCGGTGTTTCATATCCGGATCATCGTCTGTCAGGTCTTTTATCTGCTTCTCAAGACGCTTCAGCTCTGCTTCAAGCCACAGAAGGTGAGCATCAATGCTCGGCCTCTGGACTTCCCGCGCCGTTTCAGTGCGATTCAGTTCCTGTGTGTGCATATCTGTCAGCGCCTGGTGGCGTACTACCAGGGCACGCAACGCGCGCTCAAGCGGGTGAGGCGCTTCCCAGGCTGCAGGACGCTTCTGACGACAGAACTCTGCCAGCATGCGCGCATCCACGGTATCAGTCTTGTTACGCAGTCCTTCACTCTGAGCGAAAGCTTTACCCAGTGCAGGATTAATGACTGACACTATGTAGCCTGCATCGTAAAGGCACTCTGCGACAGGTTCCATATAGGTGCCGGTCGCTTCGATGCAGATATGCGCATGGTCAATCTTGTGACCTTTCAGCCAGCTCACCAGCTCATCGTGCCCTTTAGTGGTGTTAGCGAATTTTTTGGTGCGATGACGACCATCAGGACGCAACACATCGACATCCAGTTTCTCTTTAGCGGTGTCGATACCGATATAATGAAGTTCATGTTCCATAGTGAAACCAACCTTGCAAATACGGATTACCGGGAAAACCGGTCCATGATACTGTCCGGTTTATCACTTTGGGAGAAAGGCAGTCCGCTGCATAAATCTACAACACAGGTTAGAACCCAAGGCCGGATACGGCATACGGACTGCAGGCAGAGAAAACTGGCCAATTTTCTCTGCACAGGAGGGATAATACAAGGTCGGATAAGGCGTTTGCGCCGCATCCGACATTTGCACACGATGCCTGATGCGACGCTGGCGCGTCTTATCAGGCCTACGAGGTTTATTAACTCGTTGATAAATCAGGTTTTTTAGGTCGGATAAGGCGTTTGCGCCGCATCCGACATTTACACACGATGCCTGATGCGGCGCTGGCGCGTCTTATCAGGCGTACGTGCGGCATCAGACAAATGTCACGGCTTTGGCTCTTCGCTCCAGTCATCGCTCTCAGAAAGATCGCCACTGCTGGGGATTCGTTTTTCTTCCGCAGCCCATTCTCCGAGGTCGATCAACTGGCAGCGTTTGGAACAAAATGGCCGAAATGGGCTGACTTCACCCCACACCACCGTTTTCCCGCAGGTGGGGCAATTCACCGTAATAGTTTCTGACATTTTTACTCCTTAGCAACAAGCCAGTTCGAAATCCAGACGTTCCGGTACTTGTCCATTTTCACTGTCCAGCGGCATAAAGCGAATGGCAAAACGGCTCTTATGACCGGATATTTGCGGGTAAAGCTGTGAATCGAGTGCCAGATTCAGGCGTAACAAATCGGCGTCTTCGCCGTTATCCTGATAAAAACCGTTCAGACTGGTCAGTTTGCGGAACGGTGCCGACTGACGAATCAAATCCAACACCATTGTAAGTGCCTGTGTCAGCGGGCTCAGGCTGGCAATCCAGGTTTCGACCTGACTGTCGCGCTGCGACTGGGGTAAATGCAACCAGATATGCAACGTAGGTAAATCAAAGCTGCAACAACCGCCGGGAATGCTCAGACGCTGGCGCACCAGGGCAATCATCCTGTCTTCACGCAGAAATTGCCCGATACGCGGCGCGGAAATCAGTACGCTACCAGCGGCCTTCAACTGCTGAATTAATGCTTCAATACGGGTCTGGTCCACGCCAGGCACACCAATCCAGGTCTGGAGTTTACGCTGTTGACGTTCCAGCTCTTTCAGTAGTTCGGTACGAACTTCTCCACGCTCGAACACATCCAGCAATTCACTAACATTACGGAAGAAATGCAGAGCACCAGCGTAGTCAGCAATAGGCAAATTTACGGTGAGTTGTTGAATTAAAAACTCAATGCGCAGCCATGTACGCATTTTTTCATTTAGTGGATGTTCAAAAAGGACCTGGGTCTGCATTAAGTTTTTTCCTGTGAGACAAACTGCGACGCGAGCTGCAAATAGTGTGCGTGCAGGCGGGCAACATCTGATGCAATAGCATCTGGTGTGCCGTTATTATCAATGACGTCATCTGCCACCGCAAGACGGGCTTCGCGCGTTGCCTGGGCAGCAAGAATTTGTTCGACATGCTCGCGAGTAACATCATCGCGCTGCATGGTGCGCTTAAGCTGCGTTTCTGGGCTGACATCCACCACCAGCACTCGATTCGCTTTTTTATACAGTGAGTTTTCTACCAGCAATGGCACAACCCATAACACATAAGGTGACGTTGCTTGCTGGATCTGGCGTTGCGTCTCCTGCTGAATCAGAGGATGCAGCAGGGCATTAAGCCAGTTTTTCTCTTCCGGATAGGCAAAGATCCGCTCGCGCAAGGCGCGACGTTGCAATGTTCCATCAGCAGCAATCATATCCGCGCCAAAGTGTTCAGCAATGGCACGCAGTGCAGGTGTACCCGGTTCAACCACCTGACGTGCAATAATATCGGCATCAATGACATTAATTCCGAGGTCAGCAAATGCATTTGCAACGGTACTCTTGCCACTGCCAATGCCGCCTGTTAAGGCAACTGTATACCTCATAATATATATTCCTGGGAATTCATCATGATTATCAAAATGTTAATAAAGAGCGCGCGAAAGCGAAATTGATGAAACGTTCGCCCACTATTTACCAGGTAAATTTATGGGATTGTAGCGTAAAAAAAGACAATTTCGCAGTCTTGCGCCATATCGATTAGTGCGTATGATAGCGTCACTGGAGTTGCGCTCTTACCCTTACAGCCATTAACCCCAGGAATCTGCACATGCGTATCGAAGAAGATCTGAAGTTAGGTTTTAAAGACGTCCTCATCCGCCCTAAACGCTCTACCCTTAAAAGCCGTTCCGATGTTGAACTGGAACGTCAATTCACCTTCAAACATTCAGGTCAAAGCTGGTCCGGCGTGCCGATTATCGCCGCAAATATGGACACCGTAGGCACTTTTAGTATGGCTACGGCACTGGCTTCTTTCGATATTTTGACCGCTGTACATAAACATTACTCTGTTGAAGAGTGGCAAGCGTTTATCAACAATTCTTCTGCTGATGTGCTGAAACATGTGATGGTTTCTACCGGCACGTCGGATGCCGATTTCGAAAAAACTAAACAAATTCTCGATCTGAATCCGGCATTAAACTTCGTTTGTATTGATGTTGCGAATGGATATTCTGAGCACTTCGTGCAGTTTGTGGCGAAGGCGCGTGAAGCGTGGCCGACCAAAACTATTTGTGCAGGCAATGTGGTAACTGGCGAAATGTGTGAGGAGCTTATCCTCTCCGGTGCCGATATCGTTAAAGTTGGCATTGGTCCTGGCTCTGTTTGTACAACTCGCGTGAAAACGGGCGTCGGTTATCCGCAGCTTTCTGCGGTGATCGAATGCGCCGATGCCGCGCACGGTCTGGGCGGGATGATCGTCAGCGATGGCGGCTGTACCACACCGGGCGATGTGGCTAAAGCTTTTGGTGGCGGTGCCGATTTCGTAATGCTTGGCGGAATGCTGGCTGGTCACGAAGAGAGCGGCGGCCGTATTGTTGAAGAGAACGGTGAGAAATTTATGCTGTTCTACGGTATGAGCTCCGAGTCTGCGATGAAACGTCACGTTGGCGGCGTTGCGGAATATCGCGCTGCAGAAGGTAAAACCGTTAAGCTTCCTCTGCGCGGTCCGGTTGAAAATACCGCGCGTGATATTTTAGGCGGTCTGCGTTCAGCCTGCACTTACGTTGGGGCTTCACGCCTGAAAGAGCTGACCAAACGCACCACGTTTATCCGCGTACTGGAACAAGAAAACCGCATCTTCAATAATCTGTAATCTCCCAATGCTGGCGTGGAGCAACACGCCAGCATTATCCCACCCCACTCATCGCATCGCCCAGATGGAAAATTGGCAGATACATTGCCACCACCAACGTACCGATAATTCCTCCAGTAATGACCAGCAACGCCGGTTCCAGTAAGGCGGCAAGGTTATCTGCCAGCGCCAGCGTGTTATCCCGATGATGATGGGCAAGATTCTCCAGCATGAGATCCAGCGACCCGGATGTCTCTCCTGTCCTCACTAACTGCAAACAGAGCGGGCTAAACTCCCCCGTATTTTTTAGCGCCAGCCAGATGGGGTGACCGTTACTGATATCATGCTGAATTTGTGTCAGAAGTTGCGCCCAGTACGGGCAGCGCATCGTCTCCCTGACGCTCTCCACTCCCTGCAAAAAAGTAATCCCTGCACTTTGTGTCAGCGCCAGAATCGTAAAGATCTGCGTGAGTTTTTGTCCCCGCATCAGGGCTCCCATTATCGGGATGCGTAATAACCATTTCTGCCGCGCAATAAGCCAGGTAGGGCGACGCATCAGCAGTTTGTTGGCTATCGCCAGCAGAAAGCCGAGCACTATCAGCAGCCAGCCCCATTTGCCACTAAAGTCTGCCAGCGTCATGATCCCCTGCGTTAGTACCGGTAGTGGGGTGTTAAAGGTTTTATAGATAGCGGCAAACTCCGGCAGAACAAAATGCAGCATTGCCACAACCACCATGATTGCCATCGCTAAAATGATGATGGGATAACGCAACGCTGATTTCACTTTGTCGGCCAACTGGCGCTGGGCTTTTTGTTGACGCGCCAGTTCAAAGCAGCATTCATCCAGCTTACCGGTCACTTCCCCCGTGCGGATCATCGCCTGATAGAGCGGCGGAAATACCTCTGACCAGGGTAATAAGGCACTGGAAAAGGCAATGCCCTGTTCGAGATCGTGCGCCAGCGATTGCAACAATGCCTGCCATTGCTTACTTGGATGCTGTTCAGCCAGCAGTGCCAGCCCTTCAGAAAGCGTTAACCCGGCTTTAAGTAGCGTCGCCAGTTGATGAATGACTTCCGCGCTTTTATCTCCTCGCCAATGCGCAGAATTGATGGCGATTCGCTTCAGGCTTAGTGGGGTAACCCTTTGCTGCTGTAGAGCCAAAAGTAGCAAAGCACGGCTCTCTGACCATTGCATCCCATCTTGCGCATTGCCGTCGCCGGTTATGCCATGCCATCGCCAGAGTTGCTTATTCGCCATGTGGCATCCCCAGCACGCGGATTAACTCTTCAAAGGTGGTTAAGCCTTGTTCCACGGCTAGGCAGCCGTTTTCAAAAAGTGTGCGCATACCTGTCCGCCTGGCGTGCGTTTCCAGCGATTCAACTTCAGTATTAGAGGAAATAAGCTGGCGTATGGCTGGTGTAATGGGCAGGACTTCAAACAAGGCGGTACGACCATAAAAACCGTGGTAGCAATGTTCACAACCCGGTGCCTGCCAGCGGGACAGCGGAGATGACCATACATTGTCCGGAAGGCGGATCGGTTCCCCATGCTGCTGGCGGCAATGCGGACAAAGTTTACGTACCAGGCGCTGGGCTATTACCAGAGTGAGGGCCGACGAGAGCATCCAGCGAGCAACGCCCATTTGCTGTAAACGCACCAGCGTTTCACAGGTGGAGTTGGTGTGTAGCGTGGACAATACCAGATGACCCGTTTGCGCGGCTTTAATGGCAATTTCTGCCGTTTCGCCATCGCGGATCTCTCCGATCATGATGACGTCAGGATCCTGGCGCAATAACGCCCGCAAAACGCCCTGAAAGGTGAGTCCGGCACGCGGATGTATTTGTGTCTGGTTTAGCCCGGCGATGGGGATCTCAACCGGATCTTCCACGCTGCAAATATTAATATCGGCGGTATTCAGCGTTTGCAGTGCGCTATACAGCGTGACTGTTTTGCCGCTGCCGGTAGGGCCAGTTACCAGCACCAGTCCCTGTGGTTGCTGCAAGGCGTGGGTAAAGTCCGTCAGTTGTGACGGTTGCATCCCTAGCGTGTTGACATCCAGCGCCTGGTCCACCTGCTGTAACAACCGTAATACCACCTTTTCACCGCCGCGACATGGCAAGGTAGCAATGCGAAATGAGACGGTGTTCCCGGCCAGTTCGACAGTGAATTGCCCGTCCTGCGGCAGGCGATGTTCCGCAATATCCAGGCTTCCCAGCACTTTTAACCTGGCGGTTAAAGCGACTCCGGCATCCTGTGAAACATCAGGTAAAGGATGCAGCACGCCGTCGATACGTAAGCGGATACGATAGCTATTGTCCGCTGGTTCGATATGAATATCTGACGCGCGTTGTTCCAGTGCAGATTGCAACGTATGGGTCAGCAACTCTGCTTTGGGCTGATGCTTCTCCTGAACGGCTACGGGCGATGTCTGTTGTGAGCGGCTGGCGTGACCTTCCATCTGTTGGCGCGTCCAGCAGGTGAGCTCAATACGTTTGGTGGTAGCGAAATGCAATGCGTCCAGCAACTCATGTGAGGGGGCATCGACCACCGCAATATGAACCACTTCTTCGCTGGCATCCAGTAAGACCCCCTGGTAACGCAAACACAGGGCGGTGAGCTGTGAAATATTCATCGCCGCTCCTTAGTTGGCGTCATCAAAGCGGAAGACATCTTCGCAGGCTTGCTGCAATGCGCTGTCACTTTGAATATTGCAGTTGCGCGTCCAGCCGGTGACACCGTTAGCGTTATCCCAACCGGGTGTCATAACGATGCTTAGCCCATTGAGACTCTCTTGCCCGGTCAGTGACACCACGCCCTTTGCCACGCTCATGGCTGAAACATAGCGGGTGGTGGTAGGCGAGGGGATGCCATTGCTGCCGCCGTCGCAGGTGTCCAGTCCGCCATGTTCCAGCGCGCACAATTCTACGGCGGTACGGTAAGGCACAAAGGTTTGTAGCATGTCGGTAAGTGCGGCTTTGCGCAGGTAGTTTTGATAAGCGGGAATACCAATGGCGCTTAAAATGGCAATGATGCCAATAACCACCATCAGTTCGATAAGTGTAAAACCGCGTTGCTTGTCCATCTGTTTCGCTCCTTGATTTGGTTGGCGCTACTTTGGCAAACGCCATCAGCACAGGCGAGGGGCAAAAAACGAAACGGGAAGGCGGCTTCCGAGGTTTTTTATTACGTTGCAGCGAAAGACAGAAAATTTGCGAGGCGTTACGAAGAAAGTTGGGGAAGGGGAGGTTATCCGCCCGCGATGGAGCGGATAAATCTGTCAGCAATTAGCGAAAACGCATTGAAAGATCGAGTGCCTGTACGTGTTTAGTTAGCGCACCGACGGAGATAAAGTCCACGCCCGTTTCAGCAAACTCGCGTAGCGTTTTGTCGGTGACGTTGCCAGACACTTCCAGCAGCGCCTTGCCGTTGGTGCGTTTAACGGCTTTGCGCATCTGTTCTGTGTCGAAGTTATCCAGCATGATGATATCGGCACCTGCTTTCAGTGCTTCATCAAGTTCTTCCAGATTCTCGACTTCAACTTCTACTGGCGCATCCGGGTGCAGCCAGGACGCTTTTTCGACCGCCTGGCGCACTGAGCCGGAGGCAATAATATGGTTTTCTTTGATCAGGAAGGCGTCAGAAAGCCCCAGACGATGGTTAGCCCCGCCGCCGCAAAGTACCGCGTATTTCAGGGCAGAACGCAGGCCGGGTAAGGTTTTTCGCGTATCCAGCAACTGCGTATCGGTGCCTTCCAGTAACTCAACATAGTGGCGAACCTTACTGGCTACGCCAGAAAGAGTTTGTACAAAATTAAGCGCAGTACGTTCGCCGGTTAACAGCACGCGAGATGGGCCTTCGAGTTCGAAAAGGAGTTGATTGGCGTTAATGACATCACCGTCATCCACATGCCAGGTAATGGTGACATCGTCGCCTGCCAGTTGAATAAACACTTCTTCAACCCAGCGTTTACCACAAAATACGCCCTCTTCGCGGGTGATCACCGTGGCATGAGAGCGTGAATTTTCCGGTAAAAGTTTTGCCGTAATGTCGTTGTTGGCATCGACTGTTCCGCCTAAATCTTCTCGCAGCGCCTGGGCCACCGCGCCGGGGATATCGAGATTAATGCGTTCCAGCAGCTCGTCACGTCGGGTGTCAGGGTTATAGCGGCGAGGCGGCATGTTAAAACTCCAGATAGCTAACGAATCATAAGGTAGAAACATGCTACTCTGAACCGGGTATTAGCACCACATATAAGGAGATCCTGCATGTTGTTAGAACAGGGGTGGCTGGTCGGCGCGCGCCGCGTTCCCTCACCACATTACGATTGTCGCCCGGATGACGAAACTCCCACCTTGCTGGTGGTGCACAATATTAGCCTGCCGCCAGGCGAGTTTGGCGGTCCGTGGATTGATGCATTATTCACCGGAACTATTGATCCGCAGGCTCATCCCTTCTTTGCAGAGATTGCCCATTTACGCGTCTCCGCTCACTGTTTGATTCGCCGTGATGGTGAAATTGTCCAGTATGTTCCTTTCGATAAACGCGCCTGGCATGCGGGTGTTTCCGTGTATCAGGGGCGCGAACGCTGTAATGATTTCTCTATTGGGATTGAGCTGGAAGGCACTGATACGCTGGCGTATACCGATGCGCAGTATCAGCAACTGGCGGCGGTCACGCGGGCATTGATTCATCGCTATCCAGCCATTGCCAATAATATGACGGGCCATTGTGATATTGCGCCGGAGCGTAAAACCGATCCCGGCCCTGCCTTTGATTGGGCACGGTTTCGCGCCCTGGTCAGCAAGGAGACAACATGACGCTGTTTACAACCTTACTGGTGTTAATTTTCGAGCGCCTGTTTAAGTTGGGCGAGCACTGGCAGCTTGATCACCGCCTCGAGGCGTTTTTCCGTCGGGTGAAACATTTTTCGCTGGGGCGCACATTAGGGATGACCATTATCGCGATGGGGGCGACCTTTTTACTGTTGCGCGCGTTGCATGGGTTATTGTTCAACGTCCCGACGCTGGTGGTGTGGCTGTTGATTGGTTTGTTGTGTATTGGCGCAGGAAAAGTTCGTCTCCATTATCATGCTTATCTGACCGCAGCTTCTCGTAACGACAGCCATGCCCGTTCCACGATGGCTCGCGAGTTAACCATGATTCATGGCGTCCCCGCAGGCTGCGATGAGCGTGAGTTTTTGCGTGAACTGCAAAATGCCCTGTTGTGGATTAACTTTCGTTTTTACCTTGCGCCACTGTTCTGGCTAATTGTAGGCGGTATCTGGGGACCCGTTACCCTGATGGGCTATGCATTCTTGCGTGCATGGCAATACTGGCTGGCGCGCTACCAGACGCCGCATCATCGCTTACAGTCGGGGGTTGATGCCGTGCTTCATGTAGTGGATTGGGTGCCAGTTCGCCTTGCGGGCGTAGTTTATGCCTTGATTGGTCACGGTGAGAAAGCGTTACCAGCCTGGTTTGCTTCACTGACCGATTTCCATACATCGCAATACCAGGTGTTAACGCGTCTGGCACAGTTCTCTCTGGCGCGTGAACCGCATGTCGATAAGGTTGAGACACCGAAAGCAGCGGTTTCAATGGCGAAGAAAACCTCGTTCGTGGTTGTGGTGGTGATTGCGCTACTGACGATTTACGGGACATTGGTGTAAATATTGCTGCCCTCACCCAGAACGGGTGAGGGCGTAGAGAGATTAATGTGCTTTTACGGCTTTTGCGGTTTTCTCTTTGAACAGATAACCGATACCTAACACAACCAGCCATACCGGGATCAGGTAAACCGAAATCGCCATCCCCGGCGTCATCAGCATTATCACCAGTACCGCCGCCATAAACAGCAGGCAGATCCAGTTACCCAGCGGATAGAGCAGGGCAGGGAAACGAGTTACCACACCTTGTTCCTGCTTAGCGCGACGGAACTTCATATGTGCCAGGCTAATCATCGCCCAGTTAATAACCAGTGCAGAAACCACCAGCGCCATTAACAGTCCGAAAGCGGACTCTGGGGCAAGGTAGTTAATCAGTACGCACAATGCCGTAACCAGCGCAGATACCAGAATGGTATTTACTGGTACGCCGCGTTTATCGACGGAAGCGAGCATTTTCGGTGCGTTACCCTGTTGTGCCAGACCGAACAGCATACGGCTGTTGCAATATACGCAGCTGTTGTACACGGAGAGCGCAGCCGTCAGTACCACGATGTTCAGCGCATTTGCCACAAAGGTATCGCCTAACTCGTGGAAGATCAGCACAAACGGGCTGGTGTCAGCGGTAACGCGTGTCCATGGCATCAGTGAGAGCAGAACGGCTAGCGAACCAATGTAGAAAATCAGGATGCGGTAGATAACCTGATTAGTTGCTTTCGGGATGCTTTGCTCCGGGTTATCAGCTTCTGCAGCGGTGATCCCCACCAGTTCCAGACCACCGAACGAGAACATGATAATCGCCATCATCATCACCAGCCCGGTGAAGCCGTGCGGCAGGAAGCCACCCTGAGCCCACAGGTTGCTAACGGTCGCCTGCGGGCCGCCGTTGCCGCTGAACAGCAGCCAGCCGCCGAAGATGATCATCGCCACCACCGCGATAACTTTGATAATGGCAAACCAGAACTCCATCTCACCAAACACTTTAACGTTGGTCAGGTTGATGGCGTTAATCACCACAAAGAATACGGCGGCAGAAGCCCAGGTGGGGATTTCCGGATACCAGAACTGGATGTATTTGCCGACAGCTGTAAGTTCTGCCATGGCAACTAAAACGTACAGTACCCAATAGTTCCAGCCAGAAGCGAATCCGGCAAAGCTGCCCCAGTATTTATAAGCAAAGTGGCTGAAGGAGCCTGCGACAGGTTCTTCGACCACCATTTCACCTAGCTGACGCATGATCAGAAAGGCGATAAAACCTGCAATGGCATAACCCAGGATAATCCCTGGCCCTGCGGACTGTATTACGGAGGCGCTTCCCAGGAATAGCCCGGTTCCTATTGCGCCACCCAGCGCGATAAGCTGAATATGGCGGTTTTTAAGGCCGCGCTTTAGCTGCTCGCCGTGCTGTTGACCTTCCATCATGAAACCTCGTGCGGTGATTGTTTTTTTGATCTACGCAATGATGCGTGTGTAAGTTTGCAATTCCGTTTGTTGTATTAATTTGTTTACATTAAGGACGTTTGAATTGTTACAAAAAGACTTCCGTCAGATCAAGAATAATGGTATGTGGCAGCGAATGCACCCGCTTTATGCATGGTTGAAGATGAGTTGCTTAAAAAGGAACCGTTTGTAAAGATCAGCCTCAAATCCGCTCAATATATAAAATGAATATAAATTCATTTTAATTGAATTAAAAATCGAAAAATTGGTAAGTGAATCGGTTCAATTCGGATTTTTATAGTTTAATAATCGTTAAAAAATCACTTTACTACGTAAAGTCTACATTTGTGCATAGTTACAATTTTGAAACGTTATATATGTCAAGTTGTTAAAATGTGCACAGTTTCATGATTTCAATCAAAACCTGTATGGACATAAGGTGAATACTTTGTTACTTTAGCGTCACAGACATGAAATTGGTAAGACCAATTGACTTCGGCAAGTGGCTTAAGACAGGAACTCATGGCCTACAGCAAAATCCGCCAACCAAAACTCTCCGATGTGATTGAGCAGCAACTGGAGTTTTTGATCCTCGAAGGCACTCTCCGCCCGGGCGAAAAACTCCCACCGGAACGCGAACTGGCAAAACAGTTCGATGTATCCCGTCCCTCATTGCGTGAGGCGATTCAACGTCTCGAAGCGAAGGGCTTGTTGCTTCGTCGCCAGGGTGGCGGCACGTTTGTTCAGAGCAGCCTCTGGCAAAGCTTCAGCGATCCGCTGGTGGAGCTGCTCTCCGACCATCCTGAATCACAGTATGACTTGCTCGAAACACGACACGCCCTGGAAGGTATCGCCGCTTATTACGCCGCGCTGCGTAGTACCGATGAAGACAAGGAACGCATCCGTGAACTCCACCACGCCATAGAACTGGCGCAGCAGTCTGGCGATCTGGACGCGGAATCAAACGCCGTACTCCAGTATCAGATTGCCGTCACCGAAGCGGCCCACAATGTGGTTTTGCTTCATCTGCTAAGGTGTATGGAGCCGATGTTGGCCCAGAATGTCCGTCAGAACTTCGAATTGCTCTATTCGCGTCGCGAGATGCTGCCGCTGGTGAGTAGTCACCGCACCCGCATATTCGAAGCGATTATGGCCGGTAAGCCGGAAGAAGCGCGCGAAGCATCGCATCGCCATCTGGCCTTTATCGAAGAAATTTTGCTCGACAGAAGCCGTGAAGAGAGTCGCCGTGAGCGTTCTCTGCGCCGTCTGGAGCAACGAAAGAATTAGTGATTTTTCTGGTAAAAATTATCCAGAAGATGTTGTAAATCAAGCGCATATAAAAGCGCGGCAACTAAACGTAGAACCTGTCTTATTGGGCTTTCCGGCGAGAGTTCAATGGGACAGGTTCCAGAAAACTCAACGTTATTAGATAGATAAGGAATAACCCATGTCAGAACGTTTCCCAAATGACGTGGATCCGATCGAAACTCGCGACTGGCTCCAGGCGATCGAATCGGTCATCCGTGAAGAAGGTGTTGAGCGTGCTCAGTATCTGATCGACCAACTGCTTGCTGAAGCCCGCAAAGGCGGAGTCAACGTAGCCGCAGGCACCGATATCAGCAACTACATCAACACCATCCCCGTTGAAGAACAACCGGAGTATCCGGGTAATCTGGAACTGGAACGCCGTATTCGTTCAGCTATCCGCTGGAACGCCATCATGACGGTTCTGCGTGCGTCGAAAAAAGACCTCGAACTGGGCGGCCACATGGCGTCCTTCCAGTCTTCCGCAACCATTTATGATGTGTGCTTTAACCACTTCTTCCGTGCACGCAACGAGCAGGATGGCGGCGACCTGGTTTACTTCCAGGGCCACATCTCCCCGGGCGTTTACGCACGTGCTTTCCTGGAAGGTCGTCTGACTCAAGAGCAGCTGGATAACTTCCGTCAGGAAGTTCACGGCAATGGCCTCTCTTCCTATCCGCACCCGAAACTGATGCCGGAATTCTGGCAGTTCCCGACCGTATCTATGGGTCTGGGTCCGATTGGTGCTATTTACCAGGCTAAATTCCTGAAATATCTGGAACACCGTGGCCTGAAAGATACCTCTAAACAGACCGTTTACGCGTTCCTCGGCGACGGTGAAATGGACGAACCGGAATCCAAAGGTGCGATCACCATCGCTACCCGTGAAAAACTGGATAACCTGGTCTTCGTTATCAACTGTAACCTGCAGCGTCTTGACGGCCCGGTCACCGGTAACGGCAAGATCATCAACGAACTGGAAGGCATCTTCGAAGGTGCTGGCTGGAACGTGATCAAAGTGATGTGGGGTAGCCGTTGGGATGAACTGCTGCGTAAAGATACCAGCGGTAAACTGATCCAGCTGATGAACGAAACCGTTGACGGTGACTACCAGACCTTCAAATCGAAAGATGGTGCGTACGTTCGTGAACACTTCTTCGGTAAATATCCTGAAACCGCAGCACTGGTTGCAGACTGGACTGACGAGCAGATCTGGGCACTGAACCGTGGTGGTCACGATCCGAAGAAAATCTACGCTGCATTCAAGAAAGCGCAGGAAACCAAAGGCAAAGCGACAGTAATCCTTGCTCATACCATTAAAGGTTACGGCATGGGCGATGCGGCTGAAGGTAAAAACATCGCGCACCAGGTTAAGAAAATGAACATGGACGGCGTGCGTCACATCCGCGACCGTTTTAATGTGCCGGTGTCTGATGCGGATATCGAAAAACTGCCGTACATCACCTTCCCGGAAGGTTCTGAAGAGCATACCTATCTGCACGCTCAGCGTCAGAAACTGCACGGTTATCTGCCAAGCCGCCAGCCGAACTTCACCGAGAAGCTGGAGCTGCCGAGCCTGCAAGACTTCGGTGCGCTGCTGGAAGAGCAGAGCAAAGAGATCTCTACCACTATCGCTTTCGTTCGCGCCCTGAACGTGATGCTGAAGAACAAGTCGATCAAAGACAGGCTTGTGCCGATCATCGCCGACGAAGCGCGTACTTTCGGTATGGAAGGTCTGTTCCGTCAGATTGGTATTTACAGCCCGAACGGTCAGCAGTACACCCCGCAGGACCGCGAGCAGGTTGCTTACTATAAAGAAGACGAGAAAGGTCAGATTCTGCAGGAAGGGATCAACGAGCTGGGCGCAGGTTGTTCCTGGCTGGCAGCGGCGACCTCTTACAGCACCAACAATCTGCCGATGATTCCGTTCTACATCTATTACTCGATGTTCGGCTTCCAGCGTATCGGCGATCTGTGCTGGGCGGCTGGCGACCAGCAAGCGCGTGGCTTCCTGATCGGCGGTACTTCCGGTCGTACCACTCTGAACGGCGAAGGTCTGCAGCACGAAGATGGTCACAGCCACATTCAGTCGCTGACTATCCCGAACTGTATCTCTTACGACCCGGCTTACGCTTACGAAGTTGCTGTCATCATGCATGACGGTCTGGAGCGTATGTACGGTGAAAAACAAGAGAACGTTTACTACTACATCACCACGCTGAACGAAAACTACCACATGCCGGCAATGCCGGAAGGTGCTGAGGAAGGTATCCGTAAAGGTATCTACAAACTCGAAACCATTGAAGGTAGCAAAGGTAAAGTTCAGCTGCTGGGCTCCGGTTCTATCCTGCGTCACGTCCGTGAAGCAGCACAGATCCTGGCGAAAGAGTACGGCGTAGGTTCTGACGTTTATAGCGTGACCTCCTTCACCGAACTGGCGCGTGATGGTCAGGATTGTGAACGCTGGAACATGCTGCACCCGCTGGAAACTCCGCGCGTTCCGTATATCGCTCAGGTGATGAACGACGCTCCGGCAGTGGCATCTACCGACTATATGAAACTGTTCGCTGAGCAGGTCCGTACTTACGTACCGGCTGACGACTACCGCGTACTGGGTACTGATGGCTTCGGTCGTTCCGACAGCCGTGAGAACCTGCGTCACCACTTCGAAGTTGATGCTTCCTACGTGGTTGTAGCGGCGCTGGGCGAACTGGCTAAACGTGGCGAAATCGATAAGAAAGTGGTTGCTGACGCAATCGCCAAATTCAACATCGATGCAGATAAAGTTAACCCGCGTCTGGCGTAAGAGGTAAAAGAATAATGGCTATCGAAATCAAAGTACCGGACATCGGGGCTGATGAAGTTGAAATCACCGAGATCCTGGTCAAAGTGGGCGACAAAGTTGAAGCCGAACAGTCGCTGATCACCGTAGAAGGCGACAAAGCCTCTATGGAAGTTCCGTCTCCGCAGGCGGGTATCGTTAAAGAGATCAAAGTCTCTGTTGGCGATAAAACCCAGACCGGCGCACTGATTATGATTTTCGATTCCGCCGACGGTGCAGCAGACGCTGCACCTGCTCAGGCAGAAGAGAAGAAAGAAGCAGCTCCGGCAGCAGTACCCGCGGCTGCGGCAGCAAAAGACGTTAACGTTCCGGATATCGGCAGCGACGAAGTTGAAGTGACCGAAATCCTGGTGAAAGTGGGCGACAAAGTTGAAGCTGAGCAGTCGCTGATCACCGTAGAAGGCGATAAAGCCTCTATGGAAGTTCCGGCTCCGTTTGCTGGCACCGTGAAAGAGATCAAAGTGAACGTGGGTGACAAAGTGTCTACCGGCTCGCTGATTATGGTCTTCGAAGTCGCGGGTGCAGCAGGCGCGGCAGCTCCAGCAGCTAAACAGGAAGCGGCTCCTGCAGCAGCACCAGCGGCTGCAGCTGGCGTGAAAGAAGTTAACGTTCCGGATATCGGCGGTGACGAAGTTGAAGTGACCGAAGTGATGGTGAAAGTGGGCGACAAAGTTGCCGCTGAACAGTCACTGATCACCGTAGAAGGCGACAAAGCTTCTATGGAAGTTCCGGCTCCGTTTGCTGGCGTCGTGAAGGAACTGAAAGTCAACGTTGGCGATAAAGTGAAAACTGGTTCGCTGATTATGATCTTCGAAGTTGAAGGCGCAGCGCCTGCGGCAGCTCCAGCGAAACAGGAAGCGGCAGCGCCGGCTCCGGCAGCAAAAGCTGAAGCCCCGGCAGCAGCACCGGCTGCGAAAGCCGAAGGCAAATCTGAATTTGCTGAAAACGACGCTTACGTTCACGCGACTCCGCTGATCCGCCGTCTGGCACGCGAGTTTGGCGTTAACCTGGCGAAAGTGAAGGGCTCTGGCCGTAAAGGTCGTATTCTGCGTGAAGACGTTCAGGCTTACGTGAAAGAAGCTATCAAACGTGCAGAAGCGGCTCCGGCAGCGACTGGCGGCGGTATCCCTGGCATGTTGCCGTGGCCGAAGGTGGACTTCAGCAAGTTTGGTGAAATCGAAGAAGTGGAACTGGGCCGCATTCAGAAAATTTCTGGTGCTAACCTGAGCCGTAACTGGGTGATGATCCCGCACGTTACCCACTTCGACAAAACTGATATCACCGAGCTGGAAGCGTTCCGTAAACAGCAAAACGAAGAAGCAGCGAAACGTAAGCTGGATGTGAAGATAACCCCAGTTGTCTTCATCATGAAAGCCGTTGCTGCAGCGCTTGAGCAGATGCCTCGCTTCAACAGTTCGCTGTCGGAAGACGGTCAGCGTCTGACCCTGAAGAAATACATCAACATCGGTGTGGCGGTGGATACCCCGAACGGTCTGGTTGTTCCGGTATTCAAAGACGTCAACAAGAAAGGCATCATCGAGCTGTCTCGCGAGCTGATGACTATTTCTAAGAAAGCGCGTGACGGTAAGCTGACTGCGGGCGAAATGCAGGGCGGTTGCTTTACCATCTCCAGCATCGGCGGCCTGGGTACTACCCACTTCGCGCCGATTGTGAATGCGCCGGAAGTGGCTATCCTCGGCGTTTCCAAGTCCGCGATGGAGCCGGTGTGGAATGGTAAAGAGTTCGTGCCGCGTCTGATGCTGCCGATTTCTCTCTCCTTCGACCACCGCGTGATCGACGGTGCTGATGGTGCCCGTTTCATTACCATCATTAACAACACGCTGTCTGATATTCGCCGTCTGGTGATGTAAATAAAAGAGCCGGCCCAACGGCCGGCTTTTTTCTGGTAATCTCATGAATGTATTGAGATTATTAGCGAATAGACAAATCGGTTGCCGTTTGTTGTTTAAAAATTGTTAACAATTTTGTAAAATACCGACGGATAGAACGACCCGGTGGTGGTTAGGGTATTACTTCACATACCCTATGGATTTCTGGGTGCAGCAAGGTAGCAAGCGCCAGAATCCCCAGGAGCTTACATAAGTAAGTGACTGGGGTGAGGGCGTGAAGCTAACGCCGCTGCGGCCTGAAAGACGACGGGTATGACCGCCGGAGATAAATATATAGAGGTCATGATGAGTACTGAAATCAAAACTCAGGTCGTGGTACTTGGGGCAGGCCCCGCAGGTTACTCCGCTGCCTTCCGTTGCGCTGATTTAGGTCTGGAAACCGTAATCGTAGAACGTTACAACACCCTTGGTGGTGTTTGCCTGAACGTCGGCTGTATCCCTTCTAAAGCACTGCTGCACGTAGCAAAAGTTATCGAAGAAGCCAAAGCGCTGGCTGAACACGGTATCGTCTTCGGCGAACCGAAAACCGATATCGACAAGATTCGTACCTGGAAAGAGAAAGTGATCAATCAGCTGACCGGTGGTCTGGCTGGTATGGCGAAAGGCCGCAAAGTCAAAGTGGTCAACGGTCTGGGTAAATTTACCGGGGCTAACACCCTGGAAGTTGAAGGTGAGAACGGTAAAACCGTGATCAACTTCGACAACGCGATCATTGCAGCGGGTTCTCGCCCGATCCAACTGCCGTTTATTCCGCACGAAGATCCGCGTATCTGGGACTCCACTGACGCGCTGGAACTGAAAGAAGTACCAGAACGCCTGCTGGTAATGGGTGGCGGTATCATCGGTCTGGAAATGGGTACCGTATACCACGCGCTGGGTTCACAGATTGACGTGGTTGAAATGTTCGACCAGGTTATCCCGGCTGCGGACAAAGACATCGTTAAAGTCTTCACCAAGCGTATCAGCAAGAAATTCAACCTGATGCTGGAAACCAAAGTTACCGCCGTTGAAGCGAAAGAAGACGGTATTTATGTGACGATGGAAGGCAAAAAAGCACCGGCTGAACCGCAGCGTTACGACGCCGTGCTGGTAGCGATTGGTCGTGTGCCGAACGGTAAAAACCTCGACGCAGGCAAAGCTGGCGTGGAAGTTGACGACCGTGGTTTCATCCGCGTTGACAAACAGCTGCGTACCAACGTACCGCACATCTTTGCTATCGGCGATATCGTCGGTCAGCCGATGCTGGCACACAAAGGTGTTCACGAAGGTCACGTTGCCGCTGAAGTTATCGCAGGTCAAAAACACTACTTCGATCCGAAAGTTATCCCGTCTATCGCGTACACCGAACCAGAAGTTGCATGGGTAGGGCTGACCGAGAAAGAAGCGAAAGAGAAAGGCATCAGTTACGAAACCGCCACCTTCCCGTGGGCTGCATCTGGCCGTGCTATTGCTTCCGACTGCGCAGACGGTATGACCAAGCTGATTTTCGACAAAGAATCTCACCGTGTGATCGGTGGCGCGATTGTCGGTACCAACGGCGGCGAGCTGTTGGGTGAAATCGGTCTGGCAATCGAAATGGGTTGTGACGCTGAAGACATCGCGCTGACTATCCACGCGCACCCGACTCTGCACGAGTCTGTGGGCCTGGCAGCAGAAGTATTCGAAGGTAGCATCACCGACCTGCCGAACCCGAAAGCGAAGAAGAAGTAATTCTTCTTGTGCCGGAACATCCGGTAAATTAAGAAGCGGCTGACCAGGCCGCTTCAGATTGTTGATAAAGTGCTCGTTGTTGATGCCGGATGCGGCGTGAACGCCTTATTCGACCTACAAAATCATGCAAATTCAATATATTGCAGGAGCTATGTAGGCCCGATAAACTTGCGTATCGGGCAATTCGATGTTTGTCATCAGTCTTAAGCGGCTAACTACGCCGCTTTTTTTATGCCTGCAATTTACCTTTCCAGTCTCCTTGTTCCACGCTCAGACAACCGTTCGCGTACCGCTGACCGTTGCTCATTATTCAATCGGGCAGTATGGTTATTGTCGTTCAGACGTTGCGGGCGGCTCTCCTGAATTTTCTCCCGCGCAACTTGACGCTGCTCAGGCGAGGCAGACTGGATACGCTGACGTGCTGCATCTCTTTGCTGTTGATTCTGCGGGCTAGTCTGCATTTTCTCGCGGGCCGCCTGACGCTGCTCAGGCGAGGCCGACTGGATACGCTGACGCGCCGCCTCTCTTCGCTGCTGGTTCTGCGGGTTAGTCTGCATTTTCTCGCGAGCCGCCTGACGCTGCTCAGGCGAGGCCGACTGGATACGCTGACGCGCCGCCTCTCTTCGCTGCTGGTTCTGCGGGTTAGTCTGCATTTTCTCGCGAGCCGCCTGGCGCTGTTCAGGCGAGGCAGATTGATAACGCTGGCGAGCGGTGTCCTTTTGCTGCTGGGTCAATGGTTGGTGGCGGCTGAACTCGCGGAAGTCGTCATAATTGCCATAGTGTTCCGCTTCATTAAACCGCTGTGCCGCAGCCTGACGCTGGGTATCTCGCGTAGTGACTGGTGCTGCGTGTGTTCGTTGCTGAAACTGACTTGCTGCCGCCTGGCGCTGGCTGTCGCGCGTTGGGGCAGGTAACTGTGTGGCACTCATGCCGCCTTTAACATCGGTTTGGTGAAACCGTTTTGCCATATCCTGATCATGATAAGGCACACCATCGCGGTAGTTTGGATTGTGCCGCCATGCCATATTCTTGTCAGTAAGATGCTCACCAGTAATACGGTTGAAATTGTTGACGTCGATATTGATGTTGTCGCCGTTGTGTTGCCAGCCATTACCGTCACGATGACCGCCATCGTGGTGATTGTAATCATCATCGTCATGATGATGATGGTCATGATCGTCATCGTCCCAGTCGATGCTGCTGAATAGTGCGTACGTGGTAGCAACGCCCATGCTGTAGCCGAATCCGCGCACAAAGCTGTCAACAAACGGTTCTCCGGCTGGCGGCGGCAGGTAAACCGGCGGATAAGCGGTGTTGGCCCAACTGCCGTAAACCACGGTTGGGTTGTAGTTGGGAATATAAACTACATCCGGATTGGCGGGCTCAATGGTTATTACGGTCGGCGCAGGTCCTGCGACGACGGGGCTGGACGTAGAAACGTTATTTGATTGTGTGACAGGGGCGCTGGCGGGCTGATTTGCCGGTACGACTTTTTTCGTTGTCGTGATGACCTTTTGTTCAGTTGATGACTTCAGTGACCCGGTTTGTTGCGCCAGTTGCCGCAAACGTTGTACCGAGTCCATCACATCCTGCGGCTGCGCCAGAAACGCGTCGCCAAGATTTTGTACCCATTGCGGGTTTTCCCCCATCAACGCCATCAATTGCGGAAAAGCCACAAGTGATTTGACGCTGGCATCCCACGGCTGGTCGGATACAGCCTGAATAGCGGCATCACCTTGCTTGAGCGGATTGTCGTGCGACCACTGCACGGCCTGGGCGACATTTGCCGGATAGGTCGATGCCATCAGCACCTGCGAAAGCAGAGCGTCGGGATATAGCGCGACGGGCGCGATCCATTGATCGATTTGTGCAGTGCTGAATGTAGATTTGACGACGGCAGGCGTTACGGGGGGCGCGGAAACCGTTGCAGGAAGCGTAACCGCGGTGATGTCAGGCGCAGTCTGTTGTGTCGATTGCGGTTCCACAGGTGCTTCCACTGTGCGGCTTTTTATATATAGCCCGGCAGAGGCGGCACAAAGCCCGGCACTGCAAATTAGCGCCAGCACATGGGGTTTAAACGGCAAAGTCATTTTCATAATTCGGATCTCAAGGAAATCGCAATGGTCGGCGAACTGCCACCCGCAGGTGCTGTGAATCCGAGTATAAAGAGGCGGTAGTTTAAATTTTGACTAATCTTGGGATTCGTTGAGAAAGGTGATTATCATCATGCGAATTAACGAAGTTTTTACGGAGGGAAACAATCTCTAGACCATCCTTAACGATTCAGCCACTTTTTTATGTTGCTTTTTTGTAAACAGATTAACACATCGTCAAAATCCTGCTATTCTGCCCGTTGCGGTACTGGGCATTTACCCTACAAACTGCTGTCTCACAGGAGCGTGAAGAGAATCGCCTGCCGCACTATGACAATGAGAGCGAGGAGAACCGTCGTGCTAGAAGAATACCGTAAGCACGTAGCTGAGCGTGCCGCTGAGGGGATTGCGCCCAAACCCCTGGATGCAAACCAAATGGCCGCGCTTGTAGAGCTGCTGAAAAACCCGCCCGCGGGCGAAGAAGAATTCCTGTTAGATCTGTTAACCAACCGTGTTCCCCCTGGCGTCGATGAAGCCGCCTATGTAAAAGCAGGTTTCCTGGCTGCTGTCGCCAAAGGCGAAGCCAAATCCCCACTGCTGACTCCGGAAAAAGCCATCGAACTGCTGGGCACCATGCAGGGTGGTTACAACATTCATCCGCTGATCGACGCGCTGGATGATGCCAAACTGGCACCGATCGCTGCCAAAGCACTGTCCCACACGCTGCTGATGTTCGATAACTTCTATGACGTAGAAGAGAAAGCCAAAGCAGGCAACAAATACGCGAAGCAGGTAATGCAGTCCTGGGCGGATGCCGAATGGTTCCTGAATCGCCCGGCGCTGGCTGAAAAACTGACCGTTACCGTCTTCAAAGTCACTGGCGAAACCAACACCGATGACCTTTCTCCGGCACCGGATGCGTGGTCGCGCCCGGACATCCCATTGCACGCGCTGGCGATGCTGAAAAACGCCCGTGAAGGCATTGAGCCAGACCAGCCAGGCGCTGTTGGTCCGATCAAGCAAATCGAAGCTCTGCAACAGAAAGGTTTCCCGCTGGCGTATGTCGGTGACGTTGTGGGTACGGGTTCTTCGCGTAAATCCGCCACTAACTCCGTACTGTGGTTTATGGGCGATGATATTCCGCATGTGCCGAACAAACGCGGCGGTGGTCTGTGCCTCGGCGGTAAAATTGCACCAATCTTCTTTAACACGATGGAAGACGCGGGTGCACTGCCGATTGAAGTGGACGTCTCTAACCTGAATATGGGCGATGTGATTGACGTTTACCCGTACAAAGGCGAAGTGCGTAACCACGAAACCAACGAGCTGCTGGCGACCTTCGAACTGAAAACCGACGTGCTGATTGATGAAGTGCGTGCTGGTGGTCGTATTCCGCTGATTATCGGGCGTGGCCTGACCACCAAAGCGCGTGAAGCACTTGGTCTGCCGCAGAGCGATGTGTTCCGTCAGGCGAAAGATGTCGCTGAAAGCGACCGTGGCTTCTCGCTGGCGCAGAAAATGGTAGGTCGCGCCTGTGGTGTAAAAGGTATTCGTCCAGGCGCGTACTGTGAACCGAAAATGACTTCTGTAGGTTCCCAGGACACCACCGGCCCGATGACCCGTGATGAACTGAAAGACCTGGCGTGCCTGGGCTTCTCGGCTGACCTGGTGATGCAGTCCTTCTGTCACACTGCGGCGTATCCGAAGCCGGTTGACGTTAACACGCACCACACGCTGCCGGACTTCATTATGAACCGTGGCGGTGTGTCGCTGCGTCCGGGTGACGGCGTAATCCACTCCTGGCTGAACCGTATGCTGCTGCCGGATACCGTCGGTACCGGTGGTGACTCCCATACCCGTTTCCCGATCGGTATCTCTTTCCCGGCGGGTTCTGGTCTGGTGGCATTTGCTGCCGCAACAGGCGTAATGCCGCTGGATATGCCGGAATCTGTTCTGGTGCGCTTCAAAGGCAAGATGCAGCCGGGTATCACCCTGCGCGATCTGGTACACGCCATTCCTCTGTATGCGATCAAACAAGGTCTGCTGACCGTTGAGAAGAAAGGTAAGAAAAACATCTTCTCTGGCCGCATTCTGGAAATTGAAGGTCTGCCGGATCTGAAAGTTGAGCAGGCCTTTGAGCTGACCGATGCGTCCGCCGAGCGTTCTGCCGCTGGTTGTACCATCAAGCTGAACAAAGAGCCGATCATCGAATACTTGAACTCCAACATCGTCCTGCTGAAGTGGATGATCGCGGAAGGTTACGGCGATCGTCGTACTCTGGAACGCCGTATTCAGGGCATGGAAAAATGGCTGGCGAATCCTGAGCTGCTGGAAGCCGATGCAGATGCGGAATACGCGGCAGTGATCGACATCGATCTGGCGGATATTAAAGAGCCAATCCTGTGTGCACCTAACGATCCAGATGACGCGCGTCCGCTGTCTGCGGTACAGGGCGAGAAGATCGACGAAGTGTTTATCGGTTCTTGCATGACTAACATCGGTCACTTCCGTGCTGCGGGTAAACTGCTGGATGCGCACAAAGGCCAGTTGCCGACCCGCCTGTGGGTGGCACCGCCAACGCGTATGGACGCCGCGCAGCTGACAGAAGAAGGCTACTACAGCGTCTTCGGTAAGAGCGGTGCGCGTATCGAGATCCCTGGCTGTTCCCTGTGTATGGGTAACCAGGCGCGTGTAGCAGACGGTGCGACGGTGGTTTCCACCTCTACCCGTAACTTCCCGAACCGTCTGGGGACTGGCGCGAACGTCTTCCTGGCTTCTGCGGAACTGGCTGCTGTTGCGGCGCTGATTGGCAAACTGCCGACGCCGGAAGAGTACCAGACCTACGTTGCGCAGGTGGATAAAACTGCCGTTGATACTTACCGTTATCTGAACTTCAACCAGCTTTCTCAGTACACCGAAAAAGCGGACGGGGTGATTTTCCAGACTGCGGTTTAATAAGTAAGCGCACGCGCTGCGCATAAACGACACAATGCCCGGTGAATGTGATTCCCGGGCATTTTTTTATCTCTAAACCACCGTCGCTCCGCTGTTTTTCTCCGATAAGGCTGCGATAATTACATCAATGGCGCAATGCGATTTCGGCGCATTGCCGGGAGCAGAGGAACACACTATGGATTACGAATTTCTGCGCGATATTACCGGAGTGGTAAAGGTGCGCATGTCCATGGGGCATGAAGTGGTCGGGCACTGGTTTAATGAAGAGGTGAAAGAAAACCTGGCCTTGCTTGATGAAGTGGAAGACGCCGCGCGCACGCTCAAAGGTAGCGAACGTTCCTGGCAGCGGGCAGGGCATGAGTACACGCTATGGATGGACGGCGAAGAGGTGATGGTTCGCGCCAATCAACTGGAATTCGCTGGCGATGAAATGGAAGAGGGGATGAACTACTACGACGAAGAGAGCTTGTCGCTTTGCGGCGTTGAGGATTTTCTTCAGGTGGTGGCGGCGTACCGTAATTTCGTGCAGCAGAAGTAGGTAAATCAGGCGGAGCCTCCGTGCTCCGCCAGGGCCGTTAAACGGCAGGCATATTGCGCCCGTAATAAATCTCGCGCATTTCTTTCCACAGCGCAGCGGTAATTTCCTGGCGCTCGCTGTCGGTTAAATCTTCCGGTTTGGTGTGGAACATGTAGTGCTTAAGGTCGAACTCTTTAAGCAACATCTTGGTATGGAAGATATTTTCCTGATAGACGTTTACATCCACCATGTCATACAGCGTCTTTATATCTTCGGACATAAAGTTCTGAATCGAATTAATCTCATGGTCGATAAAGTGCTTCATACCGTTAATGTCGCGGGTAAAGCCGCGCACGCGATAATCAATGGTCACGATATCGGACTCAAGCTGGTGGATCAGGTAATTCAGTGCCTTCAGCGGGGAAATCACGCCGCAGGTAGAGACTTCAATATCGGCGCGGAAGGTACATAAACCGCCTTCAGGATGGCTTTCCGGGTAGGTATGTACGCAAATATGACTTTTATCGAGATGGGCAACCACGGTTTCTGGCAGTGGGCCGGGGTGTTCTGTTTTGTCGATAAGTTTCGGGTCGACCGGTTCTTCACTCACCAGAATAGTGACGCTGGCACCCTGTGGTTCGTAATCCTGGCGGGCGATGTTAAGAATATTGGCCCCGATAATGGAACAGGTTTCTGACAGGATTTCGGTCAGACGGTTGGCATTATAGAGTTCATCGATATAAGCAATATAACCGTCGCGTTCTTCGGCAGTTTTGGCATAGCAGATATCGTAAATACAAAAACTCAGACTTTTGGTCAGATTATTAAAGCCATGCAGTTTCAGTTTTTTCAATTTCTTATCTTCTCCTTAGAGCGCCTGTGAAGCCAGTGCGTCTTGCAGATACTGAGGTAAGGCAAAAGCTGCCGAATGGACTGCCGGATTGTAATAACGGCATTTCAGGCCAGAGGCGAGAAAACGCGCCTGAATAATTTCGGTAGAGAGATGGCGTAAGGCGTCGTTATCTGTCGCCCATGCAAAGGTCATGATGCCGCCGTAATAGGTCGGGATCGCGGCCTGATAAAAGCCAACGTCGCTGAAGTAATGGCTGAGTTTGCGATGGCTGCCGATGGCCTCTTCCTGCTGTAAAAAGCAGACACCGTTTTGTGCGACGAAGATACCGCCAGGATTCAGGCAACGTTTGCAGCCTTCATAAAATGCTGAGGTGAACAGACTTTCGCCGGGGCCGATAGGATCGGTGCAGTCGGAGATAATGACATCAAAGGTCTGGCTGGTTTGATTCACGAAATTGACGCCATCGTCGATCACCAGCTTAAAGCGCGGATCGTCGTAGCTACCGGCGTTATGGTTGGGCAAATACTGACGGCAGAACGACACCACGCCCGCGTCGATTTCCACCATCGTGATTGACTCAACGTTTTTATGTCGGGTCACTTCACGCAGCATTGCGCCGTCACCGCCGCCGATAATCAGCACATGTTTCGCGTGACCGTGGGCCAGTAGTGGAACGTGGGTCATCATCTCATGATAGATAAACTCGTCGCGCTCAGTGGTTTGTACTACACCATCCAGCGCCATTACACGACCAAATGCGGCGTTCTCAAAAATGATCAGATCCTGGTGATCGGTCTTTTCATGATACAGAACGTTATCTACAGCAAAGTACTGCCCAAACTGGTCGTGTAGCGTTTCATGCCACAGTTTATTTTCGGCCATGGGTTGATACCTCCTTTGTTAACACTCGTAAAAAAAGAGCGCAACATAATAGCTAACATTGACCGTGGTTGCACGGTCAATATTTCTACAAAAAGGAGCTGTGATTATTTAACGTAGGCAAGCAGGCTTAAGGAATCGCGGGCCAGGGCTTTGCACTTTTTCGCGACGGGAATGCCGATACCGCTGAGATCGCGGTAGCTGTCTTCACCGAGGGATTTCATGTCGAAGGTGTCGTAGTTACTGAGATCCCACTGGTTTTGCTGGGCGAAAAAGACCAGTGCGCGACGAATTTGCCCATTAGGTAAGTTCTGGTAACCACAATCGTTCTTCAGAAAAACAAAAACTGCCGTTAAATCGGCCATATCTTCGGCTTCAGACTCGCTGAGCGCGTAACTGTTTGCGCAAACGGCCATCAGGCTGCCGAATAACACTGTTCTGAAAAACGTCTTCATTGCTTCTACCAGGACTTAAAGAAGATAAACGTTAGCACACTGTGAGCGAGGCGACGACCATTATTGTCGATTAAATTGTGTCTGCGGCTTGACCTTCCCGTAAGGGGAAGGGCTATGCTCAACGTTTGATTTTGTTTCGCCTGCTTGAGAATAAGGAAATAACTATGCAACGCCGTGATTTCTTAAAATATTCCGTCGCGCTGGGCGTGGCTTCGGCTTTGCCGCTGTGGAGTCGAACAGTTTTTGCCGCAGAACGTCCAACACTGCCGATCCCCGAACTCCTCACTTCTGATGTTCGTGGCCGCATAAGATTATCGATCATGCCAGGTCAGTCCACCTTTGCCGGGAAAACGGCGACCACCTGGGGCTATAACGGTAATCTGTTAGGGCCTGCGGTGAAGTTACAGCGCGGTAAAGCGGTAACGGTTGATATCTATAACCAACTGACGGAAGAGACGACGTTGCACTGGCACGGGCTGGAAGTACCGGGTGAAGTGGACGGCGGCCCGCAGGGAATTATTCCGCCAGGCGGTCAACGCACGGTGACGCTGAACGTCGATCAACCTGCCGCTACTTGCTGGTTCCATCCGCATCAGCACGGCAAAACCGGGCGTCAGGTGGCGATGGGGCTGGCAGGTCTGGTGGTGATTGAAGATGACGAGATCCTGAAATTAATGCTTCCAAAACAGTGGGGTATCGATGATGTTCCGGTGATTGTTCAGGATAAAAAATTTAACGCCGACGGACAGATTGATTATCAACTGGATGTGATGACCGCCGCCGTGGGCTGGTTTGGTGATACGTTGCTGACCAACGGTGCAATCTACCCGCAACACGCAGCACCGCGCGGCTGGCTGCGCCTGCGTTTACTCAATGGCTGTAACGCCCGCTCGCTCAATTTCGCCACCAGCGACAATCGCCCGCTGTATGTGATTGCCAGCGATGGTGGTCTGCTGCCCGAACCGGTGAAGGTGAGCGAGCTTCCCGTGCTGATGGGCGAGCGTTTCGAAGTGCTGGTGGAGGTTAACGACAACAAACCGTTTGACCTGGTGACGCTGCCAGTCAGCCAGATGGGGATGGCGATCGCGCCGTTTGATAAGCCGCATCCGGTAATGCGGATTCAGCCGATTGCCATTAGTGCTTCAGGTGCCTTACCTGATGCGTTAAGTAGCCTGCCTGCGTTACCTTCGCTGGAAGGGCTGACGGTACGCAAGCTGCAACTTTCCATGGACCCGATGCTCGATATGATGGGGATGCAGATGCTGATGGAGAAATATGGCGATCAGGCGATGGCCGGGATGGATCACAGCCAGATGATGGGCCATATGGGGCATGGCAATATGAATCATATGAACCACGGCGGGAAGTTCGATTTCCACCATGCCAATAAAATCAACGGTCAGGCGTTTGATATGAACAAGCCGATGTTTGCGGCGGCGAAAGGGCAGTACGAACGTTGGGTTATCTCTGGCGTGGGTGACATGATGCTGCATCCGTTCCATATTCACGGCACGCAGTTCCGTATCTTGTCAGAAAATGGCAAACCGCCAGCGACGCATCGCGCAGGCTGGAAAGATACCGTTAAGGTAGAAGGTAATGTCAGCGAAGTACTGGTGAAGTTTAATCACGATGCACCGAAAGAGCATGCTTATATGGCGCACTGCCATCTGCTGGAGCATGAAGATACGGGGATGATGTTAGGGTTTACGGTATAAAAAGACCGTAATCGGAAATATGCCCGGATCTCTCCGGGCATTATGGTTACTTCATATCATCCGGCAGCGCATAAGCGACAATATAATCGCCCATTTTTGTACCAAATGAACCGTGACCGCCTGCGGAGATCACCACATACTGCTTGCCATTCACTTCGTAGGTCATCGGCGTTGCCTGACCACCCGCAGGTAAACGACCCTGCCACAGTTTTTCACCGTTGCTCATGTTGTAAGCGCGCAGGTAGTTATCTGCCGTAGCGGCGATAAACAGCACGTTACCCGCTGTGGAGATTGGCCCGCCAAGCATCGGCATACCCATATTGAACGGCACCGGTACAGGCATCGGGAACGGCATGCTGTCCTGCGGCGTACCAATACGTTTCTTCCACACCACTTCATTGGTTTTCAGATCCAGCGCCGAGATATAACCCCATGCTGGCTGTTTACATGGCAGACCAAACGGTGAGAGGAACGGGTTGAGCGTGACGCCATACGGCACACCGTACTGCGGCTGAATGCCGGATTCCGTACCCGTGCCTTTGGCATCTTTCGGCTGCTCCATCGGGTTGCCAGGACCGCGTGGGATCAGTTTCGAAACAAACGGCAGTGCCATTGGGTTGGCAATCGCCACTTCACGATTCGGATCAACGGAAATCCCGCCCCATTCGAACATCCCCAGGTTACCCGGGAAGACCAGCGTACCCTGTTCAGATGGCGGGGTGAAAATGCCTTCATAGCGCATCTGGTGGAACATCACGCGGCACACCAGCTGGTCAAACATGGTGGCGCCCCACATATCCGCACCGCTCAAATCTTTCGTCGGACGGAAGCTCAGTTCCGAGAATGGTTGAGTAGGGGTAACGTAATCGCCTTTCGCTGCACCTTGTGGCACTGGTTTTTCCGGGGCCGGAACCACCAGTTCACCATTACGACGATCGAGCACAAAAATGTTGCCGGTTTTCGCCGGAGCATAAATGACCGGAACTTTCTGACCATTGACGGTGATATCCGCGAGCGTCGGCTGTGCCGGAAGATCCATATCCCACAGGTCGTGGTGAACGGTCTGGTAGCTCCACGCCAGTTTTCCGGTGGTGGCATTCAGCGCCAGAATCGAGCTGGCATAACGTTCCTGTTCCGGTGTGCGGTTACCGCCCCAGATATCTGGTGTGGTCACGCCCATTGGCAGATAGACCAGATCCAGCTTCGCGTCATAGGCAGCAGGTGCCCACGAGTTGGGTGAGTTAAAGGTAAAGGTGTGTTCGTCAGACGGGATTGCGTTCGGATCTTTCGCGCCCGGATCAAAAGCCCACAACAGCTCCCCGGTGTTGACATCAAAACCACGGATCACGCCAGACGTTTCGCGGGTTGAGAAGTTGTCGGTAACTGAACCGGCCATCACGATGGTTTTATCGGTGATAATCGGCGGAGAAGTCGGCTCATACAGACCCGGTTTGGTGTCCGGCATATTGCTTTGCAGATTGAGCACGCCTTTATTGGCGAAGGTTTCGCACAGCTTGCCGTTTTCAGCGTTGAGTGCAATCAGGCGACCATCATTGACCGGAAGAATGATACGACGCGGGCAATCCGCCATCACTTCCGGCGAAGCAGTTTCAGCTTTGGCTTCATGATAAGAGACGCCGCGGCAGGTTACGTGCTGGAAAGACTCGTTGGTTTTAAGCTCAGGATCGTAATGCCATTTCTCTTTACCGCTGGCGGCATCGAGCGCAAACAGGCGCTGGTGAGCGGTACACAGGTAAAGGGTGTCGCCCACTTTAATTGGCGTCACTTCATTGGTGATTTCACCCGGATCGTTCGGCTGCTTCACATCGCCTGTGCGGAACACCCAGGCTTCTTTCAGGTTGTGGACGTTATCGGTGTTAATTTGTTTAAGCGGCGAAAAGCGTTGACCTTCCTGGTTGCGACCATAGGCAGGCCAGTCTTGATCGGCAACGGGAGAGATAGCTTCGGCAGGTGTGGCATCGACGCTTAAAGTGCCGTTGATTTCCTGCGGATCGTGAAATCCGGCCCAGGTGAGGATACCGCCGCTAATCAACAGTGCGACTAACAGCGCAGCAACTGCGCCGCCAGAAGGAATGACCAGGCGACGCCAGACAAACGGCAGGATCAGCCAGATGCCGAAGAAGACCAGAATGTCACTGCGCGGAGTCAGCGCCCAGAAGTCGAAACCAACTTCCCAGACGCCCCAAATCATGGTGCCGAGCAGCAGAGCGGCATACAGCCAAAGCGCGGCGCGTTTACTGCGCCACAGCATCCAGGCGACGCCGAGCATCACAAGGCCTGCGATAGGGTAGTACCAGGAGCCGCCAATGGCGACCAGCCAGCCTCCGCCAATGAGAAGATACAGCCCGCAAAGCGCTGCAAATAGGGCGGTTAGCGTGACGAGTAATCGTCGCGAGCCGGGATTGTTAATTGCCATAAAGAAACACCATTTCAATTAATTAATATTTTAGTAGCAATTAATTATAGGTTTTAACATGTGTGATCGTCATCACAATTTGAGCTTTATTAACAGATTCCGCGAATGAATAGTTTTACTGGTATACTGCATGTCTTGCGCTTTGTTGCGGTGCTGAATCCCGCCCGTGCGAAGTGATTTGTTTTTAAATCATATGGTTAGAGATATGAAACATACTGTAGAAGTAATGATCCCCGAAGCGGAGATTAAAGCGCGTATCGCCGAACTGGGTCGTCAGATTACTGAGCGTTACAAAGACAGCGGCAGCGATATGGTGCTGGTAGGTCTGCTGCGTGGCTCATTTATGTTTATGGCGGACCTGTGCCGTGAAGTTCAGGTATCTCATGAAGTCGATTTTATGACCGCCTCCAGCTACGGTAGCGGCATGTCCACCACCCGTGATGTGAAAATCCTCAAAGATCTGGATGAAGATATCCGTGGCAAGGACGTGCTGATTGTTGAAGATATCATCGACTCGGGGAATACACTGTCGAAAGTGCGTGAAATCTTAAGCCTGCGTGAACCGAAGTCGCTGGCGATTTGTACGCTGCTGGATAAACCGTCCCGTCGTGAAGTGAACGTCCCGGTAGAATTTATCGGTTTCTCGATCCCGGATGAGTTTGTGGTGGGTTACGGCATTGATTACGCACAGCGTTACCGTCATCTGCCATATATCGGCAAAGTGATTCTGCTGGACGAGTAAGTGTGAAGTTGCCGGATGTGTTGCATCCGGCATAGCATATTTATTTGTGGTTGGCGTGTTTCAGCTTGAGGTTGGAAATCCCGTGACGGTAACGTTGCTCAAGGGTTTCGCGGTTGGTGGCAGTAACATCCAGATCACGCAGCAAGCCGTCGTGAATGCCGTAGGCCCAGCCGTGAATGGTCACTTTCTGCCCGCGTTTCCACGCTGATTGCATAATGGTGGAGTGGCCCAGGTTATACACCTGTTCCATGACGTTCAGTTCACACAAGGTATCCAGACGGCGCTCTGGCGGCATTTCGCCGAGCAATGAGCTATGTTTGAACCAGATATCGCGGATGTGCAGCAGCCAGTTGTTGATAAGCCCCAGTTCCGGGTTTTCAACTGCGGCTTGTACGCCGCCGCAACCGTAGTGGCCACAGATAATAATGTGTTCAACTTCGAGAACATCCACTGCATACTGAACCACGGAAAGGCAGTTCAGGTCGGTGTGAATGACCAGGTTAGCAACATTACGGTGAACAAAGAGTTCGCCCGGCTCAAGACCGGTTAAACGTTCTGCAGGAACGCGACTGTCGGAACATCCAATCCATAGAAAGCGCGGTTTTTGCGCTTGTGCCAGTTTCTCAAAAAACCCGGGATCCTCTTCCACCAGCATTTTTGACCATAGTGCATTATTGCTGATGAGTGTATCTATGTCTTTCATGGAGGTTAACGACCTGTAACCAAATAATTACGTTTGGCTAATATAGGGCAACTCCGGGACGATTTAAACCACAGATAAAGTGTAAGAACGTAAGGTAAGTAAAAATTTATGACCATTGCACTGGAACTTCAACAGCTTAAAAAAACCTATCCAGGCGGCGTTCAGGCGCTTCGTGGGATAGATTTGCAAGTCGAAGCGGGTGATTTTTATGCGCTTCTCGGGCCGAACGGGGCCGGAAAATCAACCACTATCGGTATTATCAGCTCTCTGGTAAATAAAACCTCCGGGCGGGTCAGCGTATTTGGTTACGATCTTGAAAAAGATGTCGTCAACGCTAAACGTCAGTTAGGACTGGTGCCACAGGAATTTAACTTCAACCCGTTTGAAACCGTACAGCAAATTGTGGTGAATCAGGCGGGGTACTACGGTGTAGAGCGCAAAGAAGCGTACATACGCAGCGAAAAGTATCTTAAGCAACTCGATTTGTGGGGAAAACGCAACGAACGTGCGCGCATGTTATCGGGCGGGATGAAACGTCGTTTAATGATTGCCCGCGCGCTGATGCACGAACCTAAACTGCTGATTCTGGACGAGCCAACGGCAGGTGTGGATATCGAACTTCGTCGCTCAATGTGGGGCTTTTTGAAGGATTTAAACGACAAAGGCACCACCATCATTCTTACCACGCATTACCTGGAAGAAGCAGAAATGCTGTGCCGCAATATCGGCATTATTCAGCACGGCGAACTGGTGGAAAATACCTCGATGAAGGCACTGCTGGCAAAGCTGAAATCAGAAACCTTTATTCTCGATCTCGCACCGAAAAGCCCGTTACCGAAGCTCGATGGCTATCAGTACCGACTGGTAGATACCGCCACGCTGGAAGTTGAAGTGCTGCGTGAGCAGGGGATCAACAGCGTATTCACGCAGTTAAGTGAGCAGGGCATTCAGGTATTAAGTATGCGTAACAAAGCTAACCGTCTGGAAGAGTTGTTTGTTTCACTGGTTAATGAAAAACAAGGAGATCGCACATGATGCATCTTTACTGGGTGGCGTTAAAAAGCATCTGGGCGAAAGAGATCCATCGCTTTATGCGTATCTGGATACAGACGCTGGTGCCACCGGTTATCACCATGACCCTTTACTTTATCATCTTCGGTAACCTGATTGGTTCGCGTATTGGCGATATGCATGGCTTCAGCTATATGCAGTTCATTGTTCCGGGGCTGATCATGATGTCGGTAATCACCAATGCCTACGCCAACGTCGCTTCATCATTTTTTGGCGCCAAGTTCCAGCGTAATATTGAAGAACTGCTGGTCGCTCCGGTTCCGACTCACGTCATTATTGCCGGATATGTCGGCGGTGGCGTAGCGCGCGGACTGCTTGTTGGTATGCTGGTGACAGCAATTTCGCTGTTCTTTGTACCGTTTCAGGTGCATTCGTGGGTATTTGTCGCTTTAACGCTGGTGCTCACGGCGGTGTTGTTCTCTCTTGCCGGATTGCTTAATGGTGTGTTTGCCAAAACGTTTGATGACATCAGCCTGGTACCAACCTTTGTGTTAACGCCACTCACGTATTTGGGCGGGGTGTTTTACTCACTGACCTTGTTGCCACCGTTCTGGCAGGGGCTGTCGCATCTCAACCCAATCGTTTATATGATCAGTGGATTCCGCTACGGCTTCCTCGGCATTAATGATGTGCCGCTGGTTACTACTTTTGGTGTGCTGGTTATTTTTATTATTGCGTTTTATCTGATCTGCTGGTCGCTGATCCAGCGCGGACGCGGTCTGCGCAGCTAAGGCTAGTTCCTCTCCTCTGGATTCGGGGGAGAGGAGTTTTGACGACTATCACCCTTTATCAACAATGGTCAGGGTAGACTGATTTTCAGCTAAGGAGGAAGGTAATGTTAGGTTGGGTAATTACCTGTCACGACGACCGGGCGCAAGAGATGTTGGATGCGCTGGAAAAAAAACATGGCGCACTTATCCAGTGCCGGGCGGTGAATTTCTGGCGCGGATTAAGTTCCAATATGCTCAGCCGCATGATGTGCGATGCTCTGCATGAAACAGATTCTGGCGATGGGGTTATCTTTTTAACCGATATTGCAGGTGCTGCGCCTTATCGTGTTGCATCGTTATTAAGCCACAAACATTCCCGTTGCGAAGTGATTTCTGGTGTCACGTTACCGTTAATTGAGCAGATGATGGCCTACCGTGAAACGTTATCCAGCGCGGAGTTTCGCGAGCGAATTGTCGAACTGGGTGGGCCTGAAGTCAGTAGTCTCTGGCACCAACAACAAAAAAATCCCCCCTTTGTCCTCAAGCATAATTGGTTCGAGTATTAAATCGCATTCCGATTTTGCTACACTAACGGCGCTGTTTCTCGCCTGGTAGTTTTCTCATGATTAAAAAGATTATTTTTTTACTGCTGCTGGTTTCATCTGGTGTCGGCGCAGCGCTTCCCGCGCGTTATATGCAAACCACTCAGGATGCAGCTATCTGGGGAAAAATTGGCGACAAAACGGTAACCGTCGGCAACATTCGCGCCGGGCAGATTATTTCGGTCATCCCAACCGCTGCCGATTATTATGAATTCAATTTTGGTTTTGCTACGGGGTATATTGATAAAGGGCATCTGGAACCTGTACAAGGGCGGCAAAAAGTTGAAGATGGTCTGGGGGATCTGAATAAGCCACTGAGTAACCAAAATCTTATTACATGGAAAGATACTCCGATATACAACGCGCCTGATGCGGGTAGTGCGCCATTTGGCGTGTTGGCCGATAATTTGCGTTATCCCATTATTAATAAATTAAAAGATCGCCTGAATCAAACCTGGTATCAAATTCGTATTGGCGAACGACTGGCCTATATCAGTGCACTGGATGCGCAGCAGGATAACGGTATTCCTGTATTGACCTACCATCATATTTTACGCGATGAAGAGAACACCCGTTTTCGTCATACTTCGACCACGACGTCGGTGCGGGCTTTCAATAACCAGATGACCTGGTTGCGCGATCGTGGATATACCACGTTAACCTTGTATCAACTGGAAGGGTATCTGCGTAATTCGTTGAATCTTCCGGCTCGCGCGGTGGTGCTGACGTTTGATGATGGCTTGAAATCAGTGAGTCGTTATGCATATCCCATTCTGAAACAATATGGCATGAAGGCGACGGCATTTATTATTACCTCTCGCATCAAACGTCATCCACAGAAATGGAATCCGCAGTCATTACAGTTTATGAGTGTTTCTGAACTGCTTGATGTCAGCGATGTTTTTGATTTCCAGTCGCATACGCATTTTTTACATCGGGTTGATGGTTATCGCCGACCCATATTACTCAGCCGCAGTGAGCATAATATTCTGTTTGATTTCGAACGCTCTCGCCGGGCGCTAAACCAATTTAATCCTCGAGTCTTGTATCTTTCGTATCCATTTGGTGGATTTAATGACAAAGCAGTGAAGGCAGCAAATGAAGCCGGGTTTCATCTGGCGGTGACCACCATGAAAGGGAAAGTTAAACCGGGGGATAATCCGTATTTATTAAAGCGGCTGTATATTTTAAGAACAGATTCGCTGGAGACGATGTCGCGGCTGGTGAGTAACCAGCCGCAGGGGTGATTATCAGGCAACCTGTACCGGAATCGCTTTCGCGGTACGTTTCATTTCATTGTCGCCTTCAAAGTAGGCAACGTTGGGGCGCCAGGTACGGGCTTCTGCATCTGGCATAGTGACGAAGCTGGCGATGATGACAATATCGCCGACGCTGGCACAGTGGGCCGCCGCACCGTTGACAGAAATAATTCTCGAACCGCGTTCTGCCGCGATGGCATAGGTGGAGAAACGCTTGCCGTTGGTAACATTCCAGATATCAATGGCTTCGTTTTCGAGAATACCGGCTGCGTCAAGAAAATCCTGGTCAATGGCGCAAGAACCTTCATAGTGCAGGTCCGCATGAGTCACTTTCACGCGGTGGAGTTTGCCCTGCAGCATCGTGCGAATCATAACTTCTACCTTTCTACCCTGTCGTTAACGAAGCAGGCGATGCCTGCTTTGAGGAAATTCTCACGCAGTATTGCCCGATTTTTGATAAGTGTCTACTGATCTGGTGGCATTTGCACCAGCAGTTTGCGTACCGCGCCGAAGCTTGCCATGTAACGCCTGTAACCAATTGAAATTTCTCTGAACGCTGCTCGGTAAACAACAAAGAGGCAGCAGACGACAGCGCATATTGGCCGGATACTTCCTTCACATAGGGCAACATGGAAGGCAGGGAAGATGGACGCACCGAGTACCACACCGCATGACGCGGTATTTAAACAATTTTTAATGCATGCGGAGACGGCTCGCGACTTCCTGGATATCCATTTGCCAGTGGAATTACGCGAACTTTGTGACCTCAACACGCTTCATTTAGAGTCGGGGAGTTTCATTGAAGAGAGCCTGAAAGGACATAGCACGGACGTGCTCTATTCCGTGCAAATGCAGGGCAATCCTGGTTATCTGCACGTTGTGATTGAGCATCAAAGCAAGCCGGATAAGAAAATGGCCTTTCGCATGATGCGCTATTCGATTGCTGCCATGCACCGACATCTGGAGGCGGATCACGATAAGCTGCCGCTGGTGGTGCCAATTCTGTTTTATCAGGGCGAGGCCACACCTTATCCACTCTCAATGTGCTGGTTTGATATGTTTTACTCACCGGAGCTGGCGCGACGCGTCTATAACAGTCCATTCCCGCTGGTGGACATCACCATCACACCGGATGACGAAATCATGCAACATCGGCGGATTGCGATTCTCGAACTGCTGCAAAAACATATTCGCCAGCGCGACTTAATGTTATTGCTGGAGCAACTGGTCACGCTGATTGACGAAGGGTACACTAGCGGAAGTCAGTTAGTTGCCATGCAAAACTATATGCTGCAACGCGGTCATACTGAACAAGCGGATTTGTTTTACGGTGTGGTGAGAGACAGGGAAATAGGAGGGGAGTCTATGATGACGCTGGCGCAGTGGTTTGAAGAGAAAGGGATTGAGAAGGGGATTGAGAAAGGGATGGAGAAGGGGATTCAGCTGGGAAGACAGGAAGGGAGACAGGAGGCAAGACAAGAGGAAAGGCAGGAATTCGCCCAGCGTCTTTTGAGTAAAGGGATGTCTCGAGAAGACGTTGCAGAGATGGCAAATTTACCTCTTGCTGAGCTTGATAAGCTGATTAACTAAGTTGTCTACGATATGAACAATCGCTTACAAATATCGTGGCAATGAATAACTGGCGCCGTCAGCTGTAGCGCCAGTTAAGTATTACGCCAGCTCGACCATTTTGTTGTCGATCAGGCGAGCATCGCCAAGCCAGGCGGCTACCAGAATTACTGCCCGTTTGCTGTTTTCAGAGACTTCCAGCAGCGTGTCGGCATCGCGAATCTGAATATCATCAGCGCGGAAGCCTTTTTCATTCAGTTCTTGCCCTGCAATGGCAATAATTTCATCGAGATCCCGCTCTCCCGCCTGCAATTTGTCGGCAATCGAACTTAAAACTTTGTACAGACCGGGCGCAATTTTGCGTTGTTCTGCCGTCAGATAACCGTTACGGGAACTCAGCGCCAGACCGTCTTTCGCACGCATAATCGGTACGCCGACAATCTCAATATCGAAGCCCATATCGGCAACCATTTTGCGGATCAGCGCCAGTTGCTGAAAGTCCTTTTCACCGAAGCAGGCGATATCCGGCTGGACCAGGTTAAACAGCTTGCTGACGATAGTCGAAACGCCGCGAAAATGTCCTGGACGGCTGGCACCTTCCAGCATGGTCGAAAGGCCAGGAACATCAACATAGGTGTGGGTTTCAGTACCGTTCGGGTAGATCTCCTTTACCGAGGGCGCGAAAACCAGATCGACTTTGCGCTTGTTCAGCTTTTCGCAGTCTTCCTGCAAGGTGCGTGGATAGCGAGCCAGATCTTCCGGGCGGTCGAACTGCATTGGGTTAACGAAAATACTGACGACTACCACATCGGCGCGGGCTTTGGCTTCGTCGACCAGTTTCATATGGCCATCGTGCAGGTTACCCATGGTTGGCACCAGCGCCACGCGCTTACCTTCCATACGCAGGCGGCGAATTTGCTGACGCAGCAGCGGCAGGGTTTCGATAATTAACACAACGTGACTCCTTAATGGAAACTGTGTTCTTCGCCCGGATAAACGCCGGACTCCACTTCAGCCATATACTGCCGCACCGCCGCGCGGATGTCGCCCGTTTCAGCGAGGAAATTTTTGGCGAATTTAGGAATGTGACCGCCGGTAATGCCAAAGGCGTCGTGCATCACGAGGATCTGCCCGTCAGTGACGTTGCCTGCGCCAATACCAATAACCGGGATCGCCAGTGCCTCGGTAATGCGTTTTGCCAGCTCAACCGGCACACATTCCAGCACCAGCAGTTGTGCACCAGCGGCTTCTAAGGCTAATGCATCGCTGAGCAGTCGATCGCCCGCTTCATCGCCGCGCCCCTGTACTTTGTAGCCGCCGAAAATATTCACTGACTGCGGTGTTAAACCTAAGTGACCACATACAGGAACTGCGCGCTCGGTAAGCATTTGTACCGTTTCAACAAGCCACTCACCGCCTTCAATTTTGACCATATTGGCACCGGCACGCATAACCGTTGCGGCGTTTTCAAAGGCTTGTTCCGGCGTGGCATACGCCATAAACGGCAGGTCAGCCAACAGCAGGCAGTTTGGCGCTCCGCGACGTACCGCAGCGGTATGGTAGGCGATATCAGCAACGGTAACTGGCAGGGTGGAGTCATGCCCCTGAACCGTCATGCCCAGTGAGTCGCCTACCAGCATGACGTTAAGTCCTTCATCAGCAAAAAGTTTCGCGAAGCTGTAGTCGTAAGCGGTAATGGTCGCGAAACGTTTTTTTTCCTGTTTGTACTTCTGCAGTAAGGAGATGGTGGTCGGTTTCATAACGTATCCTGATAAATGATGTTGTGCTGTCTGGCATTTTATCAGTCACATTGGTGGGGGCAATGATTTCTCTATTGTGGCACCGCCATTACCAGACGGTGCCACAATGTTATCAGGGATAGGTTACCTGGAATGTACTGGTGGCTTTAAACTCACCGGGTTCGATAGCAATATTCCCGTCTTGCTTTAACGTCGCCTGGAAGTGAAGTGGTTGTGTCGTTCCATTGCCTTTATCTGGGTAAATTCCGTCAGTATTATCATCTTCCTCTTCATAATCTTTATATACAGAGGTTGCGTCATTAGGCTTCAGAGTCATTAAGGCGCTTCTGCTAGTGGCTAATCCTTCAATAAGTACACCGACACCTTTTGCTCCCCCCGTTCCTGTGAGGGTGTTTCCAAGAAGCTGTTTGTCTTCTATGCCGATTTTTGTTGAAACTAATTTTGTTTCGATATTACGAACACGAATACAGTTCTGTAACGAAATGTCAAAAAGAACCGGAGTTGCGCCATTTTTAATTTGTCCAGGACCATATTCTCCCATTTTTACTGTAGAGCCGCTTACATTGGTGCCGCTTAATACTGAAGTAAAACAAGTAGGTAAAGTGATTTTTATATTGACTAAATCAAAATTTATATAAAGGTGATTGCTGTGTTGATTAATACCATCACCAACACCATAAGCCTTGAAAGCATAAAGATAGTCGGATGAGCTTAACAACTGAACCTGTTGGTTTTGTGTCGGGTTGAAAGATGAATCAGTATAAAATTCAACGGTGAGACTCTGCATTAAACCACCAATAGCCCAATATTTACTGGTTGTATTTGCTCTGTCGCAACCTCTTGTCTGAAGATCCACATCATCTATGTAGAATGAAAAGTATTGGTCTGCGCTATCTCCAATATAAATACTATCTCCACTGATATTTGATTTGACCCAGGCTGACCAAATGTTGGAAATTGATAGCGTATAATAGAGTCCCTGAACAGACGTTGAAAATAACTTATGACCCGCGTAAGTTAAATGAGAGTCAATCATTGCATTTTCAATTTTCATCGGTGCCCCACTGGCATTTCCACTGGTATTACAGTAAAGAGTCCCTGTCCCCCCACTCCCTCCCAAACTATCTAGTTGAGACCAAAACAGTTTTACATCAGTTTTGTTAATGCCATCACCGGGAGGTGGTTTATAAAACACCAGATTGTTAGTAATAGTCGCATAACGAAATATTGCTTTTCCGCTTGAAGATGGACCACTAAAGGCATCAACGCCAGCATTATTACCTACAATGAAACTTGTATTGTTTGCGTAAGCTGAGATGCAGAATATTGTAGTTAGAATTATATAGAAAAATTTAAATAATACGTGCATATAATATGTGGTGGTCTGTGTGTGCATATTGTTTTTTCTTACATTAGAGTTACTCATAATAAATATCAACCAGTACGGTGCTTTTGACTTGGCCAGAAGTAACATCCAGTGTGGAATCAATTTTTTGCATTCTGGCATAAAATTTCCATGATGAATTATCCATTACTGATGTCATCACGGGATAGACTGAGCGTGATATACCTGCTGTATTTAATACATTGAACGTATTTGCAGAATCCTGGATAGAAAAAATAACTACGCCAACATTTTTAGCGCCTGTTGCTTCGTCATTGGCAAATATTTGCCTGGACCCAGCAGCCATGACACCGCTAAGAGCTCTAAAATCAATATGTAATTGATTTAACACATCGCCAGTTCCCTGTAAAGCACAGTCTGAGACAGTGACAGTGAACTCTTTTCCACCTGGTTGATAACTTTCAGGAGTCACATTACCTGAAAAATATCCCACCCCAACGACGCCAAGATCAATATTACCCTGGTTACTGATTCCGCTTTTGCAAGTGCTGTTTTTTACATTGGCAACAAGGTCGATATCCTGTCCAGCGATGGCTGGACAGGTAATGGGAAACAGTAATGACAGAAACAGAATTATTCTCTTCATCAGCTTGCGTTGAGTGGGATGCATATATAGTTCCTGAATCTGTCAGTCTGTTAGTTATAGGTGATAGTAAATGTTGCAGGGGCGAAAAAATCACCTGCCGTAACATTATTGACAGTTTTATCCTTATCTACCACAAGGACTGCACTCATATCAAAGTTCACAACATTAGTACCTGTTGCATCCACAATACTCTTTTCTTTCGCTTGAGGAGTAGCGCAGCTAAATTGTTTATTTTTATCTGCTCGATCTGGTGTTATGGCACCCCAGACTTCAACCACAACCGCATTTGCTTTTTCTGTGGATGTAGATGCATTGGCAAATCCATCACCATTATTGGCATTTCCTTCACATGTGCCAACTTTGGTTAATGTTATATATGCTTTCTTTCCTGGAATTCCTGCACAATCTTTAAACTGTAGTTTGAATGTTTTAATTTTGGTTTTAGCATTGATTTCAGATATATATACATCACCAAAATTAACCGTGGAGATTTTATTATTACCATCCATAAGTGTTGCTGTGCAGGTACCCATTTCCACAGTGGTAATAACGGTCAGCCCAATGCTGTCTGTTGCTGCATAAGACGGGACACTGAATAGTGAGGCTACCAGAACCAGACTGCTGGATAATCCATAACGTAAATTTTTAAATGTCATCTTAATTATCCTTCTTATTGATAGATGAAATTAAATGTTGCCAGAGCGCGGAAGTTCCCCGGCACACCAGCGCCTTGAGATGTTTCACGTAACGCAACAGTCATTTCAAGACCTTTGTCGGACGGTATTTCGCCTGTGTCCCAGCGTATCTTTTCCGCACTGTTGGGTTTAAGAAAAGTGGCATCATCAGTATTCCGTCTCTTGAAACCCATACCGATATAACTTGTCGTCGAATTTGTATCACCAGACAGCGGTATAATAAGCTTGGGTGAACTTGATGAGGCGTTTCCGGTCAGAGTGGTATCAATCCAGCTAATGCCACTGCTGCAACCACTAGCAACCAGTTTAAAATCAGCCTGAGATTCTGTCGTTTTATTCGCGATCTTATCCAGGCCCATATTGGGGATTCTCAATGTGTAGTTATTATTGCCATCATTCGTGACGTTATTACCAGTAAGTGTGATGTTACAGGTTGTCGCTCTGACGGTGGCCGTAAACTCTACATTAATATCCGTTGCTAATACTGAGGGTGATAATAATATTCCCATCAGTGTCGCTATTTTATGTGGCGTTGTTTTTATCATTTGACGTCCCTTGTAGTTACTGAATCTGACACCGAATTCTATTCAGAATAATAGATTGCGCTATTTTTTCTGCTTCTGAACTTTGTTGATAATGCGCAAGGCAGCTTACAGGTTTACTTTCTTCGAGCCACTTAATACTGATATTTCCCTGCTGTTCAATACCACGAACAAAAGCCTGTCCACCCTGTCCAACATTACCAATGACATTGCCTTGCTCATCATAAATATCTGCAGCAAATGGAATATTTTTACCATCACTTCGTGTGATGTTCATAATGGCTGATTGCCCTTGCACGGTTTCAAAATCAGCAAAGACGACTGAACCCTGACGCGGCACAGCTACAGCACTGGTACTTTTTAATTCAACATCGTTCTCAAGATCGTTGATATCCAGCGCGATACGGTTTTCATGATAAGGAGAAAGAGCACTGGTAACGCCATATCCCCAGCGGTCTACGGTGCTATTCCCATAATTTATTCGAGCCCCTTTGGCACCAGGAGCCTGAACTACCGCCAGTGTATCGGAGTCGCTAAAGCTGTCATTACTGAAGGTCAGGCCGCCGCTATGTAATACAAAACCACCGTCAGTGCTGAGAGAAACTTGACGACTGTTATCGCTATTCGCAGAAACTGAACCGGCCAGGGTTCCCCACGGTGACTCATAGCTGGCATATCCACCAACATAACTCATATCTTTACTGGCTTTATTCATCGTATAGCCTGTATTCACGCTATAACTGACGCGAGCGTTATCGCTATAGCCACTGCTACTGACGTTGAGTTGATTATTGCCCTTAAAGTCACTGCTCATTTGAGTATCAATACTCTGGAAACCTGAAGTACGCTGTTCAGTGCCAAGTAATTTTTCAATAGGAATGGTGAAACTGAGATAAATGCTATCGTCAGTGTCGCCGTTTTCATTCCATGAACGCTGTGCACTGACACTGTAGCTGCCCCAGGATGCACTGTTACTGTAGCCAATAGAGTAATTGCTACGATTTTGTCCTGAAGCCCAGTAATCGGACCAACTTCCGGAAAGATAAAATGAACCGTAATCTTTTTTCTCAAATTTCAACGGTTGGTTAATACTGACCGTAACCTGATTTTTCATGCGCGAGTAATTACGCATGTTTTGCGGTTCAAGATCTTGTTCGGGATGTTTCACTTCATCAATTAGAGTTAGTGCATCATTAAGACCAAGGTAATTTTGTGTTGAATAGCGATAGGCCGCGATATTCAGTGAAGTACTTGTTTCTTCGAATAATTTGTTCCAGGAAACACGATAACTTTGCCCCTGGTATGTTTTATCATCCGGGATACGGACATTGGAGTGAGTCACATCGAAAGAAAATGCACCGACTGAGGTATTCAGGCCAAGACCTAACAAACCGGCGGTATAGTTATTATCGGTAATCTGAATACCAGTATAACCCGTCAGATAGTTATTCAGACCGTAGTAGTAGCTGGCCTGAAATAAATTAGGTTCATCCTGAATATCATCTTTTAAGACCTGGCCACCGCTAATATCCCAACGTCCAACGCCAGGGCGTAACATTTGAACAACCGATGAAAAAGGTTGCGAGAATGTCCTTTTTGAGCCATCGGATTCTTCGATGGTCACAATAAGATCACTGCCGTACCCTGACGGGCTAAGATCATCAATGACGAAAGCGCCTGGAGGCACAGTCGTTTCATAAATCTTATAGCCGCCTTGCGTAATAGAGACTTTGGCATTGGTATTGGCGACGCCATGTATGATAGGTGCAAAGCTGGCTAATGTCGGAGGCAACATTCGGCTGTCACTGTATACGCGAATGCCTCGGATACTGACGGAATCAAAGGTTTCGCCCGTAGTATAAGATTCACCAATAATTAATTGAGAGCGTAGTGAGGCGATATCTCGTTGTACATACCGATTCTTAAAATCATAATTACTGCCAGAATCGGTCATCCAGTTGTAGTTGCCGGAGGCTCGCAGTCGCCATGCACCTAAATTCATCCCACCGTTAAAAGCAGCATAAATGCTGTCATTTCTTCGACCAGGGGTTTCACTATGATATCCGTTGAGGTTATATGACAACATAGCCGCATTAATGCCGTTTTCCCATAATGATGGATCAACATAGTTTTGGTAATTTTTCATTACCCAGGCTTGAGGAACGTCTATATCCAGACGTTGATCGTTAACGTCATAACGAACGGAAGCCTGAGGGATAATTTCCGTCAAATTGAGGCAATCACCGAGCGTTTCATCCCGGGCAAACAGAACGGCTTTTTCGTTATTTATATCGGGGGAATTAATATGAAACTGCAATAAATTCTTTAATGTGATACAGGCCTGGGCGTTCTTTTTTCCTTCAATCGCTACAAATGTAATACTTTGGTTAATGATTGGTTGATCGTTGACATAAACACTGACGTCGTAAACACCCGGTATAGCGGGGTTACCTTCGCTGTATCGACTGAGATCAATATTAGATGCATTCTGCCCCATCAGGAAGGTAGGGTCATATTCAACGAGTTCAGCACTGAAAGCACTATTGCAATACAGCAGCGCGCATAACGTGGCGATACGGGTCAGATGATGATGATAATTTTTAGTATATTTTATAGTCACGCTATGCTTCCTGCGGAATTATATCCTTGCCTGATTACAGTCGGGCATTACCTTCAATGGCGCCACCAAAGTCATTAATGGCGTAAAAGTGCACTTTTGAAGAATTTGCTTTGCCATTAAGGCCATTGACTTTCATGACTTCATCACTGAATGGTGCAATCATTTTCACATCAATCGGATAGCGTTTACCGCTGGCTTCTAAATCGCCACTGCTAAAAGAGACGTAGTAAGGCGTTGGATTAGTGACTTGTAATGCCGTTTTACCGTCTGAACCTGACCAGGACCATTTCAGGGCTAATGGGGCTTCAGAGGGATTTCCCTTCAATCCATCCGGGCGATAGAACAGTTTTATACGTGTGCGAAATGCCAGTTGCAGCAGGCTTTGATTCGCGACCTTTTCTGCATCTGGTTTTGGTGGAACTTCCAGTACGTTAAACCAGAATACGCTCTCCCTGTCTTTAGGCAGTGAGGTACTGGCGGTGTACATCAGTTTGATTGTTTGCCCACGTTTGGCATCAATACGCGATACTGGCGGTGTGGCGGTAAAGGGGACTGTAATACTGCCAGGTTCAGCGTTGTCATCGCCAGTATCTAACCAACTCTGGACAAGTAACGGGTTATTCCCTTTATTTTCCAGACGTACGCTGACACTTTTTTGATCGCTTTTATATATTACGCGAGTACCCGAAATGACAATATCCGCAATAGACGATGAGCTAAAAGCCATACAGGTTACGAAGCATAAAGCTGCTGTATGTTTGGTGTTAAAAAACATAAACCATCCCTGACAGAGTTAATTAAAACAGGGAATAATATAAAAATAGTAATTATTAATACTATTCCCTGTATATTCATTCAATCAATTTAATTGGTGAATACTTACTGATAAGTAATGGTGTATGCAGTGTTAGTTTTTACATAACCAGCAGTCGCTGTCTGATTTGCGTCAGCACGAACGTAAGATGCTTTAAAATCATAAATTGCAGATTTTGTCGTTGCATCCATGGTTTTAGTATACACATCGCCGGGGTTGTTAATTTGAACCTGTTTGATAGTGGAACCATCAATATTGTGCAGAGCGATATTTACGCCATCAGACGGGTTGTTAATAGACATGTCGTTGTTCAGCGTTCCTTTGCTATTACCAAAGAAAACAGAACCGAAGGTCATTTTAGCTGTGCTACCTGGATTCGGGTTCGCTTTGCTACAGTCAACGGTGATGCTGAAAGGTTTAGCTTTAGCACCAACGGTATCATTCAGTACGCCGTCAGTGATTTCACCAACAGTTGCAGTTTGCAGCAGGATTAGACCATCTTTGTTACCACCGTCTACACGGGTTTCACAGGTGTTATCAACAACCAGACCGCTGATATTTAACTGACCACCGTCCATATCTGCAGAAGCAGTACCTGCAACCATTGCCAGCATAAGACCAGACAGGGCAAAACCTAATTTTTTAGACATAAAAATCCTTGAATTATATTCCATGAGTTTAACTTCAATCGGGAGTCCGCACATGGGGAGGCCCGATAGACTAGAAAGATTGGTTTGTTAATGATGAGGACTTGAATTTACCGAATGTTACATCTGCTCATCATTAGGGGGGATATTGTGCATAATAAAAATTATATATCCACTTAATTCATCTTTAAGTAAAACTAAATATCTAAAGTTGAAAAAATAGTGTATGGGGTGGGAAGGTTAAGAGGGTGGGATATATTATTAATTGTGGTTGTAACTTAAAAAATGCATTGATTGCAATTGTTGGGGAGTATTTTTCAGAATTTATTTATATTCAAGTGGCTATTGAATTACCACTTGTCTAATTCATCGTATTTATTTATTTGTAATAAGTTGTCTAATGTTGTTCCATCAGGAAAAACCAGCTCCGGCGCAATCTCAAACAGCGGCCACAGCATAAATCCACGATTTTTCATATCGTAGTGCGGAACGGTGAGTCGTTCGGTATTAATCGTTTCATTACCGAATAACATAATGTCGAGGTCCAGCGTGCGTGGCCCCCAGCGTTCAGCTTTGCGGACGCGACCTTGCTGCAACTCAATACGCTGTGTGTGATTGAGTAACTCTTCAGGGGCAAGAGCGGTTTCCAGCGCTACGGCTGCGTTTAAGTAATCGGGTTGATCTTGCGGCCCCAGCGGTGGGGTACGGTAAAATGAAGAAACGGCAAGAATGCGGCTTTCCGGAATGTCACCTAATGCTTTCACGGCAGCATTGACCTGCTCCAGCGGAGAGGCCAGATTGCTGCCTATGGCAATATACGCCACCGTCATGCGGTACCCTCGCGACGCGGCGCGCGTTTGCGCGGACGGCGAGTACGACGGCGCGGTGTCGGATCTTCATCCAGCTCGTTGAGCATCCCTTTTTGGTCTGGTGGCGCAGAAACCTGGAACTCCCCCCACCATTTCGCCAGACGTTGCAGCTCGGCGTTGCGTTCCACTTCAGCACGCAGAGCCAGCAGGTCGTAGGCGGCGCGGAATTTCGGATGCTCCAGTAGTTTCCATGCCCGTTTGCCCTGACGACGGGACATACGCAGCTGCAACTGCCAGATATCGCGAGTTAGCGTAGTCAGACGTTTCGGAATTGCCAGTGAACGGCAGGCTTCGTCCAGCACGTCGTTCATCGCCAGCGCGAAAGCGTCGTGGTAGGTCAGGCCGCTTTCCTGAGCAATTTTCTGCGCTGTTTCCAGCAGTGGATACCAGAACATGGCGGCAAACAAAAACGCCGGGTTAACGCGCATATCGTTATGAATACGCGTATCGGTATTCTTCAGTACCTGCTCAATGATCCGCTCCATTGGGCTGTCGCCATTTTCCGTGAAGTAACGGGTAATGGTCGGGAACAGCGGTTGGAACAGATTATATTCACACAGCAGTTTATAGGTTTCGTAACCGTAGCCCGCTTGCAACAGTTTAAGAGACTCTTCAAACAGGCGTGCTGGCGGAATATCGTTGAGCAGAGTAGCAAGGCGTGGGATCGGCTCGGCAGTTTCTGGGCTGATGCGCATCCCCAGTTTCGCGGCAAAACGTACTGCGCGCAGCATACGTACCGGATCTTCACGGTAGCGCGTTTCCGGGTTCCCAATCAGGCGGATAACACCGTCTTTCAGATCCTGCATGCCACCAACGTAATCACGGACGGTAAAATCCGCGACGCTGTAATACAGACTATTAATAGTGAAATCGCGGCGCTGGGCGTCTTCTTCGATGGAGCCGAAAATGTTGTCGCGTAGCAACATGCCGTTTTGCCCGCGCTGAGAAGTCGTGCGGTCGCTGACATTGCCTTCGTGGTGACCACGGAAGGTGGCGACTTCGATAATTTCCGGGCCAAACATCACATGAGCCAGACGGAAACGGCGACCTACCAGGCGGCAATTACGGAACAGTTTGCGCACCTGCTCAGGCGTGGCGTTGGTGGTCACGTCAAAATCTTTCGGCTTTTTGCCAAGTAACAGGTCGCGTACGCCGCCGCCAACCAGCCAGGCTTCGTATCCCGCTTTATTGAGCCTGTACATTACCTTCAGGGCATTTTCACTGATATCTTTGCGGGAAATAGCATGCTGCTCGCGCGGGATCACCGTCACCTGTGGACGGGCGACTGCTTGTTCAGCTTCGCTCTCCTCGCGGCTCAACACCTTGCGGCAAAAATTAGCGACTCGGGTAAAAATAATACACCTCGGTAGTGTCAAACATCATTCAGGACAAAAAAATAGCGGCTAATCATAGCTCAGCATGACGCATTTGAGAATGTTGAATTTACAATTGCCGACTCTGGCACGGCGGTCAGCGTCCAGTTTTTGACGGCTGACTGAAGGATTTGCTCTACGCTGTAATCCTGCCAGTGCGCTTCTGCCTGCTGACCCAGAAAATGAAGTGCCGCGATTAGCACAGGGCGCGGATCGCCTTTCGGTAACGCAGGCGCATGATTCTGCTTGGAAAGTTTAGTTCCTTGTGCGTTTAGCGCCAGCGGTAAATGAATGTAATCTGGCACCTGCCAGCCAAAAAGCTGGTACAGCGAGATTTGCCGCACTGTCGGTTCAATTAAATCTGCCCCACGAACAATTTCTGTGACGCCCTGGAAGTGATCATCGACCACCACCGCCAGGTTATAGGCAAACAAACCATCACGACGATGAATAATAAAATCTTCTCGCGCCAGTTTTTCGTCGGCGTGAATAATTCCGCGTAGTTGATCAGTAAACTGCGTGACCGGATACAACTGCCGAATACGCACAGCCGCGTTGTCTGGTCCATGATGCAATGCTCGGCAATGACCATCGTAAATACCGCCAATGTTTTGGATACGCGCACGCGTGCAGGTGCAGTAATAACTTAGCTCTTGCTCATGTAACCAGGCGAGTGCTTCGCGATAGGCGTCGTGACGTTGGGATTGCCAAAGAACATCGCCGTCCCAGTGCAGGCCGTAATGTTCCAGCTGGCGCAGGATAGTTTCTGCGGCACCGGGAACTTCACGAGGCGGGTCGATATCTTCAATGCGTACCAGCCAGCGACCTTGCCGGGCGCGAGCCTGCAAATAGCTGCCAAGCGCAGCGATCAGAGAGCCAAAATGAAGCTCGCCGGAAGGAGAGGGGGCGAAGCGACCAATATACTGTGTGTCTGTCATCTCTTTGAACAAAAAATAAGGCGGGAGTATTTCCCGCCTGTGGTAAACGTGATGGAACGGCTGTAATTAGCCAGCCATCTGTTTTTCGCGAATTTCAGCCAGCGTTTTGCAGTCGATGCACAGATCGGCTGTCGGGCGCGCTTCCAGACGACGAATACCAATTTCAACACCGCAAGATTCGCAGTAGCCGAAATCTTCGTCTTCCACTTTTTTCAGCGTCTTCTCGATCTTTTTGATCAGCTTACGCTCGCGATCGCGGTTACGCAGTTCGAGGCTGAACTCTTCTTCCTGGGCTGCACGGTCTACCGGGTCCGGGAAGTTGGCTGCTTCATCCTGCATATGTGTAACGGTGCGATCGACTTCATCCCTGAGTTGATTACGCCATGCTTCCAGAATACGACGGAAGTGCGCCAGCTGGGCTTCGTTCATATACTCTTCGCCCGGCTTCTCCTGATATGGCTCCACCCCAGCGATGGCGAGAATACTCAGGGACGATGTTTTACGGTTTTGCCCTTCTTGCATGTTGCTTCTCCTTAACACGCACTATCGATCCCCATGTTCGGGGGAAAAATGAGGCCGCTATAAATAGCAGATGCTTTTCCGGATAGCAATTATCTAAACGTAACACTTGACAACTGTGTGAGGAAAAGCGTATTTGCGCACGCGACCAGAATGTAAATTAACCAGTTACTTACACTACTACAATGTAACAGGCAGTGATTTTTTAAGAGCCATACCTTCAGCAGAAAGTTCCGCTTTATAAGCCAGAATTTCTACTCCCCTCTGTTGTGCTTCTGACAATAGTTGCGCGTATTTCTCATCGATGTGGCGCGCGGGTGAAAACCGTGTAATGGCTGAATGCAGTACAGCGAAAAAAATCACCGCTCGTTGGCCTTCAGCCGCTACGCTCATCAACTCCCGAAGATGTTTCTGCCCACGTTGGGTAACGGCATCGGGAAAGTAACCTTGCTCATTTTCCGCTAACGTAACCGATTTCACTTCAATATAGCAGTCAGGTCGAAACCTCGCCTGTAACATGAGGTCAATACGACTGCGCTCGGCACCGTATTTTACTTCGCTTTTCAGCGAGCTATAGCCTGATAGCTCCGAAATTTCCCCATTAAGGATAGCCTCTTTCGTCAATCTATTCGCCCAAAGCGTATTAACGCAAATAAATGCGCCGCTTTGGCTTTGGGTTAATTCCCAGGTGTGCGGGTATTTCCGTTTTGTATTGTCGGAAGTCGAATACCAGACGGTATCGCCAGGCGTTGCACAACCGGTCATCGCGCCAGTGTTGGGGCAGTGTAGCGTCAATTCACGACCATCAGGTGTGATCACATCGGCTAAAAAGCGTTTATAACGCTGAATTAGCGTGGCGCGCTGTAAAGGAGGAGAAAATTCCATTATGACAATCCTTTTTATTGCGTCAGCGTCCAGCGTTTGAGCGGTGTGTAGCGTGTACGCCCACGGGCAAACGAGGAAGCATAAAGAGTGAACTCCTTCACCTCATATGACCAATTAAAACCAGGCGGTGGGATTGTTACCGCCTCGCTGGCGTCGCGCAATAAGGTGATATGCGGATGAAATGGTCGATTGCTTTGAAAACAACCACTGCGTGCTGCCTGAGAACGAAGCATATTCGCCAGTTGGATTAAGCCGCGCGGCGGCTGGCGCATACCCAACCATACCACGCGTGAACGCAGCCACTGACCTGCGTCATCAAGCGTGAGTGTAAAACCGGGTTGACGAATTCGCCCGGCCAGCAGTGAGAGCGCCTTCTCTTTGTCTGCGCTTACTTCGCCTAAAAACGCCAACGTCAGATGCAAATTCTCAGCAGCAACCGGGCGGCCCGCTTCAGGTGGAAACTGTGCGGCGCGCCAGTGAATAATCTGTTCGCGGATTTCAGCAGGTAGGTCAATGGCAAAGAACAGCCGTTGCGGTTCAGACATGTCAGGCACTCGGTTATGAATTACCGCGATGCTACAATGTGGCGCGAAGAATGTTAACCCTCTGGAGCGTTTTGTGTCGTCGTTACCCGTTGCAGCCGTCTTACCTGAATTACTTGCCGCCCTCGATTATGCGCCGCAGGTGTTATTAAGTGCGCCGACCGGAGCCGGAAAATCGACCTGGCTACCGCTGCAACTGCTGGCGCATTCAGGGATTCACGGGAAAATCATCCTGTTGGAGCCACGTCGACTGGCGGCGCGTAACGTTGCGCAACGCCTGGCGGAGCTGCTGAACGAAAAGCCTGGCGACACAGTTGGCTACCGGATGCGTGCGCAAAACTGCGTCGGGCCGAATACTCGTCTGGAAGTGGTCACCGAAGGCGTGTTGACGCGCATGATCCAGCGCGACCCGGAACTGAACGGCGTGGGGCTGGTGATCCTCGATGAATTTCATGAACGCAGTTTGCAGGCGGATTTGGCGCTGGCGTTGTTACTCGATGTGCAACAAGGTCTGCGCGATGACTTAAAGCTGCTGATTATGTCGGCGACCCTGGACAACGACCGCTTGCAGCAAATGCTGCCGCAAGCGCCTATCGTCATCTCAGAAGGGCGCTCGTTTCCGGTTGAGCGGCGTTATCAGCCGTTGCCCGCACATCAGCGTTTTGACGAAGCCGTCGCAGTTGCTATCGCCGAACTGCTGCGCCAGGAGACGGGATCGTTACTGCTGTTTTTACCCGGCGTCGGGGAGATTCAGCGTGTGCAGGAACAGCTGGCTTCGCGCATCGGTAGTGACGTTTTGCTCTGCCCGCTGTATGGCGCGTTGTCGCTGAACGATCAGCGAAAAGCTATCCTCCCTGCGCCGCCAGGCATGCGCAAAGTGGTGCTGGCGACCAACATCGCTGAAACCAGTCTAACCATCGAAGGTATCCGTCTGGTGGTGGATTGCGCCCAGGAAAGGGTAGCGCGCTTTGATCCGCGTACGGGTCTTACTCGGTTGATCACTCAGCGCGTTAGTCAGGCGTCGATGACGCAACGTGCCGGGCGCGCCGGGCGTCTGGAGTCAGGTATTTGCCTGCATTTAATCGCTAAAGAGCAGGCGGAACGCGCCGCAGCGCAAAGTGAACCGGAGATCTTACAAAGCGATCTCTCCGGTTTGTTGATGGAATTACTGCAATGGGGATGTAGCGATCCGGCACAGATGAACTGGCTGGATCACCCGCCAGCGGTGAATCTACAGGCGGCGAAACGTCTGTTACACATGCTGGGGGCGCTGGACGGTGAACGGCTTAGTGCGCAAGGGCAAAAAATGGCGGCGCTGGGTAACGATCCGCGTTTAGCGGCAATGCTGGTGAGTGCGAAGAGTGACGATGAAGCGGTTACCGCCGCAAAAATTGCCGCCATTCTCGAAGAACCGCCACGGATGGGGAATGGCGATCTTGGCGTGGCGTTCTCGCGTAATCAACCTGCCTGGCAGCAACGTAGTCAGCAACTGTTGAAACGCTTAAACGTACGCGGCGGTGAGGAGGACAGTTCGCTTATTGCGCCGCTACTTGCCGGGGCGTTTGCCGATCGTATTGCTCGTCGGCGTGGGCAAGATGGTCGCTATCAACTGGCGAACGGCATGGGGGCGATGCTGGATGCCGACGACGCGTTAAACCGCCACGAATGGCTGATCGCACCGTTATTATTGCAGGGCAGCGCCTCGCCGGATGCGCGGATTTTGCTGGCGCTGCCGGTCGATATTGATACGTTAGTAGAACGTTGCCCGCAACTGGTGCAGCAGTCTGACACTGTGGAGTGGGACGACGCTCAAGGCACGCTGAAAGCCTGGCGTCGGTTGCAAATTGGCCAGCTCACGGTAAAAGTGCAGCCACTAGCGAAACCTTCGGAAGAAGAATTACATCAGGCGATGCTTAACGGTATACGCGATAAAGGATTAAACGTCCTCAACTGGACGCCAGAAGCGGAACAGCTACGCCTGCGTTTACTGTGCGCTGCGAAGTGGTTACCAGAGTATGACTGGCCAGCGGTCGATGACGCGAGTTTATTGGCGACGCTTGAAACGTGGTTGTTGCCGCATATGAGCGGCGTACATTCGCTACGTGGCCTGAAATCAGTCGATATTTACCAGGCGCTGCATGGATTACTCGATTGGGGAATGCAGCAACGTCTGGTGAGTTCCCTGCCTGCGCATTACACTGTGCCGACGGGAAGTCGGATCGCCATTCGTTATCATGAAGATAACCCGCCTGCGCTGGCAGTAAGAATGCAGGAGATGTTTGGCGAAGCCACCAATCCGACAATCGCCCAGGGGCGTGTGCCACTGGTGCTGGAGTTGCTTTCACCCGCCCAAAGGCCGCTGCAAATCACCCGTGATTTGGGGGCCTTCTGGAAAGGGGCGTATCGTGAGGTGCAAAAGGAGATGAAAGGGCGTTATCCCAAACACGTCTGGCCGGACGACCCGGCGAATACCGCACCAACGCGGCGGACGAAAAAGTATTCGTAAGGTTGGTAAACGGGCATAGGGGTAATGTGCGCGCTGATGCCCTCACCCCGGCCCTCTCCCACAGGGAGAGGGAGAAAAGCATTTTGAGAGATATCTTCTTCTGTATTGCAACAGAAGAACAGAAAATCAGGCTTTTGCGCCTGAATATTGCGGAGAAAAAGCATGGCCGGGAATGACCGCGAGCCAATTGGACGCAAAGGGAAACCGACGCGTCCAGTCAAACAAAAGGTAAGCCGTCGTCGTTACGAAGACGACGATGATTACGACGATTATGATGACTATGAGGACGAAGAACCGATGCCGCGCAAAGGAAAGGGCAAAGGAAAAGGGCGTAAGCCTCGTGGCAAACGCGGCTGGTTATGGCTGCTGCTAAAACTGGCTATCGTTTTTGCCGTGCTGATCGCCATTTACGGCGTTTATCTCGATCAAAAAATTCGTAGCCGTATTGATGGCAAGGTCTGGCAGTTGCCAGCGGCGGTCTATGGCCGAATGGTTAACCTTGAACCAGATATGACCATCAGCAAGAACGAGATGGTGAAACTGCTGGAGGCGACCCAGTATCGTCAGGTGTCGAAAATGACGCGCCCTGGCGAATTTACCGTGCAGGCCAACAGCATTGAAATGATCCGCCGTCCGTTTGATTTCCCGGACAGTAAAGAAGGGCAGGTGCGTGCGCGTCTGACTTTTGATGGTGATCATCTGGCGACCATCGTCAATATGGAGAACAACCGTCAGTTCGGTTTCTTCCGTCTTGATCCGCGCCTGATCACCATGATCTCCTCACCAAATGGTGAGCAGCGTCTGTTTGTGCCGCGCAGTGGTTTCCCGGACTTGCTGGTAGATACCTTGCTGGCGACAGAAGACCGTCATTTCTACGAGCATGATGGCATCAGCCTCTACTCCATTGGACGTGCGGTGCTGGCGAACCTGACAGCCGGACGCACGGTGCAGGGGGCGAGTACACTGACGCAACAGTTAGTGAAAAACCTGTTCCTCTCCAGCGAACGTTCTTACTGGCGTAAAGCGAACGAAGCCTATATGGCGTTGATCATGGATGCACGTTACAGCAAAGATCGCATTCTTGAGCTGTATATGAACGAGGTGTATCTCGGTCAGAGCGGCGACAACGAAATTCGTGGCTTCCCGCTGGCGAGCCTGTACTACTTTGGTCGCCCGGTAGAAGAGTTGAGCCTTGACCAGCAGGCGCTGTTAGTTGGCATGGTGAAAGGCGCGTCGATCTACAACCCGTGGCGTAATCCGAAACTGGCGCTGGAGCGACGTAACCTGGTGCTGCGTTTGCTGCAACAACAGCAGATTATCGACGGCGAACTGTATGAAATGCTGAGTGCGCGACCGCTGGGCGTACAGCCACGCGGCGGAGTAATCTCTCCTCAGCCAGCCTTTATGCAGCTGGTGCGTCAGGAGTTGCAGGCGAAACTGGGCGATAAGGTGAAAGATCTCTCTGGTGTGAAGATCTTCACTACTTTTGACTCAGTGGCCCAGGATGCGGCAGAAAAAGCTGCCGTAGAAGGCATTCCTGCACTGAAGAAACAGCGTAAGTTGAGCGATCTGGAAACGGCGATTGTCGTCGTTGACCGCTTTAGTGGCGAAGTCCGTGCGATGGTCGGGGGGGCTGAACCGCAGTTCGCGGGCTACAACCGTGCGATGCAGGCGCGTCGTTCGATTGGTTCACTGGCAAAACCAGCGACTTACCTTACGGCGTTAAGCCAGCCGAAAATCTATCGCCTGAACACGTGGATTGCTGATGCGCCAATCGCGCTGCGTCAGCCGAACGGTCAGGTCTGGTCACCGCAGAACGATGATCGTCGCTATAGCGAAAGCGGCAGAGTGATGCTGGTGGATGCGTTGACCCGTTCGATGAACGTGCCGACGGTGAATCTGGGGATGGCGCTGGGGCTGCCTGCGGTTACGGATACCTGGATCAAACTGGGCGTGCCGAAAGACCAGTTGAATCCAGTTCCGGCAATGTTGCTGGGAGCGCTGAACTTAACGCCAATCGAAGTGGCGCAGGCGTTCCAGACTATCGCCAGCGGCGGTAACCGCGCGCCGCTTTCTGCGCTGCGTTCGGTAATCGCGGAAGATGGTAAGGTGCTGTATCAGAGCTTCCCGCAGGCGGAACGCGCAGTTCCGGCGCAGGCGGCGTATCTGACGCTGTGGACCATGCAGCAAGTGGTGCAACGTGGTACGGGACGTCAGCTTGGGGCGAAATATCCAAATCTGCATCTGGCAGGGAAAACGGGGACTACCAACAACAACGTTGATACCTGGTTTGCGGGCATTGACGGCAGCACGGTGACTATCACCTGGGTCGGCCGCGATAACAACCAGCCGACTAAGCTGTACGGTGCCAGCGGGGCGATGTCGATTTACCAGCGTTATCTGGCTAATCAGACACCAACGCCGCTGAATCTTGTACCGCCGGAAGATATCGTGGATATGGGTGTGGATTACGATGGTAACTTTGTTTGCAGCGGTGGTATGCGTACTTTGCCGGTCTGGACCAGCGATCCGCAATCGCTGTGCCAGCAGAGTGAGGTACAGCAGCAGCCGTCAGGCAATCCATTTGATCAGTCTTCACAGCCGCAACAGCAACCTGCTCAACAGCAGCAGAAAGACAGCGACGGCGTGGCAGGCTGGATCAAGGATATGTTTGGTAGTAATTAACGTCTAAGCGTGACATACCGGATGGCGAGTAGCCATCCGGTAAAATAACATCCCTCCAAAAGCATTAACCCTTTCTTTTCATCTGGTTGTTTATTGACCCTTTGGTTGGATCTCTGATGGGTACTGCTTGCTATCGTCTCGCCGTTTCGAATATTATTTTATCTTTATAATAATCATTCTCGTTTACGTTATCATTCACTTTCATCAGAGATATACCAATGGCGCGTTCCAAAACTGCTCAGCCAAAACACTCGCTGCGTAAAATCGCAGTTGTAGTAGCCACAGCGGTTAGCGGCATGTCTGTTTATGCACAGGCAGCGGTTGAACCGAAAGAAGACACTATCACCGTTACCGCTGCACCTGCGCCGCAAGAAAGCGCATGGGGGCCGGCTGCAACTATTGCGGCGAAGCACTCTGCTACTGCGACTAAAACGGATACGCCAATCGAAAAAACGCCACAGTCTATTTCGGTTGTGACCCGAGAAGAGATGGATATCAAACAACCCGCAACGGTAAAAGAAGCTCTGGATTATACGCCAAGTGTCTTTTCAACGCGTGGTAGTTCAACGACATATGATGTTGTTACTATTCGTGGATTTACTACACCCAGTACAGTTAATACCAACCAATATCTGGACGGCTTAAAACTTCAGGGGGATAACTACTCTGAAGCCTCTATTGACCCTTATTTCCTTGAACGTGTGGAATTACTCCGTGGCCCAGTATCCGTACTGTACGGTAAAAGCCATCCGGGCGGAGTAGTGAGCATGGTCAGCAAGCGTCCTTCAACGGATCCGATTAAAGAGATCCAGTTCAAAATGGGAACGGATAATCTTTGGCAGACTGGATTCGATTTTAGTGATGCAATAGATGATGATGGTGTTTGGTCATATCGCTTGACGGGATTAGGACATAGTCAGGATGCACAACAAAAGTATGCAAAAGCTACACGGTATGCAGTAGCTCCTTCATTCAGTTGGCGTCCTGATGATAAAACGGATTTGACTTTCCTGAGTAATTTCCAGAGTGATCCCGATGCGGGCTATTATGGTTGGTTACCGCGTCAGGGAACCGTTGTCCCCTATCAGGATGCAAATGGTAGCTGGCACAAATTGCCAACAGATTTTAATGAAGGCGAGAAAGACAATAGGATGTCTCGTCGTCAACAATTAATTGGCTACAGCTTTGCTCATGAATTTAATGATACTTTTACTGTACGTCAGAATCTGCGCTATACCCGCATTCATACACTCTACGATGCAGTATATGGCAATGGTTACATCGCGCCAGCGCAAATTAGCCGTGCTTATGTACGCTCAGACGAAGATTTAAATTCGTTCACCGTTGATACGCAACTACAGTCCAACTTTGCTACCGGTGCTGTAGCACATACCTTGCTTACTGGCGTGGATTACCTGCGCATGCGTAACGATATTGATGCGAACTATGGTACTGCAAATCCAATTAGTATGCAGGATCCACAGTATGGTAACGCCAATATCAATATCAATTTCCCATATGCGGTAATTAACCGTCAGGAACAGACAGGACTTTATATTCAGGATCAGTCTGAGTGGAATAAGTGGGTATTGACGTTGGGTGGTCGTTACGATTTTGCGAAAACCTCTACCTATACTCGTTCAACGAGTTCTTTGGATGAAATTAACGATCAGCAGTTCACCTGGAGAGGTGGCATTAATTATCTATTCGATAACGGTATCTCACCTTATTTCAGTTATAGCGAATCCTTCGAGCCAGTATCTGGAGCGACTAAAGAAGGTAAACCATTTGATCCTTCTCGCGGTAAGCAGTACGAAGCAGGTGTCAAATACGTACCGAAAGATACGCCTGTCACTGTCACTGCCTCGGTATTCCAGTTGACGAAAGACAAAAATCTGACTGCAGACCCAAGTAATACTTTGTTTAGCGTACAGGGGGGGGAGATTCGTTCTCGTGGCTTTGAAATTGAGGCGAAAGCAGCTGTCAACGCTAATATCAATGTCACTGCGGCATACAGCTACACCGATGCTGAATACACCAAAGATACACTGTATAAGGGTAAACGCCCGGCGGAGGTTCCTCGAAATATGGCGTCGCTGTGGGCAGATTACACTTTCCACGAAACAACTCTTAGTGGTCTGAGTTTTGGTGCAGGGGCGCGTTATTTTGGCGACACTTCAAGTTTCTACACTACGGGTGATAAGACCAATCAGACATTCAATGTTGGGGGGTATACCCTGATTGATGCAATGATAAAATATGATCTTGCTCGTTTCGGTATGCCTGGTTCTTCTGTTGGTGTTAACGTGAATAACCTGTTCGACCGCGAATATGTCTCCAGTTGCTATCGTGATTATGCATGTTACTGGGGCGCAGAACGTCAGGTCGTTGCAACCGCAACCTTCCGTTTCTAATTTTCTCTTTGGGGCACGGATTTCCGTGCCCGCTTCACAAGTTGGCTGTTATGCAGGAATACACGAATCATTCCGATACCACTTTTGCACTGCGTAATATCTCCTTTCGTGTGCCAGGGCGCACGCTTTTGCATCCGCTGTCGTTAACCTTTCCTGCCGGGAAAGTGACCGGTCTGATTGGTCACAACGGTTCTGGTAAATCCACTCTGCTCAAAATGCTTGGCCGTCATCAGCCACCGTCGGAAGGCGAAATCCTTCTTGATACCCAGCCGCTGGAAAGCTGGAGTAGCAAAGCATTCGCCCGCAAAGTGGCTTATTTGCCGCAGCAACTTCCTCCGGCAGAAGGGATGACCGTGCGTGAACTGGTGGCGATTGGTCGTTACCCGTGGCATGGCGCGCTGGGGCGCTTTGGCGCGGCAGATCGCGAAAAGGTCGAAGAGGCGATTTCGCTGGTTGGCTTAAAACCGCTGGCGCATCGGCTGGTCGATAGCCTCTCCGGCGGCGAACGTCAGCGGGCGTGGATCGCCATGCTGGTGGCGCAGGACAGCCGTTGCCTGCTGCTGGATGAACCGACCTCGGCGCTGGATATCGCCCACCAGGTTGACGTGCTGGCGCTGGTGCATCGTTTAAGTCAGGAACGTGGTCTGACGGTCATTGCTGTGCTGCACGATATCAATATGGCGGCGCGCTATTGTGATTATCTGGTCGCCCTGCGCGGTGGTGAAATGATTGCTCAGGGAACGCCTGCGGAAATTATGCGCGGCGAAACCCTCGAAATGATTTATGGCATCCCGATGGGGATTTTGCCGCATCCGGCGGGTGCTGCACCTGTGAGTTTTGTTTATTGATGAGCGGTTTACCTCTTATTTCGCGCCGCCGACTGTTAACGGCGATGGCGCTTTCTCCGTTGCTATGGCAGATGAATACCGCCCGTGCGGCGGCTATTGATCCACATCGCGTTGTGGCGCTGGAGTGGTTGCCGGTGGAATTACTGCTGGCGCTCGGCATCGTACCTTACGGTGTGGCAGACACCATTAACTATCGCCTGTGGGTCAGCGAACCGCCATTGCCAGATTCGGTGATTGACGTTGGTTTGCGTACAGAACCTAACCTTGAACTGCTGACCGAAATGAAACCGTCGTTTATGGTCTGGTCGGCGGGATATGGCCCTTCGCCAGAAATGCTGGCACGCATTGCGCCGGGACGCGGATTTAACTTCAGCGACGGCAAACAGCCGCTGGCGATGGCGCGTAAATCGCTGACGGAAATGGCGGATTTACTTAATCTACAAAACGCAGCAGAAACGCATTTAGCGCAATATGAAGACTTTATCCGCAGCATGAAACCCCGCTTTGTGAAGCGTGGAGCGCGCCCGTTATTGCTGACGTCGCTTCTCGATCCGCGCCATATGCTGGTCTTCGGTCCAAACAGCCTGTTCCAGGAAATTCTCGATGAATACGGCATTGTGAATGCCTGGCAGGGAGAAACCAATTTCTGGGGCAGTACTACCGTCAGTATCGATCGTCTGGCGGCGTATAAAGATGTTGATGTGCTCTGTTTTGATCACGACAACAGCAAAGACATGGACGCGCTAATGGCAACCCCGCTGTGGCAGGCCATGCCGTTTGTCCGCGCCGGACGCTTTCAGCGCGTACCCGCAGTCTGGTTTTATGGTGCGACGCTTTCGGCAATGCACTTTGTACGTATTCTGGATAACGCCATCGGAGGTAAAGCGTGAGTAAACGAATTGCGCTTTTCCCGGCGTTATTGCTGGCGCTGTTGGTGATTGTCGCTACGGCGCTGACCTGGATGAACTTTTCGCAGGCGCTGCCGCGTAGCCAATGGGCGCAGGCTGCCTGGTCGCCGGATATCGATGTCATCGAGCAGATGATTTTTCACTACAGCTTGCTGCCGCGTCTGGCGATTTCGCTACTGGTGGGCGCGGGCCTGGGGCTGGTGGGCGTGCTGTTTCAGCAAGTGCTGCGTAACCCGCTGGCGGAACCGACGACGTTGGGCGTTGCTACAGGCGCGCAACTGGGGATTACCGTCACGACGCTCTGGGCGATCCCCGGCGCGATGGCGAGCCAGTTTGCTGCGCTGGCAGGGGCTTGTGTTGTTGGCTTAATTGTCTTTGGCGTCGCGTGGGGGAAACGGCTTTCGCCGGTAACGCTGATCCTCGCGGGGCTGGTAGTGAGCCTTTATTGTGGGGCAATCAATCAGTTACTGGTTATCTTCCATCATGACCAACTGCAAAGCATGTTCCTGTGGAGCACCGGAACGCTGACGCAAACCGACTGGGGCGGCGTTGAGCGTTTATGGCCGCAGCTGCTGGGCGGCGTGATGCTGACGTTACTGCTACTTCGCCCGTTAACCCTGATGGGGCTTGATGATGGCGTGGCGCGCAATCTGGGGCTGGCCTTGTCGCTCGCGCGTCTGGCGGCACTGTCGCTGGCGATTGTCATCAGTGCGCTGCTGGTGAACGCGGTGGGGATTATCGGCTTTATCGGCTTGTTCGCGCCGCTGCTGGCAAAAATGCTGGGCGCGCGGCGTCTGCTGCCGCGACTGATGCTGGCGTCGCTGATTGGGGCGCTGATCCTCTGGCTTTCCGATCAAATCATCCTCTGGCTGACTCGCGTGTGGATGGAAGTTTCTACCGGTTCGGTCACTGCGTTGATCGGTGCGCCACTGTTACTGTGGCTGCTGCCGCGTTTACGCAGCATTAGCGCTCCGGATATGAAGGTCAACGATCGTGTCGCGGCTGAACGCCAACATGTGCTGGCCTTTGCCCTCGCGGGCGGCGTGCTGCTGTTGATTGCAGTGGTGGTGGCGTTGTCGTTTGGTCGTGATGCGCACGGCTGGACGTGGGCGAGCGGGGCGTTGCTCGAGGATTTGATGCCCTGGCGCTGGCCGCGAATTATGGCGGCGTTGTTTGCGGGCGTCATGCTGGCGGTGGCGGGCTGTATTATTCAGCGGCTGACCGGAAACCCGATGGCAAGCCCAGAAGTGCTGGGGATTAGCTCTGGCGCGGCGTTTGGCGTGGTGTTGATGTTGTTTCTGGTACCGGGTAATGCCTTTGGCTGGCTGTTACCCGCGGGAAGTCTCGGGGCGGCGGTGACGCTGTTGATCATTATGATCGCCGCCGGACGCGGTGGATTTTCCCCACACCGCATGTTACTGGCGGGGATGGCGCTAAGCACCGCGTTCACCATGCTTTTGATGATGTTGCAGGCGAGCGGTGACCCGCGAATGGCGCAAGTGCTGACCTGGATTTCTGGTTCGACCTACAACGCGACCGATGCGCAGGTCTGGCGCACGGGGATTGTGATGGTGATTTTGCTGGCGATTACCCCGCTGTGCCGCCGCTGGCTGACCATTTTACCGCTGGGCGGTGATACCGCGCGGGCTGTGGGGATGGCGCTGACGCCGACGCGAATTGCGTTGCTGCTGTTAGCGGCTTGCCTTACGGCGACCGCGACAATGACCATTGGACCGTTGAGTTTTGTCGGTTTAATGGCACCGCATATTGCGCGGATGATGGGCTTTCGACGGACGATGCCGCATATTGTGATTTCAGCGCTGGTGGGTGGGTTGCTGCTGGTGTTCGCTGACTGGTGTGGGCGGATGGTGCTGTTTCCGTTCCAGATCCCGGCGGGGCTGCTGTCGACCTTTATCGGCGCGCCATATTTTATCTATTTGCTGAGAAAGCAGAGCCGTTAATTTGCCCATATAACGGCGCTGAACTGTAGGTCAGATAAGGTGCCGCATTCGACAAACAATGCCCGATGCGACGCTGGCGCGTCTTATCGGGCCTACAAACGGTCCTGAATTCCAGGTCGGATAAAGCGTTCACGTCGCATCCGACAAACAATGCCCGATGCGACGCTGGCGCATCTTATCGGGCCTACAAACGAAGGCGTTCACGCCGCATCCGGCAAACAATGTTGGATCACAACTTCGCAAACACCCGACGTGCAGCATCGATGGTGTTATTGATATCTTCCATGCTGTGCGCCACGGACATAAAGCCCGCTTCAAACGCTGACGGTGCCAGGTAAACACCTTCGTCCAGCATCATATGGAAGAAACGCTTGAAGCGCTCGACGTCACAGGACATCACATCCTGGTAGCATGTTACGGACTCGGCGTCGGTAAAGAAAATACCGAACATGCCGCCAACGTGGTTAACGACCAGCGGAATTCCCGCTTCTTCCGCCGCTTCCAGCAGACCTTCTGCCAGACGTGTTGTCAGCTCATTCAGTGTCTCGTGAACGCCCGGCTGCGCGACTTCATTCAGACAGGCGAAACCGGCGGCCATCGCAATCGGGTTACCGGAAAGCGTACCCGCCTGATACACCGGGCCAGTCGGAGCCAGCGCATCCATCACATCACGACGACCGCCGAAGGCACCTACCGGCATTCCGCCGCCGATGATTTTGCCCAGACAGGTGAGATCTGGCACCACGCCGTAATAATCCTGTGCGCCAGCTAGCGCCACGCGGAAGCCAGTCATCACTTCATCAATGATCAGCAACGCGCCAAATTCGTCGCACAGCGCGCGCAGACCTGGCAGGAACTCTGGCAGCGGTGGAACACAGTTCATATTGCCTGCCACCGGCTCGACGATAATACAGGCAATCTCTTGCGGGTACTGTTCGAACGCGGCGCGTACAGAGGCCAGATCGTTATAAGTACAAGTTAAGGTATGTTTAGCGAAATCCGCCGGAACGCCCGGTGAGTTTGGCTGCCCTAAAGTGAGCGCGCCAGAACCGGCTTTCACCAGCAGGCAGTCAGCGTGACCGTGGTAGCAACCTTCGAATTTAATGATCTTGTCACGGCCAGTAAAACCACGGGCCAGGCGGATGGCGCTCATTGTCGCTTCGGTGCCGGAGTTCACCATGCGCACCATATCCATCGTCGGCACCAGTTCGGTCACCAGTTGCGCCATTTTCACTTCCATTTCGGTCGGCGCACCAAAGCTCAGACCGCGCTCGGCGGCTTCAATCACTGCGTTACGGATCGCCGGATGATTATGGCCCAGCACCATCGGCCCCCAGGAACCGACATAATCGATATACGCTTTGCCATCAACATCATACAGATAAGCGCCGTCCGCTTTTTCGATAAACAGTGGAGTGCCGCCCACGCCAGTAAAGGCGCGAACAGGAGAGTTCACACCGCCAGGGATCAGCTCGCGCGCTGCGCTGTAAAGATTTTCAGACTTACTCATGGAGGGGTTCCTGATTCGTAGAAAAAGTGAATGGCTGCTATTCTAGGTTATTCATAACAAGTTAAATACTCGTCAACAAGTTGCTTTTACTGCTGCAACTTTGACTTCGTAGAGTATAAAAGTTTTGTGCATTTGAAACATTACGCTTTGCAAAGGATTTTCATTGAATGTGCGAGTAAAATGCCGTCATCTTATTTGTATGACCAATATGTGATCATTGGATGAAAACTGATACTCCCTCTTATGAAATACCGCAGGCTGCGCGTCTGCGACGCAGACAACTCATTCGCCAGCTTCTTGAGCGTGATAAAACGCCATTAGCTATTTTGTTTATGGCGGCGGTCGTCGGTACCCTTGTCGGGCTGGCAGCGGTTGCTTTTGACAAAGGTGTCGCCTGGTTGCAGAACCAACGAATGGGCGCGCTGGTACATACTGCCGATAATTACCCACTTCTGTTAACCGTTGCTTTTCTCTGTTCGGCAGCGCTGGCGATGTTCGGTTATTTCTTGGTGCGCAAATACGCGCCGGAAGCGGGTGGTTCGGGTATCCCGGAAATTGAAGGGGCGCTGGAAGATCAACGTCCCGTTCGCTGGTGGCGTGTATTGCCAGTGAAATTCTTTGGTGGTCTGGGGACGCTGGGCGGCGGTATGGTCCTGGGGCGCGAAGGGCCAACCGTGCAGATTGGCGGTAATATTGGCCGGATGGTGCTTGATATTTTCCGCATGAAAGGTGACGAAGCTCGCCATACGTTACTGGCAACCGGTGCGGCGGCGGGTCTGGCGGCGGCTTTTAATGCGCCGCTGGCGGGTATTCTTTTTATTATTGAAGAGATGCGTCCGCAGTTTCGCTATACGCTAATTTCGATTAAAGCGGTATTTATTGGCGTCATTATGTCGACCATTATGTACCGGGTATTTAACCACGAAGTTGCACTTATTGATGTCGGTAAACTTTCTGACGCCCCGCTCAATACGCTTTGGCTTTATCTGATTCTCGGTATTATTTTTGGTATCTTCGGCCCTGTTTTTAATAAATGGGTGCTGGGGATGCAGGATTTGCTGCATCGCGTACACGGCGGCAATATAACCAAATGGGTACTGATGGGCGGTGCGATTGGCGGTTTGTGTGGGCTGCTGGGGTTTGTCGCGCCTGAAACCTCCGGTGGCGGTTTTAACCTGATTCCTATCGCCACGGCGGGGAACTTCAGCATGGGAATGCTGGTATTTATCTTTGTCGCGCGGGTCATCACCACCTTACTCTGTTTCTCTTCCGGCGCGCCGGGCGGTATTTTTGCCCCGATGCTGGCGCTGGGTACCGTGCTGGGAACCGCGTTCGGAATGGTTGCCGTTGAACTGTTTCCGCAATATCACCTTGAAGCAGGCACCTTTGCTATTGCCGGAATGGGCGCGTTACTGGCGGCATCCATTCGTGCGCCGTTAACGGGGATCATTCTGGTATTAGAGATGACAGATAACTATCAGCTCATTTTGCCAATGATTATTACCGGTCTTGGCGCAACACTATTAGCACAATTTACCGGCGGAAAACCGCTATACTCGGCGATTCTTGCGCGCACGTTGGCAAAACAGGAAGCGGAACAACTGGCGCGAAGCAAGGCCGCTGTTGCCAGCGAGAATACTTGAACGAAATACCAGGGTATTAGATAATGGCGATTATTATTGGGTTAGAATTTGCCCAATTGCCGATGTCGTTTGGAGCAAAATATGAGTGATGACGTAGCACTGCCGCTGGAGTTTACCGACGCAGCAGCCAACAAAGTTAAAAGCCTGATCGCTGACGAAGATAACCCGAATCTGAAATTACGCGTGTATATCACCGGTGGCGGTTGCAGCGGCTTCCAGTATGGTTTCACCTTTGATGATCAGGTGAACGAAGGCGATATGACCATTGAAAAACAGGGCGTAGGCCTGGTGGTTGACCCGATGAGCCTGCAATACCTGGTTGGTGGTTCCGTTGATTATACTGAAGGACTGGAAGGTTCGCGTTTCATCGTGACCAACCCGAACGCGAAAAGCACCTGTGGTTGCGGTTCTTCCTTCAGCATCTAATCTGCTGTTAATGTGCCGGATAAGCTATCCGGCACATCTGCTCTCTTTAACGCCCATTCTCATCCAGCGCAAACGTCGGCAGTTTAAGATGCCAACGGATAGCTGCCAGTCGAATCAATAGCGTTACCACCATCCCCATCATACTGGCCGTTTCTAACGGGACGGAAAACGTATAATAAGCCGTAGCGTGGACAATACCGCCGATAATACAGGCTGTAGCGTAGATTTCTGTACGTAAAATCATGGGGATTTCGCGCGCCAGCACATCGCGAATGATCCCGCCGCCGACGCCCGTAATAACGCCCATACATACCGCAATCAATGGACCCGCATCCGCATTAAAGGCTTTGTTGACGCCAATGCCAACAAAGACTGCCAACCCAACAGCATCCAGCACCGGCAGCATCCATTTCGGCAAGCGTCTTGGCTGGCGTACCAGGACGATCGTCAGCATGCTGGTTACCATTGCAACGACCAGATCGGTGGGATCTTTCACCCAAAATACCGGACCGTGATCCAGCGCCATGTCGCGAATGGTTCCACCGCCTACCGCGGTAACCACGCCTAATACCAGGACGCCAAAAGGGTCCATACGCAATTTTCCGGCAAGTAAAACGCCGGAGATGGCAAATACCGCTGTGCCGACTATATCCAGCCAATAGACGAGCATTGTTCAATCCCCACTGAGCACCTGAAAAGGTCAGGCGCTAATCCACTTGTGAAAGCGCATTACAGAGTTGTTGTGCAGCGAGGATAATACGTGGGCTTGCACGTTCAAACCAGTCACTTGTGAGAGGAATAATGGGAATTTTGAGCTGTTCACCCCAGTATTGCTCGATTTTAGGAGTTTGGTCCGATCTGCCAGTGATGACAATTGCCTGTGGCGCGCGTGCTAATACCTGTTCGCGGCTAACCTGCGGCCAGGGAACATGGCTGTTTTTAAAGATGTTTTCTCCACCGCAAACTTCCAGTACCTGGTTCTGAATCGACTCTTTTCCGCTGGTGAACGGCGGATTAATGCCGAATTGTAAGAAAACACGTTTTTTAGGCTTATCGGCGAATTTAGCTTTGAGTTGCGCATACTGTTCCAGCAAGGTTTGCGCGGCTTTCTCGGCCTTGTCAGGTTGCGGGCTCCACGGGGCCAGTTGACGTAACGCATCGGCAATTTGTTCAATGCTTGTCGCATCGACCCACATCACTTTTATTCCCAGCGAAGCAAGCTGGTCAACTTGCCGCTCGGCGTTACCCCCGCGCCAGGCTACGACCAGATCGGGTTTTAGCGCCACAATACGTTCCAGATTCATCCCTTGCCAGGTGGAAACCTGCTCTATTTTTTGTGCTTCTGGCGGATAGTCGGAATAACTGCTGACCGCTACCGGCGTGATCCCGGCGGCAAATGCGAGTTCGGTGTTAGCGGGGGAAAGTGTGATGACACGCGGCGCGGCGTTGAGCCACAGTGGCGCAAGAAAAGACAGGGCGACCAGCGCCCTGAAGAGTGACTTAGCCATGAGCCAGTTTCTGCACCAGTGACTCAACCATCAGGCTGGACTGTTTGGCAGCAACGGCCAGGAACTCGTCGAAGCTAAGGTGAGACTGTTGATCGGCGACGTCAGAGATGGCGCGCACCACCACAAACGGGACGTTAAAATTGTGGCAAACGTGAGCGATAGCCGTCGCTTCCATTTCTACTGCAATGGCCTGCGGGAAATTGTGGCGGATTTTCGCCAGACCAACAGAGCCGTTGATGAAAGCGTCGCCGCTAACAATCAGGCCACGTACAGCGTTAAGATTCAGTTCGGCAATGCAGGACTCGGCGGCAGCGATCAGTTTATCGTCAGCTTTGAAGCCTGCAGGGCAGCCAGGCAGTTGACCGTATTCATAGCCAAACGCCGTGACATCCGCGTCGTGATAACGTGCTTCGTCCGAGACAACGATATCGCCCACTTTCAGCGTTGGCGCCAGGCCACCCGCGGAACCGGTGTTAATAATCACATCAGGCTTGCAGTGTTCCAGCAGCAGAGTTGCACCCAGCGCCGCTGCGACTTTACCAATGCCTGATTTCAGAAGCGCAACCTCGGTTCCGTTCAGTTGGCCGGTATAGATTTCGCAACCGCCCAGGCTGATAGTTTGACGGTTTTCGATTTTGTCACGCAGCAGCGTAACTTCTTCTTCCATTGCACCAATGATGCCGATTTTCATAGATTTACTCGCGATAAGCTCGATTTGAAGGCATAGTTTATCATGCGCTTGAGGGGAAGCGTATTTCTCACGCGGGAGAGGACATGGCACAGATTGATTTCCGAAATAAAATAAACTGGCATCGTCGTTATCGTTCACCGCAGGGCGTTAAAACTGAACATGAGATCCTGCGGATCTTCGAGAGCGATCGCGGGCGTATTATCAACTCCCCGGCGATTCGCCGTCTGCAACAAAAGACACAGGTCTTCCCACTTGAGCGCAATGCTGCCGTGCGCACGCGTCTTACCCATTCTATGGAAGTTCAGCAGGTGGGGCGTTATATCGCTAAAGAGATTTTAAGCCGCCTGAAAGAGCTTAAATTGCTGGAGGCTTACGGTCTGGACGAGTTGACCGGGCCGTTTGAAAGCATTGTCGAAATGTCGTGTCTGATGCATGACATAGGAAATCCGCCGTTTGGTCATTTTGGCGAGGCAGCTATTAATGACTGGTTCCGTCAGCGTTTGTACCCGGCGGATGCCGAAAGCCAGCCATTAACCGACGATCGCTGTAGCGTGGCGGCGTTGCGATTGAGGGAAGGGGAGGAGTCACTTAACGAGCTGCGGCGAAAAATTCGTCAGGACTTATGTCATTTTGAAGGTAATGCACAGGGTATTCGTCTGGTGCATACATTGATGCGGATGAATCTTACCTGGGCTCAGGTCGGCGGTATTTTAAAATATACCCGTCCGGCGTGGTGGCGTGGCGAAACGCCCGAGACTCACGATTATTTAATGAAAAAGCCGGGCTACTACCTTTCTGAAGAATTCTATATTGCGCGTTTACGTAAAGAACTTAATTTAGCACTTTACAGTCGCTTCCCATTAACGTGGATTATGGAAGCTGCCGACGATATATCTTATTGTGTGGCTGACCTTGAAGATGCGGTAGAAAAAAGAATATTTACCGTTGAACAGCTTTATCATCATCTGCATGAAGCGTGGGGCCAGCATGAGAACGGTTCTCTGTTTGCGCAGGTGGTAGAAAATGCCTGGGAAAAATCGCGCTCAAATAGCTTAAGTCGTAGCACGGAAGATCAGTTTTTTATGTATTTACGCGTAAATACCTTAAATAAACTGGTGCCGTATGCGGCACAACGATTTATTGATAACTTACCTGCAATTTTTGCCGGAACCTTTAATCATGCACTGTTAGAGGATGCCAGCGAATGTAGCCAGTTGCTGAAGTTATATAAAAATGTCGCTGTAAAACATGTGTTTAGCCATCCAGATGTCGAGCAGCTTGAATTGCAGGGCTACCGGGTGATTAGCGGTTTATTAGAGATATATCGACCGTTGTTAAACATGTCGTTATCAGACTTTACCGAACTTGTTGAAAAAGAACGTGTGAAACGTTTTCCTATTGAAACGCGTTTATTCCATAAGCTCTCAACGCGTCATCGGTTGGCCTATGTTGAGGCTGTCAGTAAATTATCGTCAGATTCACCTGAGTTCCCGCTATGGGAATATTATTACCGCTGCCGGCTGTTACAGGATTATATCAGCGGTATGACAGACCTTTATGCGTGGGATGAATACCGTCGTCTGATGGCCGTAGAACAATAACCAGGCTTTTGTAAAGACGGACAATAAATTTTTACTTTTTGCAGAAACTTTAGTTCGGAACTTCGCGCTATAAAACGAATCTGAAGAACACAGCAATTTTGCGTTATCTGTTAATCGAGACTGAAATACATGAAAAAAACCACATTAGCACTGAGTGCACTGGCTCTGAGTTTAGGTTTGGCGTTATCTCCGCTCTCTGCAACGGCGGCTGAGACTTCTTCAGCAACGACAGCCCAGCAGATGCCAAGCCTTGCACCGATGCTCGAAAAGGTGATGCCTTCAGTGGTCAGCATTAACGTAGAAGGTAGCACAACCGTTAATACGCCGCGTATGCCGCGTAATTTCCAGCAGTTCTTCGGTGATGATTCCCCGTTCTGCCAGGAAGGTTCTCCGTTCCAGAGCTCCCCGTTCTGTCAGGGTGGTGGACAAGGTGGTAACGGCGGTGGCCAGCAACAAAAATTCATGGCGCTGGGGTCTGGCGTCATCATTGATGCCGATAAAGGCTATGTCGTGACTAACAACCACGTTGTCGATAATGCGACGGTCATTAAAGTTCAACTGAGCGATGGCCGTAAGTTCGACGCGAAGATGGTCGGCAAAGATCCGCGCTCTGATATCGCGCTGATCCAGATCCAGAACCCGAAAAACCTGACCGCGATTAAGATGGCGGATTCCGATGCGCTGCGCGTGGGTGATTACACCGTCGCTATCGGTAACCCGTTTGGTCTGGGCGAGACGGTAACTTCCGGTATCGTCTCTGCACTGGGGCGTAGCGGTCTGAACGCCGAAAACTACGAAAACTTCATCCAGACGGACGCAGCAATCAACCGGGGTAACTCCGGTGGTGCGCTAGTTAACCTGAACGGTGAACTGATCGGTATCAACACCGCGATCCTTGCACCGGACGGCGGTAACATCGGTATCGGTTTTGCTATCCCGAGCAACATGGTGAAAAACCTGACCTCGCAGATGGTGGAATACGGCCAGGTGAAACGCGGCGAGTTGGGCATTATGGGGACCGAGCTGAACTCTGAGCTGGCGAAAGCAATGAAAGTTGACGCCCAGCGTGGCGCTTTCGTAAGCCAGGTTCTGCCGAACTCTTCTGCTGCAAAAGCGGGGATTAAAGCGGGTGATGTGATCACCTCACTGAACGGTAAGCCGATCAGCAGCTTTGCCGCGCTGCGTGCTCAGGTGGGTACTATGCCGGTGGGCAGCAAACTGACCCTGGGCTTGCTGCGCGATGGTAAGCAGGTCAACGTGAATCTGGAACTGCAGCAGAGCAGCCAGAATCAGGTTGATTCCAGCTCTATCTTCAACGGCATTGAAGGCGCTGAAATGAGCAACAAAGGCAAAGATCAGGGCGTGGTCGTGAACAACGTGAAAACCGGTACTCCGGCTGCGCAGATTGGCCTGAAAAAAGGTGATGTGATTATTGGCGCGAACCAGCAGACAGTGAAAAACATCGCTGAACTGCGTAAAGTTCTCGACAGCAAGCCGTCAGTGCTGGCGCTGAACATTCAGCGCGGCGATAGCACCATCTACCTGTTAATGCAGTAATCTCCCTCAACCCCTTCCTGCAAACGGGAAGGGGTTCTCTTTTCAATTTGTGACCCCCTCCACAACTCCATATTTCTCTGTCGTCCTTTGTGCATTTGCACAATGCTGTGGGTTGCGTACTTCCTTATGCTAAACCGTGCACAACGGAGGGCTTATGGCTGGCTGGCATCTTGATACCAAAATGGCGCAGGATATCGTGGCGCGTACCATGCGCATCATCGATACCAATATCAACGTAATGGATGCTCGCGGGCGAATTATCGGCAGCGGCGATCGTGAGCGTATTGGTGAATTGCACGAAGGTGCATTACTGGTACTGTCGCAAGGGCGGGTGGTCGATATCGATGATGCGGTAGCGCGCCATCTGCACGGTGTACGTCAGGGGATTAACCTGCCGTTACGGCTGGAAGGCGAGATTGTCGGCGTTATCGGCCTGACCGGTGAACCGGAGCATTTGCGCAAATATGGTGAACTGGTCTGTATGACGGCGGAGATGATGCTGGAACAGTCGCGGTTGATGCACCTGCTGGCGCAGGATAGCCGACTGCGTGAAGAGTTAGTCATGCATCTGATTCAGGCTGAAGAAAATACGCCAGCGTTAACCGAATGGGCGCAACGACTGGGTATCGATCTCAATCAACCCCGCGTGGTGGCCATTGTCGAGGTCGATAGCGGCCAGCTTGGCGTGGACAGCGCGATGGCGGAACTACAGCAACTGCAAAATGCACTCACCACGCCGGAACGCAACAATCTGGTGGCGATAGTCTCGCTAACCGAAATGGTGGTGCTGAAACCGGCATTGAATACGTTTGGGCGCTGGGATGCTGAGGACCATCGTAAGCGAGTAGAGCAACTTATTACTCGTATGAAGGAGTACGGTCAGTTGCGTTTTCGCGTGTCACTGGGCAATTATTTTACCGGCGCTGGCAGTATTGCGCGTTCTTATCGTACGGCGAAAACAACGATGGTAGTGGGTAAACAGCGGATGCCAGAAAGTCGCTGCTATTTTTATCAGGATCTGATGCTGCCAGTATTACTCGACAGTTTACGTGGCGACTGGCAAGCCAACGAACTGGCGCGTCCTCTGGCACGGCTAAAAGCGATGGATAATAATGGCTTGCTGCGGCGGACGCTGGCAGCGTGGTTTCGCCATAATGTGCAGCCGCTGGCAACGTCAAAGGCGCTGTTTATCCATCGCAATACTCTGGAGTATAGGCTTAATCGTATATCGGAACTGACCGGGCTGGATTTGGGCAATTTTGATGACAGGTTGCTGCTGTATGTTGCGTTGCAACTGGATGAAGAGCGGTAGGTTACGCGTTAAGGTCGAGGCGGCGCTGGCTTGCTCCCCTCACCCCGAAGGGAAGAGGGGATTGCCCGAGCTAACTGTCTGTTCGGGATTATTTACGCGTCAGTTTTTCCAGATCGGCTTCAATCTCGCTGATCTTATTGGTTACTACTGACTCCAGGTGACGTAAGTCGTCGAGGATCTTACGTTTAAGATCAACTTCGCTGCGGTCACGCTGGCAGATTTGATCAAGCTCATCAATGATATAACGCAGATTCGGGCTGATCTCCTGCACTTCTTTATAACCCTGACCCACACCATCGGCGACCACTGTTTTGCGCTGACGCGGATATTTAAACTTCACGCTCTTAGCGAAAAACTCGCCTTTGTCTTTCTGAAAATAGATTTTCAGAATATCGTTGTTGGCTTCCTGCCGGAGGCTGTAACGATCAATTTCTTCAGGATTGGTAATACCCAGACTTTTCAGATTGTCGTACATAGCGTTACCTCAAAATGAGTCAGTAAATGGTGCTTATCTTAGCATTTGGCCAGGCCCGCCCGGCTCGACTGTGATCGCAGAAAGCCTTTTTTCCAGACTTCTATCATGGCGTAAAAATCAAAAAATTACCTGCTTTATTCTGGCGATATTCCAGGGGATGGATTAGCACATTTATCTTCGTTTTGCGAATTACACGACAGTCCGAAACAAGATGAAAAAGTATTTAAAAAAGGGGAAGAATGAGTAGGACGAATTAATCTGAGCCAGAAAGCAAACGGGCAGCGTCGTGCTGCCCGTGTGCATACTTTTAGTCGATGGTACGCAGCAGTTCGTTGATACCGACTTTACCGCGGGTTTTCGCGTCAACTTTCTTAACGATAACCGCACAGTAAAGGCTGTATTTACCATCTTTCGACGGCAGGTTGCCGGATACCACCACAGAACCTGCCGGTACGCGACCGTAATGGATTTCGCCGGTTTCACGGTCGTAAATACGGGTGCTCTGACCGATGTATACGCCCATGGAAATGACGGAACCTTCTTCGACAATCACGCCCTCAACGACTTCAGAACGTGCGCCGATGAAGCAGTTATCTTCAATAATGGTCGGGTTAGCCTGCAACGGCTCCAGTACACCGCCGATGCCTACACCGCCAGACAGGTGGACGTTTTTACCAATCTGCGCACAGGAACCGACAGTGGCCCAGGTATCAACCATCGTACCTTCATCAACGTATGCGCCGATGTTGACGTAAGATGGCATCAGCACGGTATTACGGGCGATAAATGCGCCCTGACGCACTGCCGCTGGTGGCACTACGCGGAAGCCTTCTTTCTGGAAACGCGCTTCATCGTAGTTAGCGAATTTCATCGGCACTTTATCGAAGAAGCGGCTTTCTGCCCCTTCGATCACCTGATTATCATTAATACGGAAAGAGAGCAGCACCGCTTTTTTCAACCACTGATGCGTCACCCACTGACCGTCAATTTTTTCCGCTACACGCAGTGCGCCGGAATCCAGCAGGGCGATCACCTGATTTACCGCTTCGCGGGTAACGGTGTCTGCATTGGCTGGCGTGATCTCGGCACGGCGTTCAAAAGCGGTTTCAATAATGTTCTGTAACTGCTGCATTGTTAAACTCTTTTCATATCAGTAAACACATCACCCTTTATCGTTTGGATTGAGGGCCTCTGTCAACCGCTGATGCACTTCCTGCTGCAACTCGTTATTAAGTGCGCGCCGATCAGCGGTAGCGATTATGAATAAATCTTCTACTCGCTCGCCAATGGTTGTAATTCGAGCGCCATGAAGCGAAATTCCCAGATCGGCAAAAATTTTTCCAACTCGGGCCAGTAGTCCAGGTTGGTCGAGAGCGATCAGTTCGAGGAATGATTTTCGATCGGTATGGGTAGGCAAAAACGTCACTTCGGTTTCAACCGTAAAGTGACGGAGTTTGGCCGGTTGACGACGCGGCTGTGGTGGCTGCCAGCTACTTTGCGTCAGTACCTGCTCAAGTCCAAAACGAATGACTTCATGGCGATCAGCGGACAGCGGGCTGCCATCTGGTTCCAGCACGATGAAGGTATCCATCGCCATACCGTCGCGAGTGGTGAAAATTTGTGCGTCGTGAACGCTTAAATTGCGGCGGTCTAATTCGGCACAGACGGCAGCAAACAGATAGGGGCGGTCCGGACTCCAGATAAATATCTCCGTTCCGCCGCGTGTGGCTTGCGGACTAAGCAATACCAGCGGCTTGCTTAAATCATGCTGCAATAAATGGCGCGCATGCCAGGCCAGTTGATTTGGGCTATGGCGGACAAAATAGTTGGCGCGACAACGTGACCAAATCTGGTGTAACGCCTCTTCGTCGATATTGTCCATACGCAGCAGCGCCAGCGCCTGAAGCTGGTGATGGCGAACCCGTTCGCGCATATCCGGCGTGTTTTGCATCCCGCGTCGTAGCTGTTTTTCGGTGGCGAAATAGAGTTCGCGCAGCAGGCTTTGCTTCCAGCTATTCCATAGTGTTTCGTTGGTGGCGCAAATATCGGCCACTGTCAGGCATACCAGATAGCGCAGCCGGGTTTCCGTTTGCACTTCTTCGGCAAATTGCTTGATGACTTCCGGGTCCTGAATATCGCGGCGTTGGGCGGTGACCGACATCAGCAAGTGCTGGCGAACCAGCCAGGCTACCAGTTGCGTTTCGCGCGAGTTCAGCCCGTGGAGCTCGGCAAAATGCACTACGTCTTGTGCGCCGAGTATAGAGTGGTCGCCGCCGCGCCCTTTGGCGATATCGTGAAACAGTGCGGCGATAAAGATAAGCTCAGGTGACGGCAATCGCGGCCAGACATCCACACACAACGGATGGCGCTGGCGCGTTTCTTCACTGGCAAAACTCTCCAGTTTCAACATCACGCGAATAGTATGTTCATCCACCGTGTAGGCGTGGAACAGGTCAAACTGCATCTGCCCGACGATATGCGACCATTGAGGCATATAGGCACCGAGCACGCTATGGCGATGCATCGGTAACAGTCCACGACGCACCGAACCAGGGTGACGCAGAATGCTCAAAAATAGCTTTCGCGCTTGCGGAATATTGCACAGCGGTTGTTGCAGATGGCGACGGGCATGACGTAACTGGCGCAGTGTGGTGGAGTAAATGCCGGTGATCGCACTGTTGCGCACCATGGTATAGAACATGCGTAATATCGCTTCTGGTTGGCGCATAAACAGCGTTTCATCGCGCAGATCGATAAGCGTGCCGCGTAGCTGAAATTCATCGTCTATTGGTCGCGGTTTTTCGTCGGCAGGGAGGGCGAGGATAGCCTCGTCGAACAGTTGCAATAGCATATGGTTAAGTTCGCTAACGCGGCGCGTAACGCGAAAATAATCCTTCATCATCTGTTCGACAGGCTCGTTACCTTCGCCACCGTAATTCAGACGCTGGGCAACGCTAAGCTGGCGATCAAATAACAGGCGATTATCGTAACGATTGACCACCAAATGCAGGGCGAAGCGAATTCGCCAGAGAATATGCAAACACTCATTTAGCTCTGCACGTTCCGCAGACGTTAAGAAGCCAAATCCGACCATTTCATCGAGTGATGTTGCGCCAAAATGACGGCGGGCCACCCATTGCAGAGTGTGGATATCGCGCAAGCCGCCGGGGCTACTTTTGATATCTGGTTCAAGATTGTAGCTGGTGCCGTGATAACGCTGGTGGCGCTGGTTTTGTTCTTCAACTTTCGCCGCGTAAAACTTATCGGACGGCCAGAATCCTTCGCTGAAAATATGCTTTTGCAGTTCGAGAAATAGCGCTACATCGCCAATTAACAAGCGGGATTCGATCAGGTTGGTTGCGACGGTTAAATCTGATAATCCTTCCAGTAAGCACTCTTCAAGCGTGCGCACGCTATGACCGACTTCCAGCTTCACATCCCAGAGCAGCGTTAACAGCTCGCCCACTTTTTGTGCCTGATCGTCCGGAAGTTTTTTACGGCTTAAGATCAGTAAATCGACGTCTGAAAGCGGATGCAGCTCGCCACGACCATAACCACCGACGGCAACCAGCGCCAGATCGGCGATCTGGCTGAATCCTGCTTCAATCCATAACCGTTGCAGGAGCTGGTCGATAAATTCAGTGCGGGCTTCAATCAATTGTTCAGCGGAGATCCCACTATCAAAGGCATCACCCAGCCAACGCTGGAAGATATCGATATGGGCTTTTATCCCACAGACAGTTAATTCATCACGGGGCCAGGCGCATGGATTTTGCGGTTGACCGGGCAGGGTGGGGAGAGCGGTATTTGCGTACTGTTCTGGAAGGGTATTCATCGTGCGCCACCCATAAGATTACATTATCACATTAAAAAAGCCGGCATTCGCCGGCTTCAGATTGTTGACAAAGTGCGCTTTGTTCATGCCGGATGCGGCGTGAACGCCTTATCCGGCCTACAACTCCTTGCAAATGGAGAAGGTCGGACGCATCAGGCATTTTTGCGTTTGTCTTCCTCTTATTCGTCGTGCGAGATTATCGCCGGGATGGTGTCATCCTTGCGTAACGTCAGAATTTCGCAGCCGTTATCAGTCACCACAATAGTATGCTCGTATTGTGCAGACAAGCTGCGATCTTTGGTTTTTACTGTCCAGCCATCTTTCATGGTGCGGATCTCTTTTTTACCCGCGTTGACCATTGGCTCGATAGTGAATGTCATCCCTGGTTTCAGCACGACGTTGGTTTCAGGGGAGTCATAGTGCAGCACCTGCGGTTCTTCATGGAAGCCGCGACCAATACCGTGCCCGCAATATTCACGAACGACAGAGAAGCCTTCTGCTTCGACAAATTTCTGAATCGCTGCACCGATTTCGCGCAGATTGATGCCTGGTTTCACCATACGCAGCGCCAGGTACAGGCTCTCTTGCGTGATGCGGCACAGGCGTTCGCCCATGATGGTCGGCTTACCGACGATAAACATTTTCGAGGTATCGCCGTGGAAACCATCCTTAATAACGGTGACATCGATGTTAACGATGTCGCCATCTTTCAGCAGCTTGGCATCGTCCGGAATACCGTGGCACACCACTTCATTAATAGAGATGCAAACAGATTTCGGATAACCATGATAGCCGAGGCAGGCAGAAACCGCGTGTTGTTCATTAACAATGTAATCATTACAGATGCGATCCAGCTCACCGGTGCTGACGCCCGGTTTAACATAGGGTTCGATCATCTCCAGCACTTCGGCAGCCAGGCGGCCAGCGACGCGCATTTTTTCGATATCTTCAGGGGTCTTGATTGAGATAGCCATTAATTCTGTCCATCAGCGTCGGTGATACCGACAATATATATGTAAGTGCTGTCAATGGTATCACACCCGGGCAAATTGAGAATCATTCTGAATTTCGCCAAACGTGCCACTGAACGTTTTCTATAATAGAAAATTCATCGTCTGGTGCTGTACACAGCGCCAACAATTATTGGTGTCCGCAACGTATTTGTGGTATAAAGCGCGCCGGACTTCCGATCCATTTCGTATACACAGACTGGACGGAAGCGACAATCTCACTTTGTGTAACAACACACACGTATCGGCACATATTCCGGGGTGCCCTTTGGGGTCGGTAATATGGGATACGTGGAGGCATAACCCCAACTTTTATATAGAGGTTTTAATCATGGCAACTGTTTCCATGCGCGACATGCTCAAGGCTGGTGTTCACTTCGGTCACCAGACCCGTTACTGGAACCCGAAAATGAAGCCGTTCATCTTCGGTGCGCGTAACAAAGTTCACATCATCAACCTTGAGAAAACTGTACCGATGTTCAACGAAGCTCTGGCTGAACTGAACAAGATTGCTTCTCGCAAAGGTAAAATCCTTTTCGTTGGTACTAAACGCGCTGCAAGCGAAGCGGTGAAAGACGCTGCTCTGAGCTGCGACCAGTTCTTCGTGAACCATCGCTGGCTGGGCGGTATGCTGACTAACTGGAAAACCGTTCGTCAGTCCATCAAACGTCTGAAAGACCTGGAAACTCAGTCTCAGGACGGTACTTTCGAAAAGCTGACCAAGAAAGAAGCGCTGATGCGCACTCGTGAGCTGGAGAAACTGGAAAACAGCCTGGGCGGTATCAAAGACATGGGCGGTCTGCCGGACGCTCTGTTTGTAATCGATGCTGACCACGAACACATTGCTATCAAAGAAGCAAACAACCTGGGTATTCCGGTATTTGCTATCGTTGATACCAACTCTGATCCGGACGGTGTTGACTTCGTTATCCCGGGTAACGACGACGCAATCCGTGCTGTGACCCTGTACCTGGGCGCTGTTGCTGCAACCGTACGTGAAGGCCGTTCTCAGGATCTGGCTTCCCAGGCGGAAGAAAGCTTCGTAGAAGCTGAGTAATAAGGCTTGATAACTCCCCCAAAATAGTTCGAGTTGCAGAAAGGCGGCAAGCTCGAGAATTCCCGGGAGCTTACATCAGTAAGTGACCGGGATGAGCGAGCGAAGACAACGCATCTGCGGCGCGAAATATGAAGGGGGGAGAGCCCTTATAGACCAGGTAGTACACGTTTGGTTAGGGGGCCTGCATATGGCCCCCTTTTTCACTTTTATATCTGTGCGGTTTAACGCCGGGCAGATCACATCTCCGAGGATTTTAGAATGGCTGAAATTACCGCATCCCTGGTAAAAGAGCTGCGTGAGCGTACTGGCGCAGGCATGATGGATTGCAAAAAAGCACTGACTGAAGCTAACGGCGACATCGAGCTGGCAATCGAAAACATGCGTAAGTCCGGTGCTATTAAAGCAGCGAAAAAAGCAGGCAACGTTGCTGCTGACGGCGTGATCAAAACCAAAATCGACGGCAACTACGGCATCATTCTGGAAGTTAACTGCCAGACTGACTTCGTAGCGAAAGACGCTGGTTTCCAGGCGTTCGCAGACAAAGTTCTGGACGCAGCTGTAGCTGGCAAAATCACTGACGTTGAAGTTCTGAAAGCACAGTTCGAAGAAGAACGTGTTGCGCTGGTAGCGAAAATTGGTGAAAACATCAACATTCGCCGCGTTGCTGCGCTGGAAGGCGACGTTCTGGGTTCTTATCAGCACGGTGCACGTATCGGCGTTCTGGTTGCTGCTAAAGGCGCTGACGAAGAGCTGGTTAAACACATCGCTATGCACGTTGCTGCAAGCAAACCAGAATTCATCAAACCAGAAGACGTATCCGCTGAAGTGGTAGAGAAAGAATACCAGGTACAGCTGGACATCGCGATGCAGTCTGGTAAGCCGAAAGAAATCGCAGAGAAAATGGTTGAAGGCCGCATGAAGAAATTCACCGGCGAAGTTTCTCTGACCGGTCAGCCGTTCGTTATGGAACCGGCAAAAACTGTTGGTCAGCTGCTGAAAGAGCATAACGCTGAAGTGACTGGCTTCATCCGCTTCGAAGTAGGTGAAGGCATCGAGAAAGTTGAGACTGACTTTGCAGCAGAAGTTGCTGCGATGTCCAAGCAGTCTTAATTATCGAAAAGGAGCCGCCTGAGGGCGGCTTCTTTTTGCGCCCATCTTGTAAATTCAGCTAACCCTTATGGGGCTGCGCTGAAAAGCGACGTACAATGTCGCTAGTATTAATTCATTTCAATCGTTGACAGTCTCAGGAAAGAAACATGGCTACCAATGCAAAACCCGTCTATAAACGCATTCTGCTTAAGTTGAGTGGCGAAGCTCTGCAGGGCACGGAAGGCTTCGGTATTGATGCAAGCATACTGGATCGCATGGCTCAGGAAATTAAAGAGCTGGTTGAACTAGGTATTCAGGTTGGTGTGGTGATTGGTGGGGGTAACCTGTTCCGTGGCGCTGGTCTGGCGAAAGCGGGTATGAACCGCGTTGTGGGCGACCACATGGGGATGCTGGCTACCGTAATGAACGGTCTGGCAATGCGTGATGCACTGCACCGCGCCTATGTGAACGCTCGTCTGATGTCCGCTATTCCGTTGAATGGCGTGTGCGACAGTTACAGCTGGGCAGAAGCAATCAGCCTGTTGCGTAACAACCGTGTGGTGATCCTCTCCGCCGGTACGGGTAATCCATTCTTCACCACTGACTCCGCAGCTTGCCTGCGTGGTATCGAAATTGAAGCCGATGTGGTGCTGAAAGCGACCAAAGTTGATGGTGTGTTTACTGCTGATCCAGCGAAAGATCCAACTGCAACTATGTATGAGCAGCTGACTTACAGCGAAGTGCTGGAAAAAGAGCTGAAAGTCATGGACCTGGCGGCCTTTACGCTGGCTCGTGACCACAAATTACCGATTCGTGTTTTCAACATGAACAAACCGGGTGCACTGCGCCGTGTGGTAATGGGTGAAAAAGAAGGAACATTAATCACGGAATAATTCCCGTGATGGATAAATAAGGGTAAGATTCCGCATAAGTATCGCGGGGGCGTAAGTCTGGTTATAAGGCGTTATTGTTGCAGGCAGTCTGGTCACGGCCAGCGCGCAGCAACCGGAGCGTACATAAGTACGTGAGGATGGCGAGCACTGCCCGGGGCCAAAATGGCAAATAAAATAGCCTAATAATCCAGACAATTACCCGTAATATGTTTAATCAGGGCTATACTTAGCACACTTCCACTGTGTGTGACTGTCTGGTCTGACTGAGACAAGTTTTCAAGGATTCGTAACGTGATTAGCGATATCAGAAAAGATGCTGAAGTACGCATGGACAAATGCGTTGAAGCGTTCAAAACCCAAATCAGCAAAATACGCACGGGTCGTGCTTCTCCCAGCCTGCTGGATGGCATTGTCGTGGAATATTACGGCACGCCAACGCCGCTGCGTCAGCTGGCAAGCGTAACGGTAGAAGATTCCCGTACTCTGAAAATCAACGTGTTTGACCGTTCAATGTCTCCGGCCGTTGAAAAAGCGATTATGGCGTCCGATCTCGGCCTGAACCCGAACTCTGCGGGTAGCGACATTCGTGTTCCGCTGCCGCCGCTGACGGAAGAGCGTCGTAAAGATCTGACCAAAATCGTTCGTGGCGAAGCTGAACAGGCGCGTGTTGCAGTACGTAACGTGCGTCGTGATGCGAACGACAAAGTGAAAGCACTGTTGAAAGAAAAAGAGATCAGCGAAGACGACGATCGCCGTTCTCAGGACGATGTACAGAAACTGACTGATGCTGCAATCAAGAAAATTGAAGCGGCGCTGGCAGACAAAGAAGCAGAACTGATGCAGTTCTGATTTCTTGAACGACAAAAAACGCCGCTCAGTAGATCCTTGCGGATCGGCTGGCGGCGTTTTGCTTTTTATTCTGTCTCAACTCTGGATGTTTCATGAAGCAACTCACCATTCTGGGCTCGACCGGCTCGATTGGTTGCAGCACGCTGGACGTGGTGCGCCATAATCCCGAACACTTCCGCGTAGTTGCGCTGGTGGCAGGCAAAAATGTCACTCGCATGGTAGAACAGTGCCTGGAGTTCTCTCCCCGCTATGCCGTTATGGACGATGAAGCGAGTGCGAAACTTCTTAAAACGATGCTACAGCAACAGGGTAGCCGCACCGAAGTCTTAAGCGGGCAACAAGCTGCCTGCGATATGGCGGCGCTTGAAGATGTTGATCAGGTGATGGCGGCGATTGTGGGCGCTGCTGGCCTGTTACCTACCCTTGCCGCGATCCGCGCCGGTAAAACCATCCTGCTGGCAAACAAAGAATCACTGGTCACCTGCGGACGTCTGTTTATGGACGCAGTAATGCAGAGTAAAGCACAGTTATTACCGGTCGATAGCGAACACAACGCCATTTTTCAGAGTTTACCGCAACCTATTCAGCATAATCTGGGATACGCTGACCTTGAGCAAAATGGCGTGGTGTCCATTTTACTTACCGGGTCTGGTGGCCCTTTCCGTGAGACGCCCTTGCGCGATTTGGCAACAATGACGCCCGATCAAGCATGCCGTCATCCGAACTGGTCGATGGGACGTAAAATTTCTGTCGATTCGGCTACCATGATGAACAAAGGTCTGGAATACATTGAAGCTCGCTGGTTGTTTAACGCCAGCGCCAGCCAGATGGAAGTGCTGATTCACCCGCAGTCAGTGATTCACTCGATGGTGCGTTATCAGGACGGTAGCGTTCTGGCGCAACTGGGCGAACCCGACATGCGTACGCCAATTGCCCACACCATGGCATGGCCGAATCGCGTGAACTCTGGCGTGAAGCCGCTCGATTTTTGCAAATTAAGTGCGTTGACATTTGCCGCACCGGATTATGAGCGTTATCCATGCCTGAAACTGGCGATGAAGGCGTTCGAACAGGGCCAGGCAGCGACGACCGCATTGAATGCCGCAAACGAAATCACTGTTGCAGCCTTTCTTGCGCAACAAATCCGCTTTACGGATATCGCCGCGTTGAATTTATCCGTGCTGGAAAAAATGGATATGCGCGAACCACAATGTGTGGACGATGTGTTGTCTGTTGATGCCAATGCGCGTGAGGTCGCCAGAAAAGAGGTGATGCGTCTCGCAAGCTGAGGATAATCCGGCTACAGAGAGTCGTGCTATTTGTTAGCGTAGGGCTTCAGTGATATAGTCTGCGCCATCTGATCGTCAGTAGTTGGCTTTGTAAGGTCAGATATGCCGTGGTTTTACACGGCTTTTTTTTGTATAGGCTTCAGTATTCCTGAGTACCGTAAACCCTGTCAGGGAATAAAAAACGCGTGATGTTGTCTGCTACTCAACCACTTAGCGAAAAATTGCCAGCACATGGCTGTCGCCATGTTGCGATCATTATGGACGGCAATGGTCGCTGGGCAAAAAAGCAAGGGAAGATTCGTGCCTTTGGGCATAAAGCCGGGGCAAAATCCGTCCGCCGGGCTGTCTCTTTTGCGGCCAACAACGGTATTGAGGCGTTAACGCTGTATGCCTTTAGTAGTGAAAACTGGAACCGACCAGCGCAGGAAGTCAGTGCGTTAATGGAACTGTTTGTGTGGGCGCTTGATAGCGAAGTAAAAAGCCTGCACCGACATAACGTGCGTCTGCGTATTATTGGCGATACCAGTCGCTTTAACTCGCGTTTGCAAGAACGTATTCGTAAATCTGAAGCGTTAACTGCCGGGAATACCGGTCTGACGCTAAATATTGCGGCGAACTACGGTGGACGTTGGGATATTGCCCAGGGAGTCAGGCAACTGGCTGAAAAGGTGCAGCAAGGAAACCTGCAACCGGATCAGATAGATGAAGAGATGCTTAACCAGCATGTCTGTATGCATGAACTGGCCCCTGTAGATTTAGTAATTAGGACTGGGGGGGAGCATCGCATTAGTAACTTTTTGCTTTGGCAAATTGCCTATGCCGAACTTTACTTTACAGATGTTCTTTGGCCCGATTTCGATGAACAAGACTTTGAAGGGGCGTTAAATGCCTTTGCTAATCGTGAGCGTCGTTTCGGCGGCACCGAGCCCGGTGATGAAACAGCCTGATGGGGGTCGCTTTTGCTGAAGTATCGCCTGATATCTGCTTTTGTTTTAATACCCGTAGTCATCGCGGCGCTGTTTTTGTTGCCGCCGGTGGGGTTCGCCATTGTTACGCTGGTAGTTTGTATGCTGGCGGCGTGGGAATGGGGACAGCTTAGCGGTTTTACCACTCGCTCGCAGCGGGTATGGCTGGCGGTGCTGTGCGGGTTATTGCTGGCGCTGATGCTTTTTCTATTGCCGGAATATCATCGGAATATTCATCAACCACTGGTTGAAGTCTCACTTTGGGCTTCACTTGGTTGGTGGGGTGTTGCGTTATTATTGGTGCTATTTTACCCCGGTTCGGCGGCAATCTGGCGCAACTCTAAAACGTTACGCATTATTTTCGGTGTATTAACCATTGTGCCTTTCTTTTGGGGCATGCTGACGTTACGTGCTTGGCACTATGACGAGAATCATTACAGTGGCGCGATATGGCTGCTCTATGTCATGATCCTGGTCTGGGGAGCTGACTCAGGGGCATATATGTTTGGCAAATTATTTGGCAAACATAAGCTGGCGCCGAAGGTTTCTCCGGGTAAAACCTGGCAAGGTTTTATTGGCGGACTCGCGACCGCAGCAGTAATCTCATGGGGTTATGGTATGTGGGCGAATCTCGACGTCGCACCCGTCACCTTACTCATTTGCTCCATTGTCGCAGCGTTAGCTTCTGTGCTCGGCGACTTAACTGAGAGCATGTTTAAGCGCGAAGCAGGAATTAAGGACAGCGGTCATTTAATTCCAGGACACGGTGGTATTTTAGATCGTATTGATAGCCTGACGGCTGCGGTGCCGGTCTTTGCTTGCCTGTTGTTGCTGGTATTCAGGACGCTTTAACGGAAGGTATTATGCTGAGTTTTCTCTGGGATTTGGCTTCGTTCATTGTTGCACTGGGGGTGCTTATCACCGTGCATGAATTTGGTCATTTCTGGGTTGCCCGGCGCTGTGGTGTTCGCGTTGAGCGTTTCTCAATAGGTTTTGGTAAGGCGCTCTGGCGCCGCACTGACAAACTCGGCACCGAATATGTCATCGCCCTGATCCCCCTGGGCGGTTATGTCAAAATGCTGGATGAACGCGCAGAACCGGTTGTTCCGGAACTTCGCCACCATGCCTTCAACAATAAAACTGTTGGCCAGCGTGCAGCGATAATCGCCGCAGGTCCGGTTGCAAACTTCATTTTTGCTATCTTTGCTTACTGGCTGGTTTTTATCATTGGTGTTCCCGGCGTTCGCCCGGTTGTTGGTGAAATATCAGCCAACTCGATTGCCGCACAAGCACAAATTGTACCTGGCACGGAACTAAAAGCTGTAGATGGTATCGAAACGCCTGATTGGGATGCCGTGCGCTTACAACTGGTTGACAAAATCGGCGACGAAAGCACCACCCTTACGGTGGCACCTTTTGGCAGCGATCAACGACGAGATGTAAAGCTTGATTTGCGAAACTGGGCGTTTGAGCCTGATAAGGAAGATCCGGTATCTTCTTTGGGTATTCGCCCTCGTGGTCCGCAAATTGAACCTGTACTGGAAAATGTGTCACCAAACTCAGCGGCAAGTAAGGCGGGTTTGCAAGCAGGCGACAGGATCGTTAAAGTCGATGGTCAGCCATTAACGCAATGGCTGACGTTTGTGATGCTTGTCCGGGATAACCCGGATAAACCGTTAGCGTTAGATATCGAAAGACAGGGGAGTCCCTTGTCTGTGACATTAATCCCGGAGAGCAAACCGGGTAAGGGTAAAGCGATTGGTTTTGCCGGCATTGAGCCGAAAGTCATTCCTTTGCCAGACGAGTATAAAGTTGTACGCCAGTATGGACCGTTCAACGCCATCGTTGAGGCCACGGACAAAACGTGGCAATTGATGAAGCTGACGGTCAGTATGCTGGGAAAATTGATCACCGGTGATGTGAAACTGAACAACCTCAGTGGGCCGATCTCTATCGCCAAGGGGGCTGGGATGACAGCGGAACTCGGGGTTGTTTATTACCTGCCGTTCCTTGCGCTTATTAGCGTGAACTTAGGGATAATTAACCTGTTTCCGTTGCCCGTACTTGACGGGGGGCATCTGCTGTTCCTTGCGATCGAAAAGATCAAGGGCGGACCGGTATCCGAGCGGGTTCAAGACTTTTGTTATCGCATTGGCTCGATTCTGCTGGTGCTGTTAATGGGGCTTGCACTTTTCAATGATTTCTCTCGGTTATGAGAGTTAGTTAGGAAGAACGCATAATAACGATGGCGATGAAAAAGTTGCTCATAGCGTCGCTGCTGTTTAGCAGCGCCACCGTATACGGTGCTGAAGAGTTCGTAGTGAAAGACATTCATTTCGAAGGCCTTCAGCGTGTCGCCGTTGGTGCGGCCCTCCTCAGTATGCCGGTGCGCACAGGCGACACGGTTAATGATGAAGATATCAGTAATACCATTCGCGCTCTGTTTGCTACCGGCAACTTTGAGGATGTTCGCGTCCTTCGTGATGGTGATACCCTTCTGGTTCAGGTAAAAGAACGTCCGACCATTGCCAGCATCACTTTCTCCGGTAACAAATCGGTGAAAGATGACATGCTGAAGCAAAACCTCGAGGCTTCTGGCGTGCGAGTGGGGGAATCCCTCGATCGCACCACCATTGCCGATATCGAGAAAGGTCTGGAAGACTTCTACTACAGCGTCGGTAAATACAGCGCCAGCGTAAAAGCTGTCGTGACCCCACTGCCGCGTAACCGTGTTGACCTAAAACTGGTGTTCCAGGAAGGTGTGTCAGCTGAAATCCAGCAAATCAACATTGTTGGTAACCATGCTTTCACCACCGACGAACTGATCTCTCATTTCCAGCTGCGTGACGAAGTGCCGTGGTGGAACGTGGTAGGCGATCGTAAATATCAGAAACAGAAACTGGCGGGCGACCTTGAAACCCTGCGCAGTTACTATCTGGATCGCGGTTATGCCCGTTTCAACATCGACTCTACCCAGGTCAGTCTGACTCCAGATAAAAAAGGTATCTACGTCACGGTAAACATCACCGAAGGCGATCAGTACAAACTCTCTGGCGTTGAAGTGAGCGGTAACCTTGCCGGGCACTCTGCGGAAATCGAACAGTTGACTAAGATCGAGCCGGGTGAGCTGTATAACGGCACCAAAGTGACCAAAATGGAAGATGACATTAAAAAACTTCTCGGTCGCTACGGTTATGCCTATCCGCGCGTTCAGTCGATGCCTGAAATCAACGACGCCGACAAAACCGTTAAATTACGTGTGAACGTTGATGCGGGTAACCGTTTCTACGTACGTAAGATCCGTTTTGAAGGTAACGACACCTCGAAAGATGCCGTCCTGCGCCGAGAAATGCGCCAGATGGAAGGTGCCTGGTTAGGCAGCGATCTGGTCGATCAGGGTAAAGAACGCCTGAATCGTCTGGGCTTCTTTGAAACGGTTGATACCGATACTCAACGTGTTCCGGGTAGCCCGGACCAGGTTGACGTGGTCTACAAGGTAAAAGAGCGCAACACCGGTAGCTTCAACTTTGGTATCGGTTACGGTACTGAAAGTGGTGTGAGCTTCCAGGCTGGCGTGCAGCAGGATAACTGGTTAGGTACCGGTTATGCTGTTGGTATCAACGGGACCAAAAACGATTACCAGACCTATGCTGAATTGTCGGTAACCAACCCGTACTTCACTGTAGATGGTGTAAGCCTTGGCGGTCGTGTCTTCTATAATGACTTCCAGGCAGATGACGCTGACCTGTCCGACTATACCAACAAGAGTTATGGTACAGACGTGACGTTGGGCTTCCCGATCAACGAATATAACTCGCTACGTGCGGGTTTGGGTTATGTCCATAACTCCCTGTCCAACATGCAGCCGCAGGTTGCGATGTGGCGTTATCTCTACTCTATGGGTGAGCATCCAAACACCTCTGATCAGGATAACAGCTTCAAAACGGACGACTTCACGTTTAACTATGGTTGGACCTATAACAAGCTCGACCGTGGTTACTTCCCGACGGATGGTTCCCGTGTCAACCTGACCGGTAAAGTGACCATTCCGGGATCGGATAACGAATACTATAAAGTGACGTTAGACACGGCGACCTATGTGCCGATCGACGACGATCACAAATGGGTTGTTCTGGGTCGTACTCGTTGGGGCTACGGTGATGGTTTAGGCGGCAAAGAAATGCCGTTCTATGAAAACTTCTATGCAGGTGGTTCCAGCACCGTGCGTGGCTTCCAGTCCAATACCATCGGTCCGAAAGCGGTTTACTTCCCGCATCAGGCCAGTGATTATAATCCGGACTACGATTATGAATGTGCAACTCAGGACGGTGCAACCGACCTGTGTAAATCGGATGATGCAATTGGGGGTAACGCTATGGCGGTTGCCAGCCTGGAACTCATCACTCCGACGCCGTTCATTAGCGATAAGTATGCCAACTCGGTCCGTACCTCCTTCTTCTGGGATATGGGTACCGTTTGGGATACTAACTGGGATTCAAGTCAGTACTCTGGATATCCGGACTATAGTGATCCAAGCAATATCCGTATGTCTGCGGGTATCGCATTACAATGGATGTCCCCATTGGGGCCGTTGGTGTTCTCCTACGCCCAGCCGTTCAAAAAGTACGATGGAGACAAGGCTGAACAGTTCCAGTTTAACATTGGTAAAACCTGGTAAGTGTTCTCCACAAAGGAATGTAGTGGTAGTGTAGCGATGACTTTAGGCGATCTCGATAAGATCGCCGGGCCACGCAAAGAACTGCACCTTCCGGTGCAAATGGGATGGTAAGGAGTTTATTGTGAAAAAGTGGTTATTAGCGGCAGGTCTCGGTTTAGCACTGGCAACTTCTGCTCAGGCGGCTGACAAAATTGCAATCGTCAATATGGGCAGCCTGTTTCAGCAGGTAGCACAGAAAACCGGTGTTTCTAACACGCTGGAAAATGAGTTCAAAGGCCGTGCCAGCGAACTGCAGCGTATGGAAACTGATCTGCAAGCTAAAATGAAAAAGCTGCAGTCCATGAAAGCCGGCAGCGATCGCACTAAGCTGGAAAAAGACGTGATGGCTCAGCGCCAGACTTTTGCTCAGAAAGCGCAGGCTTTTGAGCAGGATCGCGCACGTCGTTCCAACGAAGAACGCGGTAAACTGGTTACTCGTATCCAGACTGCTGTGAAATCCGTTGCCAGCAGCCAGAGCATCGATCTGGTTGTTGACGCAAACGCCGTTGCTTACAACAGCAGCGATGTAAAAGACATCACTGCTGACGTACTGAAACAGGTTAAATAAGTAATGCCTTCAATTCGACTGGCTGATTTAGCGCAGCAGTTGGATGCAGAACTACACGGTGATGGCGATATCGTCATCACCGGCGTTGCGTCCATGCAATCTGCACAAACAGGTCACATCACGTTCATGGTTAACCCTAAATACCGTGAACATTTAGGCTTGTGCCAGGCGTCCGCGGTTGTCATGACTCAGGACGATCTCCCTTTCGCGAAAAGTGCCGCGCTGGTAGTGAAGAATCCCTACCTGACTTACGCGCGCATGGCGCAAATTTTAGATACCACGCCACAGCCCGCGCAGAACATTGCACCGAGTGCAGTGATCGACGCGACGGCGAAGCTGGGTAACAACGTATCAATTGGCGCTAACGCGGTGATTGAGTCCGGCGTTGAACTGGGCGATAACGTGGTTATCGGCGCCGGTTGCTTCGTTGGTAAAAACAGCAAAATCGGTGCAGGTTCGCGTCTTTGGGCGAACGTGACGATTTACCATGAGATCCAGATTGGTCAGAATTGCCTGATCCAATCCGGAACTGTGGTAGGCGCAGACGGCTTTGGCTATGCCAACGATCGTGGTAACTGGGTGAAGATCCCGCAGATTGGTCGCGTAATTATTGGCGATCGCGTGGAGATCGGCGCATGTACCACCATCGATCGCGGTGCGCTGGACGACACCGTTATTGGCAATGGCGTGATCATTGATAACCAGTGCCAGATTGCACATAACGTCGTGATTGGCGACAATACGGCGGTTGCCGGTGGCGTCATTATGGCGGGCAGCCTGAAAATTGGTCGTTACTGCATGATCGGCGGTGCCAGCGTAATCAACGGGCATATGGAAATATGCGATAAAGTGACGGTTACGGGCATGGGTATGGTGATGCGTCCCATCACTGAACCAGGCGTCTATTCCTCAGGCATTCCGCTGCAACCCAACAAAGTCTGGCGCAAAACCGCTGCACTGGTGATGAACATTGATGACATGAGCAAGCGTCTGAAATCGCTTGAGCGCAAGGTTAATCAACAAGACTAACGTTCCATCTTTTGTTCGCCAAACTTTACGGCCTGTCTCATTCTTACGATTGCGGCAGGCCGTGTTATTATTGTCGTTTCTTATATTTTGACAGGAAGAGTATCTTGACTACTAACACTCATACTCTGCAGATTGAAGAGATTTTAGAACTTCTGCCGCACCGTTTCCCGTTCTTACTGGTGGATCGCGTACTGGATTTTGAAGAAGGTCGTTTTCTGCGCGCAGTAAAAAATGTCTCTGTCAATGAGCCATTCTTCCAGGGCCATTTCCCTGGAAAACCGATTTTCCCGGGTGTGCTGATTCTGGAAGCAATGGCACAGGCAACAGGTATTCTGGCGTTTAAAAGCGTAGGAAAACTGGAACCGGGTGAGCTGTACTACTTCGCCGGTATTGACGAAGCGCGCTTCAAGCGCCCGGTCGTGCCTGGCGATCAAATGATCATGGAAGTCACTTTCGAAAAAACGCGCCGCGGCCTGACCCGTTTTAAAGGGGTTGCTCTGGTCGACGGTAAAGTAGTTTGCGAAGCAACGATGATGTGTGCTCGTAGCCGGGAGGCCTGATACGTGATTGATAAATCCGCCTTTGTGCATCCAACTGCCATTGTGGAAGAGGGCGCGTCGATTGGCGCTAACGCCCACATTGGTCCTTTTTGTATCGTTGGACCCCATGTCGAAATTGGTGAGGGTACCGTACTGAAATCTCACGTTGTCGTGAATGGTCATACTAAAATTGGCCGCGACAATGAGATTTATCAGTTCGCCTCCATCGGTGAAGTTAACCAGGATCTGAAATATGCTGGCGAACCGACCCGCGTGGAAATCGGCGATCGTAACCGCATTCGCGAAAGCGTCACCATTCATCGTGGCACGGTCCAGGGCGGTGGATTGACGAAGGTGGGCAGCGACAACTTACTGATGATCAACGCGCACATTGCGCACGATTGTACGGTAGGTAACCGCTGCATTCTCGCCAACAACGCAACGCTGGCGGGTCACGTATCGGTAGACGACTTCGCGATCATCGGCGGCATGACCGCAGTCCATCAGTTCTGCATCATTGGTGCGCACGTGATGGTAGGCGGTTGCTCTGGTGTGGCGCAGGACGTCCCTCCTTATGTCATTGCGCAGGGTAACCATGCAACACCGTTCGGTGTCAATATCGAAGGGCTGAAGCGCCGCGGATTCAGCCGTGAGGCGATTACCGCTATCCGCAATGCGTATAAGCTGATTTATCGCAGCGGTAAAACGCTCGATGAAGTGAAACCGGAAATTGCTGAACTGGCGGAAACATATCCGGAAGTGAAAGCGTTTACCGATTTCTTTGCACGCTCAACGCGCGGTCTGATTCGTTAATGACTGAACAGCGTCCATTAACGATTGCCCTGGTCGCCGGAGAAACCTCCGGCGATATCCTGGGGGCCGGTTTAATCCGTGCTCTGAAAGAACGTGTGCCCAATGCCCGCTTTGTTGGTGTTGCCGGGCCACGAATGCAAGCCGAAGGTTGCGAAGCCTGGTACGAAATGGAAGAGCTGGCGGTGATGGGCATTGTTGAAGTGCTCGGGCGTCTGCGTCGCTTACTGCATATTCGTGCCGATCTGACAAAGCGTTTTGGCGAACTGAAGCCAGATGTTTTTGTCGGTATTGATGCGCCTGACTTCAATATTACCCTTGAAGGTAACCTTAAAAAGCAGGGTATCAAAACCATTCATTATGTCAGTCCGTCCGTCTGGGCGTGGCGACAGAAACGCGTTTTCAAAATAGGCAGAGCCACCGATCTGGTGCTCGCATTTCTGCCTTTCGAAAAAGCGTTTTATGACAAATATAACGTGCCGTGCCGTTTTATCGGTCACACCATGGCTGATGCCATGCCGTTAGATCCAGATAAAAACGCCGCGCGTGATGTGCTGGGGATCCCTCACGATGCCCACTGTCTGGCGCTGTTGCCGGGAAGTCGTGGCGCGGAAGTTGAGATGCTTAGCGCCGATTTCCTGAAAACTGCCCAGCTTTTGCGCCAGACGTACCCTGATCTGGAGATCGTGGTGCCGCTGGTAAATGCCAAACGCCGTGAGCAGTTTGAACGCATCAAAGCTGAAGTCGCGCCAGACCTGTCGGTTCATATGCTGGATGGAATGGGCCGTGAGGCGATGGTCGCCAGCGATGCGGCGCTATTGGCATCGGGTACGGCTGCACTGGAGTGCATGCTGGCGAAATGCCCGATGGTGGTGGGATATCGCATGAAGCCTTTCACCTTCTGGCTGGCGAAGCGACTGGTGAAAACTGATTATGTCTCGCTGCCAAATCTGCTGGCGGGCAGAGAGTTAGTCAAAGAGTTATTGCAGGAAGAGTGTGAGCCGCAAAAACTGGCTGCGGCGCTGTTACCGCTGTTAGCGAACGGGAAAACCAGCCACGCGATGCACGACACCTTCCGCGAGTTGCATCAGCAGATCCGCTGCAATGCCGATGAGCAGGCGGCACAAGCCGTTCTGGAGTTAGCACAATGATCGAATTTGTCTATCCGCACACGAATCTGGTTGCAGGTGTGGATGAAGTTGGGCGCGGGCCGTTGGTTGGCGCGGTCGTTACCGCTGCCGTGATCCTCGATCCGGCGCGCCCGATTGTCGGGTTGAATGATTCCAAAAAGCTAAGTGAAAAACGTCGTCTTGCGCTCTGTGAAGAGATCAAAGAGAAAGCGTTAAGCTGGAGCCTGGGCCGTGCGGAACCTCATGAAATCGACGAACTGAATATTTTACACGCGACCATGCTGGCGATGCAGCGTGCCGTCGCTGGGCTGCATATTGCGCCGGAATATGTGTTGGTTGATGGTAACCGCTGCCCGAAATTACCGATGCCGTCGATGGCTGTAGTTAAAGGCGATAGCCGCGTACCGGAAATCAGTGCTGCGTCTATCCTGGCGAAAGTGACGCGCGACGCTGAAATGGCGGCGCTGGACATCGTTTATCCACAATATGGCTTTGCCCAACACAAAGGGTATCCAACCGCTTTTCATCTGGAAAAACTGGCTGAATATGGCGCGACTGAACATCATCGTCGCAGCTTTGGGCCTGTCAAACGCGCACTGGGACTTGCGTCCTGATTCTTGTGTCGAGATTAAGTAAACCGGAATCTGAAGATGTCTGAACCACGTTTCGTACACCTGCGGGTGCACAGCGACTACTCGATGATCGATGGCCTGGCCAAAACCGCGCCGCTGGTAAAAAAGGCGGCGGCGTTGGGTATGCCTGCGCTGGCGATCACCGATTTCACCAACCTTTGCGGTCTGGTGAAGTTCTACGGAGCGGGACATGGCGCAGGGATTAAGCCCATCGTCGGGGCGGATTTTAATGTCCAGTGCGACTTATTGGGTGATGAGTTAACCCACCTGACGGTGCTGGCGGCGAACAATACCGGCTATCAGAATCTGACGTTGCTGATCTCAAAAGCGTATCAGCGCGGTTACGGTGCCGCCGGACCGAGCATCGATCGCGACTGGCTTATCGAATTAAACGAAGGGTTGATCCTTCTTTCCGGCGGGCGCATGGGCGACGTCGGACGCAGTCTTTTGCGTGGTAACAGCGCACTGGTGGACGAGTGTGTCGCGTTTTATGAAGAACACTTCCCGGATCGCTATTTTCTCGAACTGATTCGCACCGGCAGACCGGACGAAGAAAGCTATTTGCACGCGGCGGTGGAACTGGCGGAAGCGCGCGGTTTGCCCGTCGTGGCGACCAACGACGTGCGCTTTATCGACAGCAGCGACTTTGATGCACACGAAATCCGCGTCGCGATCCACGACGGCTTTACCCTCGACGATCCCAAACGCCCACGTAACTATTCGCCGCAGCAATATATGCGTAGCGAAGAGGAGATGTGCGAGCTGTTTGCCGACATCCCCGAAGCCCTTGCCAACACCGTTGAGATCGCCAAACGCTGTAACGTAACTGTGCGTCTTGGTGAATACTTCCTGCCGCAGTTCCCGACCGGGGACATGAGTACTGAAGATTATCTGGTCAAGCGTGCAAAAGAGGGGCTGGAAGAGCGTCTGGCATTTTTATTCCCTGATGAAGAAGAACGTGTTAAGCGCCGCCCGGAATATGACGAGCGTCTGGAGACTGAACTTCAGGTTATCAACCAGATGGGCTTCCCGGGCTACTTCCTCATCGTTATGGAATTTATCCAGTGGTCGAAAGATAACGGCGTACCGGTAGGGCCGGGCCGTGGCTCCGGTGCAGGGTCACTAGTGGCCTACGCGCTGAAAATCACCGACCTCGATCCGCTGGAATTTGACCTGCTGTTCGAACGTTTCCTTAACCCGGAACGTGTCTCCATGCCTGACTTTGACGTTGACTTCTGTATGGAGAAACGCGATCAGGTGATCGAACACGTGGCAGACATGTACGGTCGTGATGCGGTATCGCAGATCATCACCTTCGGTACGATGGCGGCGAAAGCGGTGATCCGCGACGTAGGCCGCGTGCTGGGGCATCCGTACGGCTTTGTCGACCGTATCTCGAAACTGATCCCGCCCGATCCGGGGATGACGCTGGCAAAAGCGTTTGAAGCTGAGCCACAGCTGCCGGAAATCTACGAAGCGGATGAAGAAGTTAAGGCGCTGATCGACATGGCGCGCAAACTGGAAGGGGTCACCCGTAACGCCGGTAAGCACGCCGGTGGGGTGGTTATCGCGCCGACAAAAATTACTGATTTTGCGCCACTTTATTGCGATGAAGAGGGCAAACATCCGGTCACCCAGTTTGATAAAAGCGACGTTGAATACGCCGGGCTGGTGAAGTTCGACTTCCTCGGTTTGCGTACGCTCACCATCATCAACTGGGCGCTGGAGATGATCAACAAGCGGCGAACGAAGAATGGCGAGCCGCCGCTGGATATCGCCGCGATCCCGCTGGATGATAAGAAAAGCTTCGACATGCTGCAACGCTCGGAAACCACGGCGGTATTCCAGCTTGAATCGCGCGGCATGAAAGACCTGATCAAGCGTCTGCAACCTGACTGCTTCGAAGATATGATCGCACTGGTGGCACTGTTCCGCCCCGGCCCGTTGCAATCAGGGATGGTGGATAACTTTATCGACCGTAAACATGGTCGCGAAGAGATTTCCTACCCGGACGTGCAGTGGCAGCATGAAAGCCTGAAACCGGTACTGGAGCCAACCTACGGCATCATCCTGTATCAGGAACAGGTCATGCAGATTGCCCAGGTGCTTTCTGGTTATACCCTTGGTGGCGCGGATATGCTGCGTCGTGCGATGGGTAAGAAAAAGCCGGAAGAGATGGCTAAGCAGCGTTCTGTATTTGCTGAAGGTGCAGAAAAGAACGGGATCAACGCCGAACTGGCGATGAAAATCTTCGACCTGGTGGAGAAATTCGCCGGTTATGGATTTAACAAATCGCACTCTGCGGCCTATGCTTTGGTGTCATATCAAACGTTATGGCTGAAAGCGCACTATCCGGCAGAGTTTATGGCGGCGGTAATGACCGCCGATATGGATAATACCGAGAAGGTGGTGGGCCTGGTGGATGAGTGCTGGCGGATGGGGCTGAAAATCCTGCCACCAGATATAAACTCCGGTCTTTACCATTTCCACGTCAACGACGACGGCGAAATCGTGTATGGTATTGGCGCGATCAAAGGGGTAGGTGAAGGTCCGATTGAGGCCATCATCGAAGCCCGTAATAAAGGCGGCTACTTCCGCGAACTGTTTGATCTCTGCGCCCGTACCGACACCAAAAAGTTAAACCGGCGAGTGCTGGAAAAACTGATCATGTCCGGGGCGTTTGACCGTCTGGGTCCACACCGCGCGGCGCTGATGAACTCGCTGGGCGATGCGTTAAAAGCGGCAGATCAACACGCGAAAGCGGAAGCCATCGGTCAGGCCGATATGTTCGGCGTGCTGGCCGAAGAGCCGGAACAAATTGAACAATCCTACGCCAGCTGCCAGCCTTGGCCGGAGCAGGTGGTGTTAGATGGGGAACGTGAAACGTTGGGGCTGTACCTGACGGGCCACCCCATCAATCAGTATTTAAAAGAGATTGAGCGTTATGTCGGAGGCGTAAGGCTGAAAGACATGCACCCGACAGAACGTGGTAAAGTCACCACGGCTGCGGGGCTCGTTGTTGCCGCGCGGGTTATGGTCACCAAGCGCGGCAATCGTATCGGTATCTGCACGCTGGATGACCGTTCCGGGCGCCTGGAAGTGATGTTGTTTACAGACGCCCTGGATAAATACCAGCAATTGCTGGAAAAAGACCGCATACTTATCGTCAGCGGACAGGTCAGCTTTGATGACTTCAGCGGTGGGCTTAAAATGACCGCTCGCGAAGTGATGGATATTGACGAAGCCCGGGAAAAATATGCTCGCGGGCTTGCTATCTCGCTGACGGACAGGCAAATTGATGACCAGCTTTTAAACCGACTCCGTCAGTCTCTGGAACCCCACCGCTCTGGGACAATTCCAGTACATCTCTACTATCAGAGGGCGGATGCACGCGCGCGGTTGCGTTTTGGCGCGACGTGGCGTGTCTCTCCGAGCGATCGTTTGTTAAACGATCTCCGTGGCCTCATTGGTTCGGAGCAGGTGGAACTGGAGTTTGACTAATACAGGAATACTATGAGTCTGAATTTCCTTGATTTTGAACAGCCGATTGCAGAGCTGGAAGCGAAAATCGATTCTCTGACTGCGGTTAGCCGTCAGGACGAGAAACTGGATATTAACATCGATGAAGAAGTGCATCGTCTGCGTGAAAAAAGCGTAGAACTGACACGTAAAATCTTCGCCGATCTCGGCGCATGGCAGATTGCCCAACTGGCACGCCATCCACAGCGCCCTTATACCCTGGATTACGTTCGCCTGGCATTTGATGAATTTGACGAACTGGCTGGTGATCGTGCGTATGCAGATGACAAAGCTATCGTCGGTGGTATCGCACGTCTTGACGGTCGTCCGGTGATGATCATTGGTCATCAGAAAGGTCGTGAAACCAAAGAAAAAATTCGCCGTAACTTTGGTATGCCAGCACCAGAAGGTTACCGCAAAGCTCTGCGTCTGATGCAAATGGCTGAACGCTTTAAGATGCCAATCATCACCTTTATCGACACTCCTGGAGCTTATCCGGGCGTGGGCGCAGAAGAACGTGGTCAGTCTGAAGCCATTGCACGCAACCTGCGTGAAATGTCTCGCCTTAGTGTACCGACTATTTGTACCGTTATCGGTGAAGGTGGTTCTGGCGGCGCGCTGGCGATTGGCGTGGGCGATAAAGTGAATATGCTGCAATACAGCACCTATTCCGTTATCTCGCCGGAAGGTTGTGCGTCCATTCTGTGGAAGAGCGCCGACAAAGCGCCGCTAGCGGCTGAAGCGATGGGTATCATCGCTCCGCGCCTGAAAGAACTGAAACTGATCGACTCCATCATCCCGGAACCGCTGGGCGGCGCTCACCGTAACCCGGAAGCGATGGCGGCGTCTTTGAAAGCGCAACTGCTGGCGGATCTGGCCGATCTCGACGTGTTAAGCACTGAAGATTTAAAAAATCGTCGTTATCAGCGCCTGATGAGCTACGGTTACGCGTAATTCGCAAAAGTTCTGAAAAAGGGTCACTTCGGTGGCCTTTTTTTCTATGTAGTTTATTTAGTCATATTATAAATTACATTTAGATAATCTTACTTTCGTTTTCTCCTGCCATAAAATTCTTGAACTCCTGTTGATAACTCCGATTTCGGAGGCATATACCAATATACACAGTGGTCAAAAATAATATAAATTTATCAATCTCATAGAATTTTTAAGGATAAAATATGAAAGCAATTTTAGGATTTGATCATCTTCTTATGCCGCGTGTTCTGGTGTTTTTTTACTGGCTGGCTATGGTGCTGACACTGATAGGCGGCGTCTTCTCCATATTTAGCGGAAACATTATTTTAGGGTTAGCTTATACCGTCATTGGTCTTATAAGCTGTCGTATGACTTTCGAATTAATTATGATAGCGTTTAAGAATAACGAATATTTGCGCCGCATTGCCGAGAGTGTTAGCAAGAATAGCGCAGAGTAATCTCCCGCAAAGCGCTTCACCAAACCGCATCTCAACCGCTATTACAGGCGTTTGAGATGTTGTTTTAAAGTCAGTGTAAATGTCTGATTCATCTTTCCTGTAATTTGTGCGTATTATCAATATATAGCGATGCACGTGCGTATCATATCAATGCAGGAGATTCTATGTTGGGGTTAAAACAGGTTCACCATATTGCGATTATTGCGACGGATTATGCGGTGAGCAAAGCTTTTTACTGCGACATTCTCGGCTTCACGCTGCAAAGCGAAGTCTATCGTGAAGCGCGAGATTCGTGGAAAGGGGATTTGGCACTTAACGGGCAGTACGTGATTGAGCTTTTCTCATTTCCGTTTCCGCCGCAACGACCCAGTCGACCGGAAGCCTGCGGCCTGCGCCATCTGGCTTTTAGCGTTGATGATATCGATACGGCAGTGGCGCACCTGGAAAGCAATAACGTGAAATGTGAAGCGATACGTGTCGATCCATACACGCAAAAACGCTTCACGTTCTTTAACGACCCTGACGGACTGCCGCTGGAACTGTATGAGCAGTAAGGCTTGTCATTACTGCATTTGCCCGGTAACGTGCCGGGCATCGCTACTGTAAAATCGCGCTATCATGACACTCACACTGAATACACAACTTCTCACCTCACGCCAGATTCTGGCGGCCTTTAGCGGCGGGCTTGACTCTACCGTTCTGCTGCATCAACTGGTGCAGTGGCGGGCGGAAAATCCGGGCGTCGCTTTGCGCGCTATCCATGTGCATCATGGGTTAAGTGCCAATGCTGATGCCTGGGTGAAACATTGTGAAAATATCTGCCAGCAGTGGCAGGTGCCGCTGGTGGTTGAGCGTGTGCAGCTTGCGCAAGAGGGGTTAGGCATTGAGGCCCAGGCGCGGCAGGCGCGTTATCAGGCATTTGCCCGCACCTTGTTACCTGGCGAAGTGCTGGTCACAGCGCAACATCTTGACGATCAATGTGAAACCTTTCTGCTGGCGCTAAAACGCGGAAGCGGCCCCGCCGGGCTTTCGGCTATGGGGGAAGTCTCGGAGTTTGCCGGAACGCGGCTTATCCGTCCGTTGCTCGCCCGTACGCGGGGAGAACTGGCGCAGTGGGCATTGGCGCATGGTTTACGCTGGATTGAAGACGAAAGTAATCAGGACGATTCCTACGATCGTAACTTCCTGCGCCTGCGCGTGGTGCCGTTATTGCAGCAGCGTTGGCCACATTTTGCCGAAGCGACGGCCCGAAGTGCCGCACTTTGCGCCGAACAAGAGAGCCTGCTGGATGAACTGCTGGCGGATGATTTAGCGCACTGCCAAACGCCGCAAAGGACGCTGCAGATTGCGCCAATGCTGGCGATGAGTGATGCCCGTCGCGCCGCGATTATCCGCCGCTGGCTGGCAGGGCTGAATGCCCCAATGCCTTCCCGCGACGCGCTGGTGCGGATCTGGCAGGAAGTGGCGCTGGCGCGGGAAGATGCTTCCCCCTGTTTACGTTTTGGCGCGTTTGAAATCCGCCGCTATCAGTCGCAATTGTGGTGGATTAAATCCGTCGCCGGGCAAAGCGAAACCATTGTACCGTGGCAGGCGTGGCAACAGCCGCTGGAATTACCGGCGGGGCTAGGCTGCGTGCAGCTTACTGCGGGCGGGGAAATTCGCCCTCCACGTGCAGACGAAGCGGTCAGCGTGCGTTTTAAAGCGCCAGGATTGCTACATATTGTCGGGCGCAACGGCGGGCGTAAGCTAAAGAAAATCTGGCAGGAATTGGGCGTACCGCCGTGGCTGCGTGACACCACGCCGCTGCTGTTTTATGGCGAAACGCTGATTGCGGCGGCAGGGGTATTTGTGACGCAAGAAGGTGTGGCTGAAGGTGAGAAGGGCGTAAGTTTTGTCTGGCAGAAAACGCTTAGTTAAGTGAAAGCCGGATAAGACGCTTCAAACGTCGCATCCGGCGAAAGTCAATCAGGACTCGCTCACTACCACCGTACCGATTTCCGGGTGGCTAAAGCTGGTAATTTTATCCAGACGTAGCTCGCGGGTTTCGCCAGCGGCCTCGACGACCAGATACTCCACATTTTTGCGGGAGACTAAATCGCTGGCCTTCGCCTGCAATTTTTCGCCATCTTTCAGCTCAAGTGTCAGCATTAAATGATGCTGGCAGGCGAGCTCAAGATTATCGTAATCATCACAATTGATTGGTTGATACGTATCATTCATTGACATAATCGCTCACCAGTAAGTTTGCCGCAGCGTATGCTGCTTTTTCCCTGACAGCCTCAGAAAGGGCGTCGTCGGCAGCCATTTCATTCAGCACTTTCAAAACGCAGCCCAGCGCGTCCGGAACGTATCCTAAGTCTCCGCTGGCGATTTCCGCGTACCGCTTGCGTATTAACTCACAATATTTTTCCACATGCCCTCCTGTCAGCACTCTGACTTAACCGTGGATGCAAGTCTAAGCCTACGAAGATAAACTCTGTTTCGCAAGGTGACTATACCACACTCATTTCTGCAATATCAGCGCCGCAACTGCACGTATTCCGTTACAATGGCCTCCTGATTCGAAAGGAGTTTTCTTATGGCGCTTAAAGCGACAATTTATAAAGCGACGGTTAATGTGGCCGATCTCGACCGCAACCAGTTTCTCGATGCCTCTCTGACGCTGGCGCGCCATCCTTCAGAAACCCAGGAGCGCATGATGCTGCGCCTGCTGGCGTGGCTGAAATATGCTGATGAACGTCTGCAATTTACCCGAGGTTTGTGTGCCGATGATGAGCCGGAAGCGTGGCTGCGTAACGATCACCTGGGCATTGATTTGTGGATTGAACTGGGGCTGCCGGATGAGCGACGGATTAAGAAAGCCTGCACCCAGGCCGCAGAAGTGGCGCTGTTTGCCTATAATAGTCGGGCGGCGCAAATCTGGTGGCAGCAAAATCAGAGCAAATGTGCGCAGTTTGCCAATCTTTCCGTCTGGTATCTGGACGACGAGCAGCTGGCGAAAGTGAGTGCCTTTGCCGATCGTACCATGACGCTGCAGGCAACGATTCAGGATGGCGTGATCTGGTTATCGGATGATAAGAATAATCTGGAAGTGAACTTAACCGCCTGGCAACAACCTTCATGATTGTGATTTCCCGACATGTTGCTATCCCCGATGACGAGCTTGAGATCACTGCTATTCGTGCACAGGGCGCGGGTGGGCAGCATGTCAATAAGACCTCAACGGCCATTCATCTGCGTTTTGACATTCGGGCGTCCAGCCTGCCAGAGTATTACAAAGAGCGCCTGCTCGCCGCCAGCCATCATTTAATCAGCAGCGATGGCGTGATTGTCATTAAGGCGCAGGAATACCGTAGTCAGGAGCTCAACCGCGAAGCGGCGCTGGCCCGGTTGGTGGCAGTGATTAAAGAATTAACAACAGAACAAAAAGCCCGACGACCCACGCGGCCCACCCGCGCATCAAAAGAGCGCAGGCTGGCATCGAAGGCACAAAAATCAAGCGTGAAGGCGATGCGCGGCAAAGTGCGCAGCGGTCGGGAGTAAAAAGAAGGAATGGATGGTGAGAAAAGCGATAGTGACAGCGATGGCTGTAATCAGCCTCTTTACTCTGATGGGATGTAACAATCGGGCCGAAGTCGATACGCTTTCTCCGGCGCAGGCTGCCGAACTGAAACCGATGCCGCAAAGTTGGCGCGGCGTGCTGCCGTGTGCCGATTGCGAAGGGATCGAAACCTCTCTGTTCCTCGAAAAAGATGGAACCTGGGTGATGAACGAACGCTATCTTGGCGCTCGTGAAGAGCCTTCATCCTTTGCCTCCTACGGTACATGGGCGCGAACTGCCGACAAGCTGGTATTAACCGACAGCAAAGGTGAAAAGTCATATTATCGAGCGAAAGGGGATGCACTGGAGATGCTCGATCGTGAAGGTAATCCCATTGAATCGCAGTTCAACTACACGCTGGAACCGGCAAAATCGAGCATGCCAATGACGCCGATGACCCTGCGTGGCATGTATTTCTATATGGCAGACGCAGCAACTTTTACTGATTGCGCGACCGGAAAACGTTTTATGGTGGCGAATAACGCAGAGCTGGAGCGTGGCTATCTGGCGGCTCGTGGTAACAGTGAAAAACCGGTGTTATTGTCAGTTGAAGGTCACTTTACGCTGGAGGTTAATCCGGATACCGGTGCGCCGACCAAATTATTAGCGCCCGATACGGCGGGTAAATTTTACCCGAACAAGGATTGCAGTAGTTTGGGGCAGTAATTGAACGCCGGAGCATTCTCCGGCTTTTATCACCGAGTCAGCCCAACGAAGCGACTCGCTTTAATATAAATCCCAGGCTTCAGGTGCCCAACATACTGTAACTGCGTTTCTGGCTTAAACGCAGAGACATCACCAGTACGCATATGCATCAGATCAGCAGGGCTAATCCAACCTGACTGCGCCAGCGTAAGCGGATGCCCGGATTTGGCAAATGCATCAGTGACAAATTCCGAACAAAACCACGACTTTTTGTCTCCTTCGCCCACACTGCTTAACTGCGCTTTCGCCAGGCCGCTGACGCACTGTTGGCGAAAATCCTCGGAAAAAGGATTCAGTGAGCACACCTGGCGGGTCACCATAAATGGAATGAACTCGACAATGCCGCGATAGTTATACCCGCTATCTTTGATTTTGTTGGCGAACGCGGTGATTTCTGTGGCTTGCTGCGGGGTAAGGTCCGGGACTCGTAAAACGAAAAGCTTATCACTGTGCTTCATCGCTTTTTTAAGGGAAACAATCTGGACGCCATCGCCTGTCGCTTCTGCAACGTTATTATCACCCAGATAGATTGCAACGTGACTCACAGAGGAAGTGCTGAAAACGCGGATCCCAAATGAGGTTACCCCCAGACTTGAGGAGAAAAGCAAATCGCCGGGTTTGAGATCTGGTTCCGTTATTTCTTTTATTGATTGTTCGGTGAAAGAGCTTTGATGCTGGAATTTAACTGCCCATGTTTTTGCCTCGGCATCTACCGCTGTGGCAGAGGAGTCTGGCTGGCTGATATCAACGGTACAGGCCGAAAGTAAAAGAAAGCAGGGGAGAAGCTGGCGGCAGTACGCCTTTAGTTTATCCATTTTATACAATCCATGTAAAAAAGGGCCCTGAAATTCAGGACCCTTTCTGGCATCAGCCTTTAATCTGTTTCACCAGATAATCGACGATGTCACCAGTCTTAATTAACTGTTTCTCGCCGTTGCGACGATATTTATATTCGATATCGTCGTTGTCGAGGTTACGGTCGCCCAGCACAATAGTGTGCGGAATACCGATCAGTTCCATATCAGCAAACATCACGCCCGGACGCTCTTTGCGGTCATCCAGCAGCACTTCGATACCTTGTGCACGCAGTTCGCTGTACAGTTTCTCAGCAAGCTCTTGTACGCGGAAGGATTTGTGCATGTTCATCGGCAGAATCGCCACCTGGAACGGCGCGATAGCGTCAGGCCATACGATGCCGCGTTCGTCGTAGTTCTGCTCAATCGCCGCAGCTACCACACGCGTTACCCCGATACCGTAGCAACCCATTGTCAGGATTTGGTTACGGCCATCTTCACCCTGTACGGAGGCTTTCAGTGCTTCGGAGTACTTGGTACCCAGCTGGAAGATGTGACCGACTTCGATACCACGTTTGATCAGCAGCGTACCCTGACCATCCGGGCTTGGATCGCCCGCCACCACGTTGCGGATATCCGCAATTTCCGGGGTAGCGACATCGCGATCCCAGTTGATACCGAAGTAGTGTTTACCATCGATGTTAGCACCAGCAGCGAAATCACTCATCGCCGCAACGGTACGGTCAATCACCACCGGAATCGGCATGTTTACCGGACCCAGTGAACCCGGACCGGCTTTAACCACGGCACGAATTTCTTCTTCGGTCGCGAAAGTCAGCGGGCTGGCAACCTGCGGCAGTTTTTCTGCTTTAACTTCGTTCAGCTCGTGATCACCGCGCACCAGCAGCGCAACCAGCGGGAAGCTACTGCCTTCAACCGCTTTAACCAGCAGAGTCTTAACCGTTTTCTCAATCGGCAGATTGAACTGTTCAACCAGTTCCGCGATGGTTTTCGCGTTCGGCGTATCAACCAGCGTCATCTCCTGGGTAGCAGCAGCGCGCGGTTCTTTCGGCGCGATAGCTTCTGCCAGTTCAATGTTCGCTGCATAGTCAGAGGTGTCGGAGAAGACCACATCGTCTTCACCGCTCTGCGCCAGCACCTGGAATTCGTGAGAGGCGCTACCGCCGATAGAACCGGTGTCGGCCTGTACGGCGCGGAAATCCAGCCCCATGCGGCTGAAGATTTTGCTGTAGGCCGCATACATTGCATCGTAGGTTTCCTGCAGGGATTCCTGAGAAGTATGGAAAGAGTAAGCATCTTTCATCAGGAATTCGCGGGAACGCATGACGCCGAAACGCGGACGCACTTCATCGCGGAACTTGGTCTGGATCTGATAGAAGTTCAGCGGCAGCTGTTTGTAAGAGCTAAGCTCGTTACGAATCAGGTCAGTGATAACTTCTTCATGAGTTGGGCCGAGTACGAACGGACGCTCGCCACGGTCAACAAAACGCAGCAGTTCCGGACCGTACTGTTCCCAACGACCACTCTCTTGCCACAAATCGGCTGGCTGAACCACCGGCATCGACACCTCGATCGCACCGGCGTTGTTCATCTCTTCACGCACGATGTTTTCGACTTTTTTCAGAACGCGCACGCCGGTCGGCAGCCAGGTATATAACCCGGAGGCCAGCTTGCGGATCATCCCGGCGCGCAGCATCAGCTGATGGCTGATCACCTCGGCGTCGGCAGGTGTCTCCTTGAGAGTGGAGAGCAGGTATTGGCTAGTACGCATGTTGTTACGGTTCCAGTTGGAAGGTAGAACAGGCTCAAGGCGAGCCTGGGACAAAAAAAGTGATTTAGTTTACCAGTGCAAAAGAAATGTCAAAAGAGAAGGGCGTGAATTTAACGCGGTTCCAGCGCAAAGACTTCAAAACCTGCGTCGGTGACGCGCCAGCGAACGTTAAAATCATGCAGCCAGACGGCATAGGTTTTGCCCGTTTCCTCACCTTTACGATAGGCCGGGCGCGGGTCCTGCGCCAGTACTTCGCGGATAAACAGCGTTAACTGCGGATAACGCTTCTCCAGTGTCAAAAGCTGCTTTTCGACCTCTGCGGTAAAGCTCACCGCCATTTCTGCCGCTGGCGCATTTTGCGCATAGCTGGCGCTGGCATCGGGAAGCGATTCGGCAAAGGGGAGATACGGTTTGATATCCACCACTGGCGTCCCATCGACCAGATCCAGACTGCCAAGCTTCAGAATCACGCTGTCTTTATGGCAAACAACCTCTTTCAGCTCTACCAGCGACATACCAATCGGATTAGGACGGAAAGTAGAGCGTGTGGCGAAAACGCCCATTCTGGCATTACCACCAAGACGAGGCGGACGCACAGTTGGGCGCCAGCCGCCTTCCATCGTTTGATGAAAGACGAAAAGGATCCATAAATGGCTGAACGCTTCCAGGCCGCGCACGGCGTCGGCCTGGTTGTAGGGAGCAATGAGATGCAGTTCGCCGTTGGCGCTTTTTACCAGACCTGGCTGGCGCGGAACGGCGAATTTTTCTTTATAGGGCGAGCGAATAACGCCTATTTGCTCGAACTGGAAACTGCTCATTTCGCCGTAATGTTAAGCGCAGAACCGATACATACAGCCTGACGATAGCAGCCTGGCGTACCGCTGGTGACTTCGCAGCTATGCAGTAATACCGCATTGGCTTTCATTTTAGAGGCGTTGATTTGCATCCGCTTACGCGCGGTTGGAATGCTTGGCGGAGAGTCCTGATTAGAGGCCTGGCAAGAGTCGCCACTGACTTCACCGAGATCGCGGAACGGTTTGCCGACTAATTCTTCTGCATTGGTATAAATTCGGACCGGTGTGGCGCGCGGCGCTTTCGGTTTTGCTGGCTCCGCTTTCGGCTGGGGTGCAGTGCTTTGAACGGGTTCGACAGGGGATCTGCTTAACATGGAACAGCCGCTTAGCATGAGTGCTACTAAACAGATCGGTAAAGCACGCATAGTATTTCCTCAATGTATGATCAAAACGTCAATATTGAATCAGGAGCTTGTAAAAATGACAAGACGGGCAAGCGCCCGTCCTGAATGATATTACAAATTGTGGAAACAGCCTAAAAATTACCAGCCTTTAACAGCGCCGCCGTTAAACACTTTGTTTGCTGCTTCGTAAACTTCGTCAGACTGATAGGCCTGGACGAATTTCTTCACGTTCTCGGCGTCTTTGTTATCTTCACGCGTCACGATCAGGTTTACGTACGGGGAGTCTTTATCTTCGACAAAGATACCGTCTTTCGCTGGAGTCAGGCCAATCTGGCTGGCATAGGTGGTATTGATAACTGCCAGAGCGATTTGCGCGTCGTCCAGAGAGCGAGGCAGTTGCGGTGCTTCCAGCTCAACAATTTTCAGATTTTTTGGGTTCTCAACAACATCAAGAACGGTCGGCAGCAGGCCAACGCCATCTTTCAGTTTGATCAAGCCCACTTTTTGCAGCAGCAGCAGAGAACGGCCAAGGTTAGTTGGGTCGTTTGGCACGGCAACCTGCGAACCATCCTGCAATTCATCCAGTGATTTGATCTTCTTGGAGTAGCCAGCAATTGGATAAACAAAAGTGTTGCCTACTGCGACCAGTTTGTAGCCACGATCTTTCAGTTGCTGATCAAGATACGGTTTGTGCTGGAAGGCGTTGGCGTCGATATCGCCTTTGCTCAATGCTTCGTTTGGCAGAACATAGTCGTTGAAGGTTACCAGCTCAACGTCCAGGCCATATTTGTCTTTCGCAACTTTCTGCGCGACTTCTGCAACCTGTTGTTCGGCACCAACAATCACGCCGACTTTAATGTGGTTTGGATCTTTTTCATCCTGACCGCAGCCTACCAGTGCCAGTGATCCAATCAGGGCTCCCACTGCCGCAAAGGTTTTGAATTTGAACGCCATACCTTATTCCTTCTTCAATTATTTATGTTGTGTTGAACGTTACTTGCGAGTGACAGCCCGGACGATGCGGTCGCCTGCGAACTGAATTAAATAAACCAGAATGACCAGCAATACCAGTACCGTGTTCATGACAGTCGCGTTATAGCCGATGTAACCATATTGATAGCCAATCTGACCCAACCCACCGGCACCGACTGCACCACCCATCGCGGAATAACCAACCAGGGTAATCAGGGTGATGGTTGCCGCATTCACCAGACCCGGCAACGCTTCTGGTAACAGCACCTTACGGACGATCTGCATTGGCGTGGCACCCATTGCGCGGGAAGCTTCAATTAACCCGGTTGGGATCTCCAGCAGGGCGTTCTCGACCATTCGGGCAATAAACGGTGCTGCACCAACGGTTAACGGAACAATCGCTGCCTGCAAACCAATCGATGTACCGACAATAACGCGGGTAAACGGAATCATCCATACCAGCAAGATAATGAACGGGATGGAACGGAAAATGTTCACAATCGCAGAAACGGTACGATACAGCTTCGCGTTAGCAATAATTTGCCCCGGACGCGTGACATAAAGCAGGACGCCAACCGGCAGACCAATCACAAAGCCAAAAAAACCGGATACGAAGGTCATTGCCAGCGTTTCCCATACGCCACGAACCAGCAGCCACATCATCGGCTCAGACATAACCCAGTACCTCTACTTTTACATGGTGTTCCTGCAGCCAGGCAATGGCGGCTTGCGTATCTTGTTGTGTGCCGTGCATTTCAGTCAGCATGATGCCGAACTTAACGCCACCGGCGTAATCCATCTGCGCGCTAATAATGTTGTTGTTGACGTTGAAACGACGCGCGGTTTCAGAAAGCAGTGGGGCATCGACCGATTGACCGGTAAACTCCAGACGCAGCATCGGCACGCAGTCAGTGAACGGCTCCGCTTGCAGACGTTCCTGATAATCTTCCGGGATATCCAGATGCAGAGTCGACTGAATAAATTTTTGCGCCAGCGGCGTTTTCGGATGCGAGAACACTTCACTTACCTTGTCCTGCTCGATCAGTTCGCCATTGCTGATGACCGCCACGCAATCACAAATGCGCTTCACAACGTCCATTTCGTGGGTGATCAACAGAATCGTCAAACCCAGACGGCGGTTGATATCTTTCAGCAGTTCGAGAATAGAACGTGTCGTTGCCGGGTCCAGCGCGCTGGTGGCTTCATCACACAGCAATACTTTGGGATTGCTGGCTAATGCACGGGCAATCGCCACACGCTGTTTCTGCCCACCGGAAAGGTTCGACGGATAGCTATCATGCTTATCACCAAGACCAACCAATGACAGCAATTCCGTCACGCGACGTTTGATTTCGTCTTTCGGCGTGTTGTCCAGCTCCAGCGGCAGAGCCACGTTGCCAAAAACAGTACGCGAAGAGAGCAGGTTAAAATGCTGGAAAATCATACCAATCTGGCGGCGAGCTTTAGTCAACTCAGATTCTGACAGCGTGGTCAGCTCCTGGCCATCGACCAGCACGCTACCCTCGGTTGGGCGCTCCAGCAGGTTTACACAACGTATAAGCGTACTCTTACCCGCGCCTGAGGCACCGATAACGCCATAAATTTGTCCAGCTGGCACATGCAGGCTGACGTTGTTCAACGCCTGGATGGTGCGGGTGCCCTGGTGGAACACTTTGGTGATATTCGAAAGTTTTATCATTGATTATTTATTATCGTCATTAAGTTAGTCGTGGCATTTCGAATGCCAGGAACGGGCAAAGCCGTCAATGAAATGGATGTTAAGGCATCCAGACGTCTAAATCAATCAGGTTTATGCGAAGAGCACTTTCTTGCTGGTCGAAACATGCGATACTAGCGTCACATGCCTTATTAAGGAGCTATAAAAGGTGGCGAAGAGCGTACCCGCAATTTTTCTTGACCGTGATGGCACCATTAATGTCGATCACGGCTATGTCCATGAGATCGACAACTTTGAATTTATCGACGGTGTTATTGACGCTATGCGCGAGCTAAAAAAAATGGGCTTCGCGCTGGTGGTAGTAACCAACCAGTCTGGCATTGCTCGCGGTAAATTTACTGAAGCACAGTTTGAAACGCTGACCGAGTGGATGGACTGGTCGCTGGCGGACCGCGATGTTGATCTGGATGGCATCTATTATTGCCCGCATCATCCGCAGGGTAGTGTTGAAGAGTTTCGCCAGGTCTGCGACTGCCGCAAACCACATCCGGGGATGCTTTTGTCGGCACGTGATTATTTGCATATTGATATGGCCGCTTCTTATATGGTGGGCGATAAATTAGAAGATATGCAGGCAGCGGCTGCGGCGAACGTGGGAACAAAAGTGCTGGTGCGTACGGGTAAACCTATTACCCCTGAAGCAGAAACGGCGGCGGATTGGGTGTTAAATAGCCTGGCAGACCTGCCGCAAGCGATAAAAAAGCAGCAAAAATCGGTGTAATGACTAAAAGATGAGCGGTTGAAATAAAAATGCATTTTTCCGCTTGTCTTCCTGAGCTGACTCCCTATAATGCGCCTCCATCGACACGGCAGATGTGAATCACTTCACACAAACAGCCGGTTCGGTTGAAGAGAAAAAACCTGAAATTCAGGGTTGACTCTGAAAGAGGAATGCGTAATATACGCCACCTCG